>NZ_JAJVKV010000008.1:0-300000 GCF_024198175.1 Pyxidicoccus xibeiensis
AGAAGATGAAGGTGGTGCCCTCCTTCTGGTTGAGCTCCTTCATCAGGTCGATGATGTGCTGGCCCGTCACCGAGTCCAGGTTGGCGGTGGGCTCGTCCGCGAGGATGAGCTGGGGCCGGGTGACCAGGGCGCGCGCCACGGCGACGCGCTGGCGCTGGCCGCCGGACAGCTCGTTGGGGCGGTGCTTCGCGTGGCTGGCCAGGCCCACCTGCTCCAGCAGCTGCATCACCCGCTCGCGCCGCTGTGCCTTGTCCAGCTTGCGCTGGAGCAGCAGGGGAAACTCCACGTTCTGGAAGACGCTGAGCACGGAGACGAGGTTGAAGCTCTGGAAGATGAAGCCAATGGTGTTCAGGCGCAGGTTGGTGAGCTGCCGCTCGCTGAGCAGCTTGGTGTCCTGGCCGGCCACGCTCACCACGCCGCTGGTGGCGGTGTCCACGCAGCCGATGAGGTTGAGCAGCGTCGTCTTGCCGCTGCCGGACGGGCCGGCGATGGAGATGAACTCTCCCTTGTGCACCTGGAGCGAGACGCCGCGCAGCGCGGGCACCACCACCTTGCCCAGGTGGTAGTTCTTGGTGACTTCATTGATGGAGACGATGGGCTCTGAAGAGGGTGACATGGGGAGAAGGGCCTGAGCGTCGCGAGCGTGTCGCGGGGTTAAGGGATGGAAGGGTGGGGGAGGCTCAGCGCGTGTCGACGGTGAGGTGGCCGGCCCCGCCGCGTCGTCCCCAGCGGCGCGGACATGTGCTGAACCTGCGTACCCGGCCCGGGAGGCACTCCCTCATGGGGGATGTGGGCCTCACCTGACACCGGCTCTTCGTAACTAGACGGATTCATTGGGTTATATATCGATTCTCTTGGAGAGTGGTTCTGTGTAATCTCTTGGAGGCTTTCGGTCCGGAATGTTTACCGGGGAGATGTCTTAGTGACTAAGATGTCTAGAAGCTAAGAGGACGGGCGTGTCATGTCAAGCGGGCAAGCGAAGGAAGAGGAGCGGCTGGAGGCGCTGGTGCGTGAGCTGAGGGACTTCAGCGACCAGGACTTCCTCTTCAGCCAGGCGATGGCGGACGCGTTGGGCATCACGCAGACCGACCTGAAGTGCCTGAGCATCCTGGAGCGCACCGGCGCCACGACGGCGGGGAAGCTGGCCGAGCTGACAGGGCTGACGTCCGGGGCCATCACCGGGCTCATCGACCGGTTGGAGAAGGGCGGATGGGTCCGGCGCGTGCGCGATCCCAAGGATCGGCGGCACGTCATCATCGAGTCGGCGCGCGAGAAGGAGGACGCCTTCGATGCGGTGTTCCAGAGCTCGCGAGACGCCCTGAAGCAGCTGATCTCGAGCTACTCGGACGAGCAGCTCGGCGTCATCCGGGACTTCCTCCACCGGAGCGCGGCGATGATGCGGGAGGACATGGCGAGCATGCGCTCCGCCTCTGGCACTCGAGGGCCTGGCGCGACCGGGGTGTTCTCCAGCCCACTGGGAGCGCTGACGAGCGCGCGTCTGAAGTTCGCCTCGGGCGCCTCGGCCGTCACGCTCCGGGCGAACCCGGGTATGTCGGAGCTCTACACTGCGCGCTTCGAGGGACGGGCGCCGAGCGTGCGCGAGGAGGCGGGCACCGTCTCCATCCAGTACCCGCGCTTTTCGCTGCTCGACTGGCGCAAGGTGGCCGCGGACATCCAGCTCAATGGCTCCATCTCCTGGAAGATCGAGCTGAAGGGCGGAGCGTCCAAGCTGGATGCGGACCTGCGAGAGCTGCGGCTCGAGTCGCTCGAGCTGTTGTCAGGCGCCAGCCAGGTGACCATGGCGCTGCCGCCGCCGTCGGGCATCGTCCCCGTCCGCGTCGTGGGTGGCGCCAGCGACGTCACCTTCACCATCCCCGCGAAGGCGGCTGCCCGGCTGCAGGCGAAGGGCGGCGTGAGCGCGCTGGCCTTCAACGAGCAGTACCTGGGCGCCGTCGGTGGGCAGACGAGCCTGGAGACCCCGGGCTACAAGCTCGCGGCGGACCGGTACGACTTCGAGGTGATGGGCGGCGCCAGCAACCTGTCCGTCAAGAGCCGCTGAGCGAGCCAGGGGCCCCGGACCCTAACTCCGGGCATCTGCGAACCCCTCGCGTCCCAGCAGCGGTACGACGGGGCTCGCATCGAGCTGGGCGGCGACCTCCACGTCCTCGCCGAAGCCCGCAGCCGCGAGCTCGCGCCCGCTCGCACACGACTCCATCGCCGCGGGCAGCCGGTCCGCCACGGCGCGGAACGCCTGCTCGGCGACGGTTGCCTCGGGGCTCAGCCGGCTGTGGCCGAGGTCCACGAGGGCGGCCAGCACCGCGCCGGCGCCCCACAGGTCCTCGATCGCCGGGCGGAGTGAGCCGTCGGGCCACCGCTCGCCCGCCGCCACGACCGCGAGTCGCCGGCCGGCCGTCACCTGCGGGGCGAGCCAGGCGGCCACCGCGGACCGGTTGCGCAGGCAGGCGGCCACGACGGCGACACCGGAGTCGGCAAGCGCGAAGCAGAGCGAGGAACCATTGGGCGAGGGAAGCACGAGCCGGGCGATGCCCTGGCTCTCGGCGATCGCCACCGGCGACAGGCTGACGGCGTTGGCTCGGCCGGCCTGCTGCGCGGCTCGGGCCTCGTGCCGCCCGAGGGCGAGTGTCGCCTCCCGCTCGGCGGCGTACTCCGCCGCGCGCTCGTCCCGCCAGCGGAACGGCAGCACCGTCATCCCGCGCTCGACGGCAACGCACACAGTGGTGGTGAAGGAGAGCACGTCCACCACGACCGTGACGTCCGCCCCGTCGGCCACGGCGGCGGCGCCGGTGGGGCCCCACTCGAAGCGGACGGCGTACGCCGCCTGGGCGTGCGCACGCGCACTCGACGGCAGCGCCTCAGTCACGCACCCTAACCCCCCTCGAGCTTCGCTCATGAACCAGTATGTCTACACCGTTGCGTAGTGTGGAGGCCCCCGGGGCGCCGAGGGCTCGCTGCTCGGGCGGCCCCCCCGTCAGCGGCCCTCCTTGGCCCCTCCGCTCCAGCCCTCACCCGCAACCTGGCTCCTCTCCCGCCGATACGCCCTGGTTGGCGGGCACGCCCTGTCAGTAGCGAGGGGTGAGGCTGACGTTGAAGTAGGACTCGTGGCCGCTCAGCATGACGTAGATGCGCTGGTGGGTCGTCTGCGCGGCGACGCTGCACGTCGAGTCGTCGTGGCCGCTATAGGCCGTCTTGCAGTGGTACGACTCGGTCGTCGGAGCCGTGCCGATGCGCGCGTACATGTACAGAACACCCTGGCCACCGTACACCCTGAACACAGGGGATTTGCCCGCCGGCACGTCCAGGCAGAAGTACTTCGTGGAGCCCTGGGCGCCGGAGAGGTCCGTGCTGGCCTTGTAGAAGATGCGCGCGGCCTTCTCCACGCCCACCGCCGGCACCTGCGTCACCGTCTTGGAGTTCGGGTGACGGCCGCCCGAGGCCAGCAACTGGAACGCCAGGCTGGGGATGCCCGAGTTGCTGTGCACGCCACCGTAGTCCTCAGTGCCCACCTAGCGCTCGGGTCCGCCGAGCCGAAGCCCGCGAGCGCGTGGTCCGCCGCGCCCAGCCGGCCACGGACGACCTGGGCAACCCGATTGCACAAACACCCCGATGGCCGGAGTTGCGGTCCACCGCCACTGCAGTCACCCGCCAGGCAGCCTCGGCGACGTGCTCCCGAGCCTCGTGTTTTGCTACGAGCTGACGGCGGCGCGGGCTACGTTGGGCCTCATGAGTCTGATCAAGTTCGTTTTCCTGGCCCTGGGCGTGCTGGTCCTCGTGGGTGTCGTCGTCATGGCTGTCGTGGGTGGCTTCTTCGTCTCCATTTTCACCAACAGCTACGAAATCAAGAATGGAAGGGTTTTTTATCACGTGGCGGGAATCGGCTTGTCCGAGGTGGAGGGGGCGGACGCCGAGACCTTCAAGGAAATGAGGAGGGGCAATCACGGGTACGGTGAAGACAAGAATGGAATCTATTTCCATGAAAAAAGACTCCATGGTGCCGACCGTGACAGCTTCACGATCCTGAACGGAAACGGGTACTGGTCGAAAGACAAGGGCACGGTGTTCTACGGCGCCAGCGCCCTGCCGGGTGTCGATGCTTCGAAGTTCCGGCTTCTTGGCTCCCATTACGGGACGGACGGAAGGCTCGTGTATGGCATTGGCCGGCTTCTCGAGGGGGCCGACCCCGAAACCTTCGAACTGGTCACGAAGGATGGAACGATGGCAAAGGACAAGAACGCCTACTACCGCCTGGAAGAGCGCGGTCGCATGGAAAACGGCGTGTTCATCAGCGACGAAGAAGCAGCCGAAGAGGCCGCCGAAGAGGCCGCCGAGCGCACGCGGTAATCTTCGTGTGCCGCTCGTGACCGGGGTTGTACGAGGTGGTGAGGGCCCTCTGGCCACTCCAGGGCTCGCCGAGGTTCGTCCCCTCTAGCGGCGGTCTCGTCACCGGCTCCGGCTGTTTCATCACCTCGATACCGTGAGTGTGGGCGGGCGCCTGTATCACCGATGCCACCGGGGGCTCCGTGAGCACGGCCAGCCCCCGGAGTTTCCGTGCATTCACGCACGAAATCCGAGGAGGCATCGTGAGAGTTCCGAACCCCATTCGAAGCATCTTCCTGGCGGGCACGCTCGCCCTGGCGTCCGCGCCGGGCTGCGGCGGTGAGCCGTCCCCCGTCTCCGAGGCCCCCGACACCCTCGGCGACCAGGAGCAGGCGCTGGCCTGTGAGAACCTGGTCCCGGTGATGACGGGGCCGACCACGCCCTCTGGCAGCGTGACGCGCTCCGGGGTCTTCAGCACGTCCTACGAGGCCTGGCAGGCGTTCGACGCCTCCGGGTCGCTGTGGCTCTCGCTGGAGAACCAGACGCCGGCGTGGCTCGGCTACCAGTGGTTCAACGGGGCGAAGACAGTCAACCGCTATGCCATCAACTACGCCAACGGCTCCATCACCTCGCGGGCGCCCAGGAACTGGACGTTCGAGGGGTGGAACGGCTCCTCCTGGGTGGTGCTGGATACGCGGACGAACCAGGTCAACTGGGCGGGCCACGAGCGGCGCGAGTACACGGTGGCGACGCCCGGCGCGTACACGCGCTACCGGGTGCACATCACGGACGACAACGACACGCGCAGCGGCATCGTCGTGATTTCAATCGGGCGGCTGGAGCTGCTCCACTGCGTCACCGCACCGTATTCGGCGACGCAGTCCGTGTGGACGCGGACGACCGGCTCGCCGGCGGGCTTCACCCGGGTGCATGACATGGCGGGGGACCCGGCCGGGCGTACGTACATCACGGGCATGACGCAGCTGGGGCTGGATGGCGCCCAGGCGGTTGGCGGCATGGACGCCTTCCTCCAGGCGAGGGACTGGAACGGAGCGAAGCTCTGGTCGGTGCAGATTGGTGCGCCCAACGGAGCAGCCTGGGGGTACGGCATCGCGCAGAACCGGACGTGGGAGGAGATCTACGTGGCCGGCATCGTGAGCGGGTCCATCGACGGGACTCCGACCACGGGCTTCGGGGAGGCCTTCCTGACGAAGTACCGCTACACGGGCCTGAGGCAGTGGACCCGGCAGCTCGGGAATGCGGGCTCCGACACGGAGGGCTTCGGGGTCGCGGTGGACGCCGCGGACAACGCCTTCCTGGGCGGCACCGTCGAGGGCGCCCTGGACGGCAATCCCGCCATCGGCACGTCGGATGCGTTCGTGACGAAGTACGACGCCGCGGGCAACAAGCTGTGGACGCGGAAGGTGGGCGCGGCTGGCACGCGAACGCACGGGCGGCGGGTCGCCGCGGATGGCGCGGGGAACGTCTTCCTGGCGGGCTGGACGGCGGGTGGACTGGACGGCAACGTCCGCATGGGGCCGGAGGACTTCTTCGTCGTGAAGTACGACGGCGCGGGCAACAAGCAGTGGACCCGGCAGCTCGGAACTCCGGCGTCGGACACCTCGTTGTACGGGGCGGCGACGGATGCGGCGGGCAATATCTACCTGGCGGGCTCCAGCACCGGTGGCCTGGATGGGAACCCGAACCCCACGGCGGGCGGTGATGCCTACGTGACGAAGTACAACGGGGCCGGAGTGAAGCAGTGGACCCGGGAGCTGGGCAGCTCGGGCGGCGCGTGGGGCACGGGGCTCTTCATCGACGCGAGCGGCGTGTACCTGACCGGCGGCGGCACGGGGGACATCGGCAACACCACGTCCACGACGGTGGCCGCGATACACAACTTCGTCGCGCGGTACGACACGGCCGGCAACCGTCAGTGGGTCGTCCAGCAGGACGCGGCGCGGCTCAACATGGCGAACGCGGGCGTGTACAGCAACGGAGTGTCGGTGGACGCCGCGGGGAACCTCTACGTGGGCGGCTTCACGGATGGGCACTTCGACGGTAACACGCTGATGGGGAGCCCTGACGGCTTCGTGACGAAGCTGCCGAAGCCGTAGCGGGAGGCTTCTCGAGCCCGCCTCCCTGAGCCACAGCCGAGGGGCCCGCGCATCGGCTACCGGATGCGTGGGACCCCGGAGGAGCGGCAGGCGCCGAGACCTTCAGTCGCTCTTCGTGTGCCGCTCGAGACCGGGGTGGTAGGGTTCGAGCGGTGAGAGCGGAAAAGGTCTACTCGGTCGTAAAACTCCTGGGGCAGGGGGGAATGGCGAAGCTGTTCCTCGCGCACTCGCACCTCCGCCGCGAGAACGTGGTCCTCAAGCAGATGACGCTGAAGGCCGACGAGGCCGGCCGCGGGAGCTTCCTCGACGAGGCGCTCCTCAGCCTGAAGCTCACGCACCCCAACATCGTCCGCGTCTACGACGTCTTCGAGAGCCAGGGCCAGCTCTTCATCGAGATGGAGTGGATTCCGGGAAGGAGCCTGGAGCAGCTGCTCCGGGCCCACGCGCCCTCGGGGCTGCCCGCCGACATCACCTGCCGGGTGATGTACGACGTGTGCCAGGCCCTGCATGCGGCGCACCACGCCACGGACGCGCAGGGCCGGCGGCTGGAGGTCGTCCATCGGGACGTCAAGCCGTCGAATGTGATGGTGGGCCTGGGTGGCGTCACCAAGGTCATCGACTTCGGCATCGCCGGGTCCGCGCGGGCGACGGCTCCCGCCGCGCAGCAGCTGTTCTTCACGCCGGGCTACCTCGCGCCAGAGCGGGCGCTGGAGCTGCTCAGGACGGTGCCCGGAGGCACCGAGGGCCTTCCCTTCGATTCGGCACCCGTGGATGGCCGGAGCGACCAGTTCTGCGCGGGCGTGCTCCTCTTCGAGATGCTGACGGGCCGGCTGCCGTTTCCCCCGCCCGCGGACGTCTCCGTCTCCGTCGCCAGCCAGGTGGCGCACTGCCAGCAGCTCGCACGGTGCCAGGTGGACGTGTCGGCGCTGCCGCCAGCGCTGGCGGCCGTCGCGGCGAAGGCCCTGGCGCGCCGGCCGCAGGACCGCTACGGCTCCTGCCAGGAGATGGCGGAGGCGCTGGCGCGGGCCTGTCCCCTGGCGAGCCCCGAAGAGGTGTCGCGCTTCCTGTCCGGGCGCTTTCCCGAGCTGGAACGGGAGGCGGAAGAGGGCCATCGGGTGCCGGCCGCGACCGCGGAGGTCCGCACGCTGGCCATCGGCGCCATGCCCGGGCCCGCCGCCCTCGAGCCACGCAGGGCGCCTCGCGCGCCTTCACTGCCGGAGGGCGCCCGGGGGGAGCCCGCCTGGGCTACCGCGGGAAGGTTCCCCGTCGGGGATGCGCCCCTCTCCGCACCGCTGCCCGAGCGCAAGCCGTCGCGGTGGGGAAGGGGACTGGTCATTCTCCTGGTGCTCGGTGCGGCCGTGGCGGTGGTGTCCCGTGAGGCTTGGAGGCCATCCGTGGAGGCGGTGCTCCGTGAGCATGGGCTGCCGTCGTTGGACGGAGTGCTCGGTGGGAGCGGGGAGCCTCCAGGCGAGCCAGCCCCACCGGTACCCGCGCCCGCGGAGGTGCCGCCCGCCAGTCCCGAGGTGCAGCCGGAGCCGGAAGCGCCTGCCCGGGAAGCCCCCGCCGTCCAGGTTCCCCCGAAGAAGAAGGAACGGGCGCGGACGACGGCGGCCGCCCCCGGGGTGCGGCCGGTGGCACCGCCGGTTCTGGACGGCATGGACGCGGGCGGCCCCGCCGAGGCGGAGCCGTCCCTCGATGCGGTCCCCGGTGCCCCCCTCGCCGGAGGCGAAGCGGGTGGGAGCGCGCCGCGCCTGGAGGCGACGCTGGAGCCCGAGGAAACGGCCCCGGATTCCGGTCCCCAGGCGGCGGACGCGACTCCGCCGGTGGCCCCCGTCACCGGCAACGCGGAACCGCTGCCACTGGAGGAGCCCCAGCCTTCGACTCCGGCGGAGGCGCCTCGGCCCACAGCGGCCGATGCCGGCGTGGACGCCGTGCCCGATATAACGCCGGGCGAGTCGCCCTAAATACCCGTGATTCCTGGGGTTGTTCTTCCCGAACAACGCCCTGTCGAAAATCGCCCGCCCCGTTCGATCCCCTGGTGAGGCAGATTCGCCTCCCTCATCTGGAAGACACGAACATGATCACCTACCTGCTGACCATCTACGAGAACGAGAAGCTCTACGAGGGCAAGCCCGAGGAGGAAATGGCTCAGCTCATGGGCGAGTACGACGCGTTCACCGAGAGCATCAAGAAGAGCGGCAACTATGTCGGCGGCGAGGCCCTGCAGCCGGTGGCCACCGCAACCACCGTGCGCGTGCGCGACGGCAAGCGCCTCACCACCGATGGCCCGTTCGCGGAGACGAAGGAACAGCTGGGCGGCTTCTACCTCGTCAAGGCCAAGAACCTCGACGAGGCGATCGCCATCGCCTCCCGGATTCCGGGGGCCAAGGCCGGCTCCGTGGAAGTCCGACCCTGCGTCGACTTCAGTCAGCAGGGCTAGCCGTCAGGTGGCTCCCGCTTCCGACATCGACAAGCTCTATCGAGAGGAGACGGGCCGCATCCTCCCCACGCTGATCCGCCTCCTCGGCGACTTCACGCTCGCCGAGGACGCCCTTCAGGAAGCGTTTCAGGCTGCCGTCGAGCAGTGGCCCCGCGAGGGGACGCCGCCCCTTCCACGCGCGTGGATCATCCAGACCGCCAGACACCGTGCGATCGATCGCGTGCGGCGCGGGCAGCGGCTCCGGGAGAAGACCGCGCTCCTCGAGCAGGCCTTGGAGGGGCTCTCCGCTTCCCTCGAGAGCGCCCCGGTCATCGCCGATGACCAGCTTCGACTGCTGTACACCTGCTGCCACCCCAGCCTCGCGCCCGAGGCCCAGGTCGCCCTGACGCTTCGCACGCTGTGTGGGCTCACCACCGAGGAGATTGCTCGCGCGTTCTTCGTTCCCACGCCTGCGATGGCGCAGCGAATCGTTCGCGCCCAGCGGAAGATTCGCGACGCTGGCGTTCCGTACGAAGTGCCCGAGAGGAGCGAGCTCCGCGAACGCACCCGCGCCGTCCTCGCCACCATCTACTTGACCTTCAACGAGGGATACTCAGCCACCGGGGGAGACTCGCTGGTTCGGGTCGACCTCTGCGAAGAGGCCATCCGCCTCGGCCGAATCGTGGTGACGCTCCTCTCCGAGACACTTCGTGCCGAGGCCAGCGCCATGCTTGCCCTGATGGTGCTGCACCACGCACGCCGCTTCGCCCGCGTCGCTCCCGATGGCGGGCTCGTGCTCCTGGACCAGCAGGACCGAACCCTGTGGAGGAAGGACGAGGCCGAGGAAGGCGCCGCGCTCTTGCACAAGGCGCTGAGCCTCGGCGCTCGCGGGCCGTATGCGATTCAGGCCGCCATCGCCGCACTCCACCTTCAGGCAGAGACCCCCGCCCATACGGACTGGGCACAGATTGTCGGGCTGTATGATCGGTTGCTGGCCATCGACCCGTCTCCCATTGTCGCGCTCAACCGCGCCGCGGCGGTGGCGATGGCGGAAGGCGCCGAGCGCGGCCTTGCACAGATTGATGACCTTGCCGCCAGCGGGGTGCTTCGCGGGTACCACCTGCTCCCCGCTTCCCGAGCCGACCTGCTCCGCCGGCTCGGTCGGTTCGAAGAAGCCGCGACGGCCTACCGGGAGGCGCTGTCGCTGACCCGGAATGACGCCGAGCGCCGTTTTCTCGAAGCGCGACTCGTCGAGGTCTCGCGCGGTCGATGAATGGGATTGCCCTGCTCTCGCGCCTCGCGCCTCACTTGCGGAGCAGCTCATGGACGGGTTGTCCTTCCGGCCCCACGCCATCCAGCCGCACGAAGTCGACCGAGAAGGGCCAGGACGTCTTCACGAAGACGTGCTCCAGCCGGGAGACGCTGTTGGCCACCTTCGTCCAGGCCTGGACCTGACACTCGCCGTCGACCCGCGCGGTGGTGATGTCGATAGGGCGAGAGGGAAAGGCCCGCAGGCGCACCCGCACCCGCCAGCCCTCCGCGGTGGCGTCAACCGGCTGCGCGTCCTCCAGCCCATACACGGGTTGCTCGACCCCCAGCAGGTCCTCCACCTCCGACTCCCCGCGCTCCAACATCCGCCAGTAGACCTGCACGGGGCGCGTCCCCACGGGGCGGCAGGCCTCGTCCAGGCGTAGCGCGTAGTGGACCTGGTTCCGGTTCTCACTGCGGGACAGGAAGAAGGCGGACGGCGACGGAAGGGTGGGCCCGGACGCCAAGGCGAGTGGCGCGACAGCCAGCAGCGCGACGGCGGCGAGGTTGCTGAGCCCGTTCTTCGGAAACATAGGGGTCCCCTTTCATGGCGGAGTGACGGCGGTCGCCCGAGGGGCCGTACCGGGAAGACGAACACCCCTGGGGCCTGGAACTGTCACTCGCCCCTGCAAATGGGGCTGGAGGCGGATGCCCTCTATATGCGCCTCAGGGCGCCACGTACCCCCAGTTCCGGTCGATGACGCGAAAGCCCGCCGACTCGTAGAGTGCCACGGAGGCGGGATTGGCGGCATGGGCATAGACCAGCGCCGTCCTGGCTCCCGCCTTCCACAGGCGTCTGAGCCCTTCCTGGAGCAATGCCTGAGCCAGGCCCTTGCGGCGGTGCTCTGGCGCTGTCGCGACGGGCTCGAACTCGCCCAGGCCGTTCTCCGGGTCCAGCCAGCACAGCGCCAGCGCGGCCAGCGAGCCGTCTGGCGCCTCGGCCACAAGGTCCAGGTGCGCGCGGTAGTGGGCGGCGCGCATCACCCGCTGGTACACCTCGGTGGTGACGCGCTCGGTGCCGAAGGCCCGGCGATGGACCTCGGCGCGCGCGGCGGTCTCCTCGGGGCCTCGCACGCTTCGGACGGTGTAGCCGGGCGGCAGGGGCGCGGTGCCGGTGTCCGACGTTGGCCGGGCCAGGTGGAGGTAGCAGTCTTCGGTGCGCCGCCAGCCCTGTTGCTCCAGCGCGCGGGTCATGGACGTGTTGCTCTCCAATGCCCAGACATGAAGCGGACGCTCGTCGGAGGCACCGCGCGTGGGGAACCACGCTTGTGCCCACTCGAGCACCTGGGGCACCACGGTGGCGGCGTGCTCTCGAGGATGGATGAGCAGGTCGACGTCGCCATTCACATAGCCCCAGGCGAAGCCCACCAGGTTCCCGCGCTCGTCATGCCAGAGGCGCACGTTCTGTTCGGGCCGCACGAAGGCATTGCGGTTCATGCGCCAGTCGATGTCTCCCACGGTGCACTCGACGTGGGGCCCATGCGCGGCATGGCCTGCGGACACCAGGCGCGTCATGGCTCGCAGGTCCTGCTCACCCGCGTAGGAACGTGAGGACGGCATGTTCGAAGGCTCCGTGTGGATGAACCCGCGAGCCTATCCCGCTGCTACCCGGCCGCCAGGTTCTCCGTGCGGTGGCGGGAGGCATCACGGGGAAGCAGCACGACGAAGCACGCACCGCCTCCCGGCGGGCTCTCCACCGAGATGGTCCCTCCGTGGGCACCGACAATCTGCCTGGAGATGAAGAGGCCCAGGCCCAGCCCACCCACGTTGTGCGAGGCAATGCCGCGGTCGAAGCGCTCGAAGATGGTCTCTCGCTGCGCCTCCCCGACCCCGGGGCCGTGGTCGCGCACCTCGAGGCGGGCCAGCCCGTCCGCCGCCGAGAGTCGCACGTCGAGGCGCGCGCCCGGCGCGTACTTCATCGCGTTGGCGACCAGGTTCGTCAGCACCTGCTCGAGACGGGGCCCATCCCAGACGCCCAGGAGCCTGGGTGGGACGTCCAGGTGGGCCTGGCAGCCAGCCTGCGCGAGCTGCCCGGAGAGGCGCTCCAGCAGCTCTTGTGCGAGCTGGGCGAGGTCCACCTCCTGGAAGTCCAGCTCGAGCGTGCCGGTGCGGATGCGCGCGACGTCGAGCAGGTCCTCCACGAGGCGCGTCAGCCGGTCCACCTGGAGCAACGAGACACGAAGCGCCTTCGCGAGCTTCTCCGGGCTCTGCGTGCGGCCCTCTTCGGCCTGGACCCTCCGCTCCGCCATCTGCAGCAGCATCCTCAGCGAGGTGATGGGCGTCTTCAGCTCGTGCGAGGCGATGGAGAGGAACTCGTCGCGTGCGCCCAGGAGCGCCTTGAGCTCCCGCTCCACCAGCTTGAGCCGGGAGATGTCCCGGAAGGTGACGACGGCCTGCGCGGGCCTGGGCCCGATGGCGGGGACGAAGTCGGAGTCCACCACGATGTTGAAGCGCCCGGCAGGAGAGTGCCAGACCGCCTCGAAGTCGCGGACCTGCTCCCCTCGCAGGACCCGGGTGCCCGGGGAGTGTTCCAACCCGAGCGGGCGGCCGGCCTCGTCGGTAATGAAGAAGGCCTGGCCGCGCTCCGCGGCGCCGACGTCCGAGGGAAAGCGGCCCGCGGCGAGCTGATGGGCGGCGCGGTTCACGAAGGTGAAGAGGCCAGACTCCGGCTCGACGAGGAGGGTGGGGGCGGGAAGGCTGTCCAGCACGGCCTCGAGCCACTGCTGCTGCTGCGCGAGGTGCGCCGCGCGCGACTCCTGCTCCGCCACCCGCTGCCGCAAGGCCGCCATCTTGAGCTGGGCCTGCACCCGGGCCAGGAGCTCCCGGGCGGAGAACGGCTTCGTCAGGTAGTCGTCCGCGCCGAGCTCGAGCCCGCTCACCGTGGCATCCTCCCCGGCCCGCGCGGACAGCAGGACGATGGGGAGCGTGCGCAGCGAGGCATCCGCCCGGAGCCGCTTCACCAGCTCGATGCCATCCATCACCGGCATCATCACATCCGAGATGACGAGGTCCGGCCGCGCCTCTCGCGCCGCCCGGAGCGCCTCCGCGCCGTTCGTCACCGCGGTCACCTCATAGTGGCGCTGGAGCAGGCGGCGGACATACTCGCGCATGTCGGCGTTGTCGTCGGCGAGCAGGACCCGCAGGCGGGCGCCCACCTCCGGGCCCTCCCCGTGCTCCGCCGCCAGGGGCCCGCCAGCCAGCGCCTGGCTCCCGCCGTCCTCCGGCGGGGGGGCCGGCGCCTGGCCGTTCAACCAGTGCAGCGTCTCCTCCACGTAGGTCTCGGGCCGCGTCGCGGTGGACGGAGGCTTCGGTGCACCGGCCGCTGCCTGCGCCAGCCGGGGCACTCCCCCCAGCGGGATGCGGACGAAGAAGGTGGTGCCCTGCCCCTCGGTGCTGCGTACGTCGACCGAGCCGCCATGGAGCTTCGCGAACTCCTTCACGAGCGCGAGGCCGATTCCACTGCCCTCGTGGGTGCGCCCCTTCGCCCCCATCACCCGGTGGAAGCGCTGGAACACCCGCCCGAGCTCGCTCGCCGGAATGCCGATGCCCGTGTCCTGGACCGCCAGCCGCGCGAACCCGGCCTCCCGCCGGAGCTCGACCCGGATTTCACCTGTGTGGGTGAACTTGAACGCATTCGACACGAGGTTCAGGACGAGCTTCTCCCACATCTCGCGGTCCACGAGCACGGCCTCACCGAGCGGCTCGACGTCCACCACGAATTGCATGCCCGCGCGCTCGATGGCGGAGCGGAAGGTGCTCGCGATGTCCCGGGTGAGCGCGGACAGGTCGGCCGGCTCGACCGAGGCCTGGGCGCGGCCCGCCTCGATGCGGGAGAAGTCCAGCAGGGCGTTCACCAGCTTGAGGAGCCGCAGCCCGTTGCGGTGGACCACCGCGAGCTCGCCGAGCGCGGCGTCCGGCAGCGGCCCGAGGTGCCCGGAGAGCAGGTCCTCCACGGGCCCGAGCAGCAGCGTGAGGGGCGTGCGGAACTCGTGGCTCACGTTGCTGAAGAAGGCGCTCTTCGCCTGGTCGAGCTCGGCGAGCGCCTCGGCCCGGAGCCGCTCCGCCTCGTACGCGCGTGCGTTCGCGAGGGCCGCGCTGGCCGCCCCCTGCAGCATCTCGATGAAGGCCCGGTAGGCATCGTCAAGCGGGAGCCTCGGGCTCGCCCCGACGACCAGGAATCCCAGCGGCGCGGCCACGCCAGCGACCCGGATGGGCAGCACGAAGGCCGCTGCCACCGGCTCGGGATAGGGCCCCGCGGCGACGCGCCCGAACCGGGACGCCAGGTCCGCCACCGGCTCCAGCCTCCCGCTGCGTGCCGCCCGCTCCAGCGGCCAGCGGGCGCCCGTGTCCGGCCCCCTGAGGTCTATCGACACCGGGGCCAGCGCGCCTCCGACCTCCGTCCCGCGGGCCCCCCGGAGCCGGGCCAGGGCTCCGTCCGGCGTCGTCACGTAGAGGAGCGCGAAGGGCAGGTCGAAGGCGTACTCCTCGAGCGACGCGAGGAGCAGGTCGCAGGCCTCGTCGAAGACGGGCGCCCGTCCGGCGCGGTCCGCGATGTCCCGCAGCGCCCGCGTCCTCCGCTGGGAGAGCATCGTCGCGGTCGTCTCGGTCACCGGGTGGAAGAGCCCCGCCACCTTCCCGGACTCATCGCGGATGGGACTGAGCGAGAAGGTGAAGAACGTCTCCTCCGGGTACCCGTTCCGCTCGAGGAACATCCGCTGGTTCTCGAGGTAGGTCGTCTCTCCAGCCAGCGCCCGCTCGAACGGCTCGCCGATGGCCGGCCACGCGGACGCCCAGGTGACCCGGTAGTCCTCGCCCATGGCACGCGGGTGCGCCGCGCCGCAGAGCACGCGGTAGCCATCGTTGTAGATCTGGTTGTGAGCGTCTCCCCAGATGATGTTGATGGGGAAGTTCGAGGCGAGACAGAGGCTCACCGTCGTGCGCAGGCTCTGGGGCCACGTCTCGATGGGCCCCAGCGGCGAGCGCGACCAGTCGAGCGACGCGATGAGCGCCGCCATCTCACCCCCGCCCGCGAGCCACTCGAGTTTCCCAGGCTGGGTGCTCATGGGGTGATGGGATAGGCAGGGCGGCGCTCCAGGACAAGGCAACTGTCCAGTCAACCCGGGGGTGAACCGTCATCTGGAGGACGGAGTGGGGGCGCGCCCGCCGATCTCCGGGAAGCGCTCGTAGGCCCGCTCGAGCGCGTCCAGAATAGTCTGCGTACCGGACTTCTCCACCCTGAGTTCGCCGAGCAGGTCAGGCGGACTGGGCGGCCCCCAGGAAGCGCCCGGACAACCACCGCGGTCAGTTCTTCGGCCAGGACAGCTTCCAGAGGTCGTTGAGGAACTCGCTCGCGCCGCCGTCAGACGTCGCCCCGCCGTTCAGGTAGAGCTCGTAGGCGACGGGAGTCTCTCGCACGAAAGAGATGCCTCCGACGCGAGACGGGGGGACGGAGGAGGAGGGGTCGAGGGCCACCTGGGTCCATTGATTGTCCTCCACTGAGTAGAACCACAGCTCGTCGGAGAGGCTGTCGAAGCGCTGCCCCCCGAAGATGACCAGCCCGCCATGGGCGGTGTCGAAGAACGCCACGGCATTGTCGCGCGGCGAAGGGAGCGGGCCTGTCGGATGGAGTTGGGTCCACGTGAACGTATCGAGGCTCAGCGACCAGAGGTCGTTCTCGTAGTTCGTCGGACCGAAGAGCTCCCCGGCAGGCGTCGTGGGCCCCTGAGCTGCCCCGAGGCGGTAGCCGCCAAAGACCAGCAGCGAGCGGCTGGCCGGATCATACCCGCCAGCTGCCCAGGCGCGAGGCGCGGGCTTCTCACCGGACGTCGTGACAAGACTCCAGCCGGTGTCCTTGTCGTAGACGGCGACATCATTGCGAAGACCGGTGGGCGTCGTGGCGAAGCGTGGAAGCGTGTTGCCCACACCGCCAAACGCATAGAACGTCTTCGTCTTCTTGGGATGGTCGGCGTCCGGGACTTCCACCACCAGGGCGGAGGAACGGCGCACGGCGAACGGGTCTCCCAGGTCTTCCGTAGGGACCTTCTCCCAGTGGTGACTCTGGACGTGGTAGGTCCACATCTCGGGGAACATCAGATCCGAGCCGGTCCGGAACCGGTCCCGCCCTCCCACGATGCTCACGCAGTTGCCGCACGGACCAGGAATCAGCAGGGTGTCGGCCCGCGCCGCGGGGGTTTGCGGCGAGGCGAGGTTCGTCCACGTGGCCGTGGTGACGTCCAGGGCATAGAAGTCGTTGACGGGAAAATCGCTTGGGAAGTTCCCGCGCTGGCCGCCAAAGCGATAGACGACCTCCGGGTCACCGCCCGAGCGGGCGAACGAGGCGCCAGCCTCCCAGAGCGCGGGCGGGATGTCTCCCTGCTGCTGAACAGCCTCCCAGAACGGGGCCGTGCAGAGCGGCGCGGTATTCAGCATGGACGACTGAGTTTGTGCGTTCTGTGCGGCGCCCGCGAACCCCGGCTGCGAGGTCGTCTCGACGCCGCACGCGCTCAACACGAGCAGGGCCGCGAGGCCGGAGCCGTGGTGAAGGATGGCAGTGCGGGGTTGGTCGGAAGCGGTGAACGGTAGCGTGATGGACATGCCCGATGATGCCGCGAAACGCGCAACGCCGTGGCTCATTTCTCAAGTGGGCCTCCCTGCGCAACTTCGCTCTCGCCCCGGAGCGGCACAGCCTCTCCAGTCCCTTCCTGTCATTGGCACGCGGGTGGGACTGGCTCAGGTGCTTGATGGCTTGACCGTGTTCATCGAGGCGGCCCGCCCCCGGGGTGCGGGCGATTCTGGAGCACCTGGGCGTGCCCACGGCATGTGCGCGGCCGCAGGGCTCCGGGCGACCATTGTCCTAACGAGCGGACTTCGATGCTGCGGTCGTCCACCTCCTGGAGCAGTTGCACCGCCCAGGAGGCTTCCGACGTCTCTTCTCCTCTGCCCGACCTCGTAGGGCAGGCAAAGATATACCCCGGATGGCTTAGTGCGTGTTCAGCACGGCGACGTCGCAGGCGGTGAGCTCGCGGCTGTAGGTCCGGACATCGTCGAACGAAGCCGGAATGCTGTAGAAGCCGCCCAGGCAGGTCGGCAGCCTGCGGCCGATGCGGAACGAATTGGCGCCCGTGAGGTTCGTCGGCGCAGCGCTGGTCGCGGAGCCGACCAGCACGCCGTCAATGTACACTTTGAGCGAGGTCCCGCTGCGGGTATAGGCGACGTGGTGCCAGCTGCCGTTGTTGAGCGGCGATGGAGAGACATTGACGCCTGCACCGTTGGTGCCTGCCGCGTCCTCGTAGATCTCGAGCGACGCTTCCGAGGTGCTGCCGCTGAGCCTTGCCGAGAGGTAGTTGCCTGCGCTCCCGGCCACCCGGTTCCCGATGAGATCTCCGCTGCCGGGGCCGTTGAAGGTCGTCTTCAGCCAATAGCTCACTGTGAAGGCGCCCGTCCCGAATTGCCCGGGCGCGAGGCCGAAGTCGACGTGGGCGTTGAGATCGCACTGCTGGGTGGGCGTGAGCGTGATGGCGCCGGAGCCGTCGAAGCTGACCGTCCGCGACGCCGAGCTGCCCAGCGTTCCGTTCGACGTGCCCGCCGAGTCCAGGGCCGTGCTGCCGCTGGCCTCGTCGAAGGTCCACTGGTGGGCCAGGTTGCTGGTCGTGTCGCCGACGAGCGGGCCACCGGTGCAGACCCCCTCCTGGCAGGTGTCCGGCTGGGTGCATGCGTTGCCGTCGCTGCACGCTGTTCCATTGGGGGCCGCCGGATTGGAGCACTGCCCGGTCGACGGATTACAGGTTCCTGCGACATGGCACGCGTCGAGAGGCGCGCAGACCACCCCCGCGCAGAGGTCGGGCTCGCAGGTGTAGCTCCCGGGCGTGTTGACGCAGATTTCACCCGGCTGGCAGTTCGCCGTCCCGTCGGCGCACTCGTCGATGTCGGTGCAGATGCTCGGCTGTCCCGTGCAGGTGTAGCCCGGCTCCACTTCGCAGACGCTGTTGCAGCCGTCTCCAGAGAGTTGATTGCCGTCGTCACAGATTTCGAATCCGCCCAGCACTCCATCACCACAGATGGGCCGCAGCGACGTCTCCACCGCGTCCACCAGGTAGAGCGCGAGCACCGCGCCTCTCAGGCGCACGTAGCGATAGGGCTTGTTGCCCGGGTACGCCGCCACCGCCACATGCGTCCCCAGTCCCAGCTCCACCAGGTGCAGCGGGCTGGAGCCAATGAGCGTCCCATCCGCCTTCAGGAAGTCCACCTGCGCCACCAGCGCCAGTGACAGGCCCTGGTAATAGACGCGCAGGTCGCCGGTGCCTTCCTCGCCCGCACCCAGGTCCAGCACCAGCGCCGTGTTGAGCAGGCCCAGCAGCGTCGCCGCCTTCCCGTCCGGCGCGCCCAGCGCCGCGCTCGCGTTGAGCACCGTCGCCGTGGTGCCCGGCGCCACCGCGTCCGCATACGGGTCCCACGTCAGCGAGGCTTCCGGGCTCGTACGCGTCAACGCCGCATCGCCCCCTCGCAACGCCCCCTCGCTTCCGGGACGTACACCTTCGTCGAGAGGCTCCACACCGCAAGACCCCAGCAACAATGCCAACGTCGTTCCCAGCCCCCACGACAACAGCGCATCTGTACGGCTTCTCATTGGATGTCTCCCTAGAAAAAGTCAGTCCAGCCCCGCGCCCGTCTCTCGCGAACGGCACGCAGACAACAGCCCCACGGCGGCACCGGCCGGCCGTGGGGCTCACTGCATTGCTACGTCACGGTCCGACGAAGCGCTGGATTTCGGCGTTGCCTCCGATGCCCCACACCGTTCCGTCCGCGGCGGCGGAGATCTGGTAGAGCGAGCCGAGCACGGGCGCCCAGTTCGAGCCGTTGAACTTGAACACGCGATTGCTCGGGTCGAGGCCCCAGATGTTGGAGGCATTGCCGACGGACACGTAGATCATGCCGGCCGGCCGGGTGAACGCGTTCCACGAGGTGCCATTCCACTCGAGGACGCGCAGGTCATCCGCCGGGTTGGTGGCCCACAGCACGCCGTCCTCACCCACGGAGATGCGGTCGACGCTGCCGATCTTCTTCTCCCAGGCCGAGCCCGTGTACCGGTACAGATAGCCGGCCGTGTCCAGGCCCCACACGGTGTTCGCATTGGCGAGGGTGACCTGCTTCATCCCATTCGGGATGTTGAAGAAGGTCCACGCGGTGCCGGTCCACCGCAGCACGCGCATGTTGTCCGGCGGGTGGGTGGCCCACAGCGTGCCATCCGACGACGCGGAGAGCTCGCTCACGCAGCAGCGCTGGAAGTCCCAGCCGGAGCCGTTCCACTTGTAGTGCCGCCCCGCCGTGTCGAGCAGCCAGATCTGGTTCGCGCTCCCGACGGCGACCTGCTTCGGCGTGACGCCCGGCGGCGGGGGCACCACCTCGAACGGGACGAGCAGTGAGTAGAGGAACCGGTTGGGAGAGCCCTTCGGGTCCTGGATGACGTTCTGGGTGCTGCCGTCCAGGAGCGCCTGCGCCACGGTGGCCGGAGTGGCGGTGGGGAACTTCTGGAGGTACAGCGCGGCCACGCCGGTCACGTGGGGAGCGGCCATGGAGGTGCCGTCCAGGCTGGCGGTGTCGGTGTCCCCGGTGTACCAGGCGGAGACGATGTCCACGCCCGGCGCGAAGAGGTCCACGCAGGTCCCCCAGTTGGAGAACCAGCCCCGTGTGTCATTGATGTCCGACGCGGCCACGGTCAGCGCCTCGCTGGCACG
Organism: Pyxidicoccus xibeiensis; assembly: GCF_024198175.1. Lineage (NCBI taxonomy): Bacteria > Pseudomonadati > Myxococcota > Myxococcia > Myxococcales > Myxococcaceae > Pyxidicoccus > Pyxidicoccus xibeiensis. The sequence goes on from NZ_JAJVKV010000008.1 coordinate 19,914, forward strand.
CGCGGGACTCCTGCCGCACGCGTCCGCGTCCTGGTTGCTCGCGGTGACGACGTACGTCACTCCGGCCGCGATGGAGCCACGCACGGCGTCGTCGAGGAGCGAGTATGCGCTGGAGCTCAGGCTCATGTTGGCCACCGCGGGCTTCTGGTGGTTCTTCGTCACCCAGTCGACGGCGGATATGATGCCGCTGATGCTCCCGCTTCCGTTACAGTCGAACACGCGCACGGCATGGAGCTTCACGCCCTTGGCCACACCGTAGGTGGTGCCTCCGATGCTGCCGGCCACGTGGGTGCCGTGTCCGTCGCAGTCATCCGTGCCGCGTCCGTCGTTGATGGCCGTGAAGGCTGGGGTGACCCGCCCGCCGAAGTCCGCGTGCGAGGCGCGGATGCCCGTGTCGAGGACATAGACATTCACGCCCTGGCCCGTGGTGGACTGCACGTAGCGCTGGTCATATACGCGCGCGTGCGTATCGATGCGGTCCAGGCCCCATGGGGGGGTGGTCTGCACGGCGTCCGGTTCGATGCTTCCGTCCTGACCCACCGACTTCACGCGCGGGTCCGTGGCGATGGCGACGGCCCGGCCGTCATTCAGCCCGCTGGCGGCGAAGCCCAGCAGGCTCCCGTCATAGACGTACAGCAGCGTTGTGTGGGGGTGCCTGGTCAACTCCTGTGCCACGGCCGGTGCCTCGGCCGGCGTCACCTTGGTTTTGTCGAAGGTGAAGATGTACTGACCTGCGATGGGGTTTGCCGGCCGCTCGATTGCGGGTACCGAATTCGGGCGGTCGGCTCCTGCCTGTGCACCGATACTGGTGGCGAGCAGCAGTCCCAGTGACAGACGCTGCGCCAGGAGACTCAGCTTCGACGACATGTGTAGCCTCTTCGTGTGGGGGTGTGGTCCGGAGGCATTTCAAATCCCAGGCCAGACTTCACTCCCTGTGAAGTCGCGAGGTCGCAGAGTATTGGCGCGCGGCTCGACGCCTGGATCTCTAGATTCGCGAGGCGCGGACACGTCAAAGCGCAGGGGCGAGGCTCGGGCTGACACGTCAGTGCAGACACATACGGGGAAGCCACGGGGTCCGGACTGACACGCCAGTGCATATGCAACGGGGAAACCGAGGCCGGGAACCAAGGCTGATACCGGTTCCCGGCTGGGCGTGTCAGGGAGCCCGTGTGAGCGTCACCCGCTGCAACCCTTCCCCCACACAGTTCCGAACCTGACGCCGACCCGCTTCATCGGCCCGGGAGACTTCGGCCAGGTGCGCTGCGATGTCCTTCGCAACGCCCATGGCACGGTGTGGCGCTGGTGGTGGAGTGCGACTTCTCACCAGGGCAGACGGGGACTACCGGGCGAGGGACTGTTGCTCGGTGAGGCAGGGCTCCCTCTTCTCGGGGGGACGAGGAACAGCGCAACCGACGCCAGCGCCCTACCGCCGCAACGCGAACTTTTCTCACGTCACTCTGGCCATCGTGGACTTCGACGGTGAAACGCAGGCCGCACCGCGAAGCCCGTCCGCTACCGCGGCGTCTTCCCGGTCAGTGGGCCCGTGCCCGTTGACTCGGCGAGCCGCTGGTCCGAGCGCCTTTGGCCGCGCCTCATGCAGTGCGTGGGGCTCGGGGCCTGACGGAAGCCACGTTGAAGGCCGATATCGCCGAGCGTCCCAACCCTCCAGTTCCACGCCGCTCCGGCCAACGACGCCGGAGGGGCACAGAGGGCACATAGGGGGTCGAAGGAAAAAGAAAAGCCCAGCAACCCCTGAGGAGTGCTGGGCTTTCAATGGCGAGGAGTGCGGGACTTGAACCCTTGGCCGTTTGCGTAGAGCGGCCGCGGCGGCTCACTCCGTGAAGGTGGCGCTCCCCGTGCGCATCCGCTTCACGTCCATCACGCCCAGGGTGTCGTTGCGGGTCGGGTGTGCGACTGCCGCGAAGCGCACGTTCAGGGTTCCCACGTAGTCTATCTTGTCGAAGGTGAACTCGAGGTCGTTGGTGCTCCCCGAGTAGAGCGGGAAGGCGTCGGCCGACTCACTCAGCCACAGGTCGTACCGCGTGGCGCGAGCCGCACGCGTCCAGCTCGCGCTGAAGGAAGAGCCCGTCGGACGGCTGAGCTCGCCCTCCAGCGTCAGGTCGAACTCTCCCGGCAGCGTGAGCGTCCTGCAGAGCACGTTGCCCCCACGCATCACGCGCATCTCCACCGACTCGCCGAACCCATGACCCGACATCGAGATGAACACGTTGTGGAAGGCGCCTTCCTGCAGCATGTATGGCACGTCCATGCCGGCAAGCATCACCCTCGCATCCGTCACGTGCTCGTCGTTGTCCTTGACCTCGACGCGCAGGTCGCTCGACTGCCACATGAAGTCGGCGTCGTAGTGCTCGAACGAGCCCTCCACGGTGAGGTGACTGCCGCTCGTCACCGTGTCGCACGGCGTGAAGGAGATGGGCACTTCCTGGCTCCGCCGCACCACCAGGCTGTTGTCCACCTCCACCGCCACGACGCGCAGGGTCGCCGCGCCGCCATGCAGCCGGGGCGTGAGCTTCGTCCGGCGGTCCGCCGTCCCTTCGGACGCGAGCACCTGGCCATCCGCGCGCACGCTCACCTCGTAGCGCCGCGCACCCTTCGACTCCGTCCACGCCGCCTGCACGGCCTCGCCGGGGCTGTAGCTCATGGGCACGGTGGGCCAGGTCACCTCGAAGCGGGCCGGCACCATCACCGTCCGGGTGACCTCGTCGTTGCCCTGCCGCGCCGTCACCGCGACGAGGCCTCCGTCGAGCAGGCCCGACGCGTCGTCGATGTGGAGCGTGTAGCGCTTGCGCTCCTCGTCGTAGCTGGCGACCTGGTCGAACACCCGCACCTGGGCGTCACCCGCGGCCACGCCGTCCCGGCGCACATCGAAGGAGAGGTCGGCCTGGGTGCCATTGAAGGAGAGCTCTCCGGTGAGCAGGAGCGCGCCCTCGGCTGGCTCGTCACCTCCGAGTCCGCACGGAGCCTGCTCCGTGGTGTCGTCCCATGCGGCCTCGCAGACGAACGCGTCGAGCAGCGGGTCGTTGCGCAGCACCACGGGGATGGACGTGGTGAGCGGCACCACGTTGGAGGTGAGGTTGTCGTCGAGCCGCACCAGGTTGAAGCCCTGCTGCAGGCCGGTCGCGGGGGCCTGCGCGGAGTCGAGGTACATCACCATGAAGGCGGGCGGCCGGGTCCACTCGAGCGAGGCCCCCAGCACGCGGTCCACCGGGGTGCCTTCCGCACGGATGGTGTCCAGCTTCCCGTTGCCGTTGCGGTCGTTGTACGCGAGCACGATGCCCACCGAGCCCTTGCCCCGCATGCCGTCGCCCAGCTCCACCAGCGCCTCCGCTGGCGGCGCGGCCGTCACGTCGAAGGTGTAGCTCACGGGGAAGCCGCCCGTGTACGCCACGTCCTCGGTGACGATGCTCACGGGCTTGCTCACGGGGCCGGACTGCTCGGTGAGCAGCGAGGGGTACCACGCGAGCGCGAGGCGGACCGGCTCGTTTACCTGACTCTTCGAGTCCAACGCGAGCCGTCCCTGGAGCGTGGCCAGCGGCTTCCCGGCGGGCGGCGGCGGCTTCGGCTCGGGCGTGTTGTCGCCGCAGGCGGTGGAGAGCGTGAGCAGCGAGAGCAGCAGGGTGTTGCGGGTGCGGCGGCGTGGGGTGGTCATTTGAAGCTCCGGTTGGAAGAAGGCCCCACCGTCTGGGGCGCTCATGTCTTCAAGACCGGGCAGGCATTTATTTATGGGAACACCCCCCCACGGATTTTTCAGGGCACCCAGGTGACGGGGCGGATTCGCACGGACTCCATCCGGACCCAGCCCAGCCGTGAGGCGTCCGCGGACCGCGCCACGGCGCCGACGCGGAGCGTGGCGGGGCCCACGTACGACACGGGCAGCAGCGTCGCGCTCGAGTCGGTGCCGAAGGTCCGCGTCAGCGTCAGGCCGTCCGCATCGAGCAGCTCCGCGTCGTAGGCGTACGCCCCGGCGGAGGTCGTGCACTCCACCTGGAGCTGAGTACCGCTCCGCACCTGGGCTCCCGGGGCGGGCGTGGTGATGTCGAAGCTGTCGGGCATGGTGAGCAGGCGCCGGGTGACGGAGTCCCCCCAGCGCGCCACCAGCTCCACGGTGCCACCCTCGGTGAGCAGCGAGGAGTCCGCCTCTTCGAGGTGGTACGCGACGTGCCCGCGCACGTACGGCACCGGCCTGCCGCCGAGGGTGAGGGTGGCATCCTCCAGTTGCACGTCGTCGCGCGTGACGTAGAGGTTCACGAACGCCGCGCGGCCCGTGAGCGACACCTTGCCATCGACGATGAGCGTGCCAGGAGGTGGCGGGGGCGGCTCGAAGGAGAGTCCGCATGGAGGCTCCGACTCCGGCACGTCATCCCACGCCAGCTCGCACACGAGCAGGTCCAGCTGGTCGCTGCCCGCGCTCAGGTCCAGGGGAATGGGCGTGTCGAGCGGCGCCACGCCACCTCCGTCCCGGGTGAGGTGCACGAGGTTGAAGCCACGCTGCAGGCCCGTGTCCGGCTCCTGCGCCTCTTCGAGGTAGAGCAGCACGTAGGAGTCGGCCCCGCCCCAGGAGGAGCCCACCACCCGGTCCTGCGTGGGCGTGCCACCGCTGGCGGGGAGCGGGTCGAGGCGCTGGTTTCCGTTCAGGTCGCGGTAGGCGAGCAGGAAGCCCGTCGCGGCACGCCCGCGGATGCGGCCGCCCACCGCCACGCGCGCGCTTGCCGGAGGCGGCTGGTGGAGGGGCAGCGCGAAGTCCGCGGGGAAGGTGGCCTGGAAGGGCACGTCCTCGGTGAGGATGGACGTGGGCGAGGTCGGCGACGCGGCGGAGTCGTCCACGATGCCGGGGTACCAAGCGAACGTCAGGCGCACCGCGCCGTCGGGCCGGTCGGTCGGGGAGAGGCTCGCCTGGCCACGGAGCGTGACGAGCGGCTCGCCCGCGTACGTCGTGTCCACGGGAGTACCGCACGCGGCGGCGAGGAGGAGGGAGACCAGCCCCAGCAGTCGGTGCATCACGGCATGTCCTCTCAGAATCGGTAGCCCGCACCCAGCATGGCGGAGGGCGCGAGGCGCAGGGGGGGCACCCGCTCGTTCGCGGGTGGCAGGTAGCGCACCAGCAGCTGTCCCTGGACGAGCGCGAAGGTGGGGCCGGGCAGCGGAACCTCCACGCCCACCACGGGCCCCGCCGCCACGCCCAGTGTGTTGCGGGAGGCCAGCGCGGGCAGGCCCAGCGTGCCCTGGATGTCGTCCTCCCGGTCTCGGCGGAAGGACTGCCGCAGGCCCGTGAGCTCCAGGGACAGGCCCACCTGCGGCACCAGGGCCCACTCCATCCACCGGTAGCCGGCGGACAGGCCCAGGCCCAGGGCGCCTTCGCGGATGTCGAGCCCCTGGCCCCGATACGAGGCACGCGTGCCCGACACCGTGCCGAGCGCCCACCAGGCGCCCCGCGTGTGCCGGTAGCCCAGCGCGGCCGACAGGCGTGTGCCCGTGCCCGGAATGGCAGCTCCCTCCCAGCGCCCGAGCGCGAGCACCGCCGCGTTCTTCAGGTCCAGGGCACCGCCCTTGACGGCCACTTCCTGGTAGCGGCGCCACTCGAGCGCGGCCTCGTTCACCTGTCGCTCTCCGCCGAAGGGCAGCTCGACCTCCAGCAGGCCGGTGCTCGCGCCCGCGCGCTTGCGCACGAGGTAGCGGCCCGGTGGCACGGCGATTCGCAGGGGGCGGCCGGGCTGCTTCTCCACCTCGGCGACGACATCCGGGCGGGGGCGGCTGGAGACGACGTAGCGTCCGGAGGCGGCGGCGGGGAAGACGAGCGCGCTGCGCGCCCCCGCGGGCTCGGTGAGCACCAGCTCGCCCGTGCCGGCCAGCTCCAGCGCGTACGCGGGGTGCTGGCCCGCACCGGCTGCGCCCGCCACGGTGCGCCGGTAGGAGTAGGCATAGGCCTCGGACAGGGACACCTTGCCGTCCGAGTCCGCATCCGCGTCCCCGCGCAGGCCGGTGAGCAGGTGGTGCGTGAAGAGCGAGCCCTGGAGGGAGTCCCACTCCTCGCTCACCTCGGCCGGGCCGCTCGACGAGATGACCACCTGGCCGTGCAGGGGCAGCTTCTCCAGCGCGACGTCGTAGGCGGGCGCCGCGCGGCCTCCCTTCTTCTGGGCGAGGGTGCCGCTCTCGCATGCGTCCACCACCACCACGGTGAGGCGCGCTCCGGCCTTGCGTGCGGTGTCGCGCAGCTCCGCGAGCGGCAGGTGCGAGCCGGACAGGTGCAGCACGCCGGCCTTCGCGTGCGACGAGACGTAGACGACCAGCACCGGGTCATGCCCGTCGCCGCGCAGCTCGGCGATGCGGCCCGCCACCTCCGCGAGCTTCTGGCGCACGTCCTGGGCGGAGGCATCCACCAGCACGGACGCGCGGTCGGCGCGAACTCCGCCCAGCTCGACGAAGACCTGGCGCATGCGCGCGGCATCGTCATCCGCGAAGCGCAGCACCGCGTCGTCCGGGTCTCCCACGTTGGCGCCGATGGAGACGAGCAGGCGCACGGTCTCCGCGGGGGAGGAGGCCGGCCACAGGAACAGGAGGAGGAGCAGGGACAGCCGCCACATGGGTCAGGGAGCCTTGCGCAGGCGCAGCGAGGAGACGCGGCACCCGTCACAGGCGAGCGTGGGGGCCGCTCGGCCCGACTGTTCGCGGAGCTGCGCGAGCAGCGGGGCCGCCTGGAGCGGGCGAGGGGAGAAGACGGCGAAGAGCCACTCCGCGCCCGGCGCGTCGTCCAGCTCCACGCTGCCGGGCAGGAAGTCGCGCTGAGCGGCTGCGAGCGGCGCGGAGCTCGCGCCATCGAAGGGGTGGAAGACGCTCGCATTGCCGCGGCCGTCGAGCTCCAGCACGAGGAGGTGGCCTGCCTCGGGGGACTCGTAGGCGAAGCGCAGCCGGTCTCCCGCCTTCACGACGCCGTCCTGGGCAAGCGGAACGGGCTCCGCGCCCGCGCGGGCGGCGACCACGCGGAAGGCCTCTCCCTTCCAGGTGACGCCAGGGTCGTCCGGGAGGAGGCGGGGACCGAGCACGAGCACCAGCACGAGCAGGGGCACCACGGCGGCGAGCACGGGGAAGAGGCGGCGCCAGGGAGACGGCGCGCGGGCCGCGGCCGCCTCGCGCGTCTCGAGCTGGCGAAGGAAGCGCTCGGGAGGGCGGGCGCGGAGGAACGCATCCCGGCCGGCGGTGAGCGCGTCGAGCTGGGCGCCACAAGTGGCGCAGGCCTTCACATGGGCGCGCGTCGCGTCGGGTGTGGGCTCACCGGCGGAGAGGGCTTCGAGCACGGCGGCGGGAGGGCAGTCGGGCCCGCGAGGAGAGGGGGGGAGGGGAGCGGTCATCGTCGTTCCTCGTTGCTGCGTCCCGCGAACAGCTGGCGGATGCGGTCCTCGAAGGTCTTCAGCTTCTTGCCCACGGTCTTCCGGGAGAAGCCCGTCTGGGAGGCCACCTCTTCCTGGGTGTAGCCATCCAGGTAGTGGAGCACGCCGATGGTGCGCGTCTGTCCATCCAGGGTGCGCAGTGCGGCGCCGAGCAGGGCACGCCGGTCGGCGTCCTCCGTCGAGCCGGTGCCTCGCTCCTCGAGGGTGGCGAGCTGCGACTCCTCGGCCACCGGCTCACGGCCGCGCTTCTCCATCAGGTCGAAGCAGCAGCGCGCCGCCACCGTGTAGAGCCAGGCGAGCGTGGCCTCTCCCTCGCGTGGAGGGCCGTAGCGCTTCACGCGGAGGAAGGTCTCCTGGAGTGCGTCCTCGGCGTCCTCGGGCCGGCGGACGAGCTGCAGGCACCGCCGGTGCACGAGGAAGCCATAGCGCTCATAGAGCTGGCTCAGCCACGCGTCATCCATGGCGCGCGCTTCCTCCAGGCCTGGCCTTCCGGACGGTGAAACTCACGGCGGTGTGCTCCTTCAGGGAAGAAGACCGCCCGACCGCCGGAAAATGGGAACCTCCCTCTCAGCGCGGCCGGGAAGCCGACACGGCCGCATAGCATCCGCCATCCGGCCCTCTGGGGCCAGTCACCCGGGGAGTATCCCGAGGGCCCGGCTAGACTCGCCCTCCACGCATGGACAGACAGGCATCCCTCGCCCGGGCGCGTGAGCTGGCGGACTCGGGCGCGTTTGGTGACGCGCACCGGCTGTTGATCCAACTGCTGGCGCAAGACGTGGACGACGAAGCGGTGCTGTGGGCCATCGTCGCCGTCTACGAGAAGCAGGGTGCCCCTGCGCCCGTGGTCCGCTACCGGGCCCGAATCGCCGAGCTGTACGCGAGCCACGGCCGCGACGAGGACGCGCTGAAGCTGCTGTACCAGGTCGTCGAGCACAACCAGGACCCGCCGTGGGCGCGGCGGAGTACCTCTCCAAGACGGGCACCGGCCTCTTCTCCCCGGGTGCCGCGCGCTCCACCACGGTGAGGTCCGCACCGTGACGTGGCAGCCCGAGCTGCCCCCAGGCGCCATCACCGTCTTCAACGAGACCCACTACGGCGAGTCCGGACACGTCAGCGTGTTCTGCCCGCAGGGCCATCTCCTGTTCCATGCCCGTCGGTGGATTGCCTGAGCCGGCCTCTTTGTCCTGCTGCGTCATGCCTTGACGCCTGCAGAGCGGGTAGGGAAGCAATGGCGGGTCGGCCCCTTCCCTTCGGTGGGGCGGAGCCGCGACACTGGCGCGCCCGCCGAGCGGGCATTCGTCACGAAGAAGGAAGGACTGCGGTCATGGCGCACCTGGAGTTGATTCCGAAGCGGGACCTGTCGAGCTTCCGCAAGCTGGCCATCGGGAGCTGGAAGACGGCGTATGACCCCACCGTCTACGGGACGCTGACGGTGCGCATGGACAAGGCGATGGCCTACATCGAGGCCTTCCGCCAGCGCACGGGCATCCGCCTCACCGTGACGCACCTGGTGGCCAAGGCGATGGGCGAGGCGCTGCGCCGCTGCCCCGACGCCAACGCCATCCTTCGCTACAACCGCATCTACCTGCGCCAGCGCGTGACGCTGTCCACGCTGGTGGTGCAGACGGACGGCGGCAAGGTGGACCTCACCTCGGCGCGCATCGAGGACGCGGACAAGAAGAACCTGAAGGAGATTGCGTCCGACCTGGAGGAGGCCGTGCGCCGCGTGCGCGAGCGCCGCGACGTGGCCCTGGAGAAGGGGAAGGGCACCATCCAGAAGATTCCGTACCTCTTCCTCAACACCTTCACGTGGCTGCTGTCCTTCTTCATGTACACGCTGAACCTGGACCTGAGCCGGTTCGGCATGCCGAAGGACGCGTTCGGCTCGGCCATCATCACCAACGTGGGCTCGCTGGGGCTGGACACGGCGTACGTGCCGCTGGCGCCGTACACGCGGGTGCCCATCTTCGTCGCGCCCGGCGCGGTGAAGGAGGTCCCGGTGGTGGAGGACGGCAAGGTGGTGCCGGGCAAGGTGATGAACATCAACGCCACCTTCGACCACCGCTTCATCGACGGGTTCCACGCCGGCGTGCTCGCCAACACCCTGCGCGAGATGCTGGAGAACCCGTTCGAGAGCTTCGACGCGCTCCCGGAGCCCGCCCAGGCGCCCGTGGCCGCGGTCGGGTAGCGCGCTCAGGACCTCGGCTTCACCCCCAGGCCCCAGAGCAGCAGCGCTGCCAGGGCCGCGGGGACTCCCGCGAACAGGGGGCCCGTGAGTGAAGCCGGGCCTCCGTCGAGGAGGCGAGGCACATTCACCAGGAAGAGGGGCACGCTCGTTCCTGCCAGGAGCAGCATGGCCCGCAGGTCCTCGGTGCCCGGCGCGGGCGAGAGGACCAGCTTCACGGCTCGCCAGAGCGTCGCGACTCCGTGGAGTCCCCACACCAGGTTGTCGACCGGCGGCGGGACGGGCACCTCGGCGAAGATGCGAAACGTCGTCGGCCCGAGGATGGCCAGCAGCGTCGAGGTGACACCGCCGAACGCCGTGAAGATGGCCGCGAGCGGAACCATCCAGTGCGGCGGGCGCCACTGCCGGGCTTGAGCGAAGGCCAGGTCCTCGGGGGACACCTGCCGTGACTCGGGCACGTCGAGCGCGAGCAGCGCCTTCACCGCGAGCGCGCGGCACGAGTGCCCCCTCGGGTCGCGCACCGTCGCCAGCGCCCCGGACTCCAGCAGCCCCAGCAGCACTCCCCCCAGCTCCGGAGGCCCTCCTCGCTCCGCCACGCCGCGCAGCCGCGCGCTCAGCGCCTCCACGTCGAGCGTGGCCTCGCCCCGCTGTGCGAGGAGCGCCTGCTCGGCGAGCCCGCGCAGCGTCGCCACCTCCATGGCCCCGACATCCGACAGCCCTTGCTCACTCATGGCGCCATCCTAGGCGAAGCAGGCGGGCACGCCTGCCTGCTCTCGGGCCCCCTGGTCCCCCGCTGCCTCCGGTATCACCCTCAAGAGGGACCTCGGGAAGACCCCCTTCCCGACCTTCCTGGGTGGTGTGAATGCGTCGACCCCGCGGTGAGGACCTTCCGGTGCCTTCCGGCCCATCACGGACGGGGTTCGTCCGGGTCCATGGGGCTCGCGAGCACAACCTGAAGAACCTGGACGTGGAGCTGCCTCGCGACGCCCTGGTCGTCTTCACGGGCGTCTCCGGCTCAGGCAAGTCGTCGCTGGCCTTCGGGACGCTCTACGCGGAGGCGCAGCGCCGGTACTTCGAGTCCGTGTCGCCGTATGCCCGCCGGCTCATCGACCAGGCAGGCATCCCGGAGGTCGACGCCATCGACGGGCTCCCCCCGGCGGTGGCCCTCCAGCAGCAGCGCGGCGCACCCACCACGCGCTCCTCCGTGGGCAGTGTCACCACCATCTCCAACTCCCTGCGGCTGCTGTACTCGCGCGCGGGAACCTATCCGCCCGGGCAGCCGCACCTCGACTCCGATGCGTTCTCGCCCAACACCCCCGCGGGAGCCTGTCCCCACTGCCACGGCCTGGGCCGCGTGTACGAGGCCACCGAGCGCTCCATGGTGCCGGATGACTCGCTGACCATCCGCGAGCGGGCCATCGCCGCGTGGCCACCCGCGTGGCACGGGCAGAACCTGCGCGACATCCTGGTGTCGCTCGGCTACGACGTGGACCGCCCCTGGAGGGAGCTTCCCAAGAAGGACCGGGACTGGATTCTCTTCACGGACGAGCAGCCCACGGTCCCCGTCTACGCGGGCTTCACCCCGGCGGAGACGCGGCGCGCGCTCAAGCGCAAGGAGCCGCCCAGCTACATGGGCACCTTCACCGGCGCCCGGCGCTACGTGCTGCAGACCTTCGCCACCACGCAGAGCGCGCTGATGAAGAAGCGCGTGTCGCGGTACATGGTGAGCAGCGCGTGCTCCGTCTGTGAGGGCAAGCGGCTGCGCCGCGAGTCCCTGTCCGTCACCTTCGCGACCCTGGACATCTCCGAGCTGTCCCGGCTGCCGCTGAAGCGCGTCGCCGACATCCTCCGGCCCACCGTGGACGGGACGGCCCCCGGCCTGGCGCGGCTGAAGCGGGAGCATCCCGAGAAGGCGCTGGTCGCCCAGCGGATTGCCAAGGACGTGATGGCACGCATCCAGGTGGTGATGGACCTGGGGCTGGGCTACCTGTCGCTCGAGCGCAGCACGCCGACGCTCTCACCCGGGGAGCTTCAGCGGCTGCGGCTGGCCACCCAGGTGCGCTCCAACCTGTTCGGCGTGGTGTACGTGCTCGACGAGCCTTCCGCCGGGCTGCATCCCGCGGACACCGAGTCGCTGCTGCGGGCGCTCGACCAGCTCAAGGCCTCGGGGAACTCGCTGTTCGTGGTGGAGCACGAGGTGGACGTCATCCGCCACGCGGACTGGGTCGTCGACGTGGGCCCCGCGGCGGGAGAGCAGGGCGGGCGCATCCTCTACAGCGGTCCGCTGGAGGGCCTGGAGAAGGTGGAGGCGTCCCGGACGCGGCGCTACCTCTTCGGTGCCCAGGCCCCACGCCGCCGCGCGCCCCGCGCGCCCAGGGGCTGGCTTCGCCTGGAGGGCGTCACCCGCAACAACCTGCATGACCTCGCCGTGGACTTTCCGCTGGGCGTCTTCACCACGGTGACGGGGGTCTCCGGCTCCGGGAAGTCGAGCCTGGTGAGCCAGGTGCTGGTGGAACTGGTCTCCGAGCACCTCGGCCATGAGGTGCCCGCGGACGAGGAGGAGGGCGAGGAGCTGGAGCGCACCGTCGTGCTCACCACGGGCGGGCGGATTGTCGGCGGCATGGAGGGGCTCAAGCGACTGGTGCGGGTGGACCAGAAGCCCATCGGCCGCACGCCCCGGTCCAACCTGGCGACGTACACGGGCCTGTTCGACCACGTGCGCAAGCTCTTCGCCGCGACACCCGCCGCGCGCGCCCGGAAGTACGACGTGGGGCGCTTCTCGTTCAACGTGGCCAAGGGCCGCTGCGAGACGTGCGAGGGCGAGGGCTTCGTCAGCGTGGAGCTGCTCTTCATGCCCAGCGTCTATGCGCCCTGTCCCACGTGTCACGGCGCCCGCTACAACGCGAAGACGCTCGAAATCCAGTACCGGGGCAAGAACATCGCCGAGGTGCTGGGGATGACGGTGGACGCGGCCCATGACTTCTTCGCGGACGAGCCCCACGTGCACCGGGCGCTCGGCGTGCTGCGCGAGGTGGGCCTGGGCTACCTGCGCCTGGGGCAGCCCGCCACGGAGCTGTCCGGCGGCGAGGCCCAGCGCATCAAGCTGGCCACGGAGCTGCAGCGCGTGCAGCGCGGCACCACGCTCTACGTCCTGGACGAGCCCACCACGGGCCTGCACCCGTCCGACGTGGACAAGCTGATGTCGCAGCTCGACGGGCTGGTGGAGGCGGGCAACACCGTCATCCTCGTCGAGCACGACATGCGCGTCATCGCCGAGAGCGATTGGGTCATCGACATCGGCCCGGGCGCGGGGGAGGAGGGCGGCCGGGTGGTGGCGATGGGGACACCCGAAGAAGTCGCCCGCTCGACCAAGAGCCGCACCGCGCCGTTCCTCGCGCAGGTGGTGGGCTGAAACAGCCCGCGGGCCCGGGAGGACGTCCCCGGGCCCGCCGTCATGCTCAGAAGTAGTAGTCCCACTCCTGCGCGGTGCCACCGTTGCAGGTCGTGGCCACCAGCGGCACGCCGTTGGCGTCGGAGCCACCCTGGCGCGTCAGGCAGAGCGAGCGGTCATTGCCGTAGCGGACCGGGCCCGTCAGGTTCCACTTCTGGTTCATCGACGTGTTGCAGGTGAAGGTCTGCACGAAGCTGCCGTTGGTGGGCATGCCCGAGCCATTCAGGTACTGGCTGTCGCTGGGGCCGTACACGTCCAGGCACAGCCCGCCGTTCTGGATCTGCTGGTTGGCGAAGCTGAAGGTCTCCGTCGTGGAGCCCGCCAGGCAGTCCCAGAGGACCAGCCGGCTGTTGACGACGCGCGCGCACTTGTTGCTGGCGAGCCCGCCGTAGCGCAGCTGCCCGTTGCCGGACAGCGACCAGCGCTGGTTGGCACCGCCGAGCGCGCCGCACTCCCACATCTGGATGGGCGTGCCGTTGGCCGTGTTGCCCGCCTGCAGGTCCAGGCACATGCCACCGAAGCCGCGGACATACGTGTTCTCGAACACCCAGTCGTCGTCCGAGTGGCAGGCTTCAATCTGCACGCCGCTGCCGGAGGTCGCCGTCACCGGCGCCATGCAGAGGTTGCCGCTGGCGCCCGCCAGGTGGAGGTAGCGCTCGTCACCCGCGGACACGACCTGCTTCCACTCCTGGTCGTCGTACGCCTCGTCGCAGTCCCACAGGAAGGCCGCGTCCCCGGCGCCCACCGCGTAGTGCGAGGCCGCGCAGTTGCCACGCGGCGACACCAGGCTGCCCTGGATGCGCCGGCCGTAGGAGCGCTGGATGCTCGACACGTCGTTGGGGGACAGCGTCGCGTTCGGGTCGCAGTAGCTCATCACCGAGTCGCGGTCATAGCCGCCGTAGTACTGGGGGTTGTTGTTGGGCCAGCTCTGCTTCGCGCAGTTGCCGGCGCCCGTGGCGCCACCCTGGTAATCCGGCCGCTCCTCCTCGTGGTAGAAGCCGAGCGCGTGCCCCAGCTCGTGGATGGCCACCTGGGTGTTGTGCGTGTTCACCAGCTGGATGCCGTTGTTGACGCCGTTCAGGTTCTTTCCGCCGGGAGCGCAGGACGCGGGGTAGCACCCACACGCCGGGTCGCTCGCGGAGGTGCAGATGCGCAGGTGGAGCCCCGCCTCACCCGAGGTACAGGTGTCCCACTGGTTGAAGTTGATGCGCGCATAGCGCCCCCACGCCGCCTCGATGGCCGCGCGCCGATCCTCGCGCCAGGTGGCCGTCGCCGCGCCCGGGTTCTCCCAGCACACGTTGATGTCCACGCGGGCCGTGCCCGCGCCGGCCCAGTAGTAGTCCTTGTTGCCATAGAGCTCCTGGGAGACCTCCCCCTCCGGCGAAAGGGTGTCCTCCTCCACCAGGGCCTCCGGTCCACAGGCGGTCATCGACAGCAGCGAGAGCAGGGCGAATCCAGGAACGAGTCGTCTCGACATGGTGAAGCCTCCAGGGCGCGCTTCGTGGCGCGCTGAACGCCCCATCAACGGCGCCGCCGGGAAATCTTCCCGGAACCCTGTTCGTGGAGGGCCTTCTCTCGGAGTTCGAGACTTCGAGGGGTGTGCCCCACACAGGTCGTTGAGGCTGGAATGCAGGAGGGGCTTCCACTAAATCGCTCGCGTCGGCTTCAGAGGAGCAACCTTGAGCGAGCACACGGTCGAATTGACGGCTGAAACCTTCGAGCAGGCGACCGGCAAGCCCGGGGTGGTCCTGGTGGATTTCTGGGCGGAGTGGTGCGGTCCCTGCCGCGCCTTTGCCCCTGTGTACGACGCCGTCGCCTCCACGAACCCGGACGTCATCTTCGGGAAGGTGGACACCGAGGCGCAGCAGGAGCTGGCGGGCCAGTTCGACGTCCAGTCGATTCCCACGCTCGTCGCCTTCAAGGACGGCATCGTCGTGCACCGCTCCAGCGGCGCGCTGCCCCGGGCCCGGCTGGAGTCGCTGGTCCAGTCGCTGAGGAAGATTGACGCCGCGGCCGCGAGCCGGGCCGAAGAGAACAAGAAGCTGACGGAGCAGGGCGTCCCCCCGCCGGGTGTCCACCCCAAGGCCGGCTGGGAGGAGGACGACCAGGAGTGGTGCCACGGCGGCCACGACGAGGCCGGTGAGAAGCACGGCCCCTGGAAGTACTGGCGCGCGGACGGCACCCTCTGCAACGAGTGCGTCTTCGAGCACGGCAAGCCGCACGGCCCCTTCAAGCGCTTCCACGAGAACGGCGAGGTGTCCCAGGACGGGCAGTTCGTGAACGGGCAGCTGCACGGGCCCCGGACCTGGTACGCCACCGACTCCCTCACCACCGAGCGGATGCACGAGAACGGCATCTCGGACAAGGTGCGCAAGACGGTCATGGTGCATGACCATGGCCGGGTGGTGGGCGTGGAGCACTTCGACGGCGAGGGCCGCCGCGTGGCCCCCGGCACCGGCGAGCCGTACCCCGACCGTCCACCCGGAGTGCCCCCGGAGGCCGAGCTGCGGGAGGACGCGGACCAGTGGGCCCTGGTGAACCTGGACGCCGCGGGCGAGCGGCACGGGCTGACCCGGTTCTGGCTGCGCAACGGGGACCTGCTCTGGGAGGCCGAGTACGTCCATGGCTCCCGCACCGGGCGCTACCGCTCGCTGGCGGAGGACGAGTACGCGGACCCGCGCGTCGTGTTCGACGAGGGGCAGTGCGAGGACGACCAGGCGTGTGGCGTGTGGTCGCTGCTCGACCGGCAGCGCAAGGTGGTCCTGACACGGGACCTGGGCGTTGTGCAGGGGGAGGAGGAGCTGCGCCGCTCACCCGTCTTCACCAACCTGCCGAGGACGGCGGCCGAGTGGCGGCAGCTCGCCGACGAGCGGGGCGCGGAGAAGAAGTACCGGGAGGCCGTGCTGGCCCAGGCGCGCGCGGCGGCGTGTGACCAGCAGGTGGCTCCGCTGCGGGAGCTGCTGGCCTGGGTGACGCTCCCGCGCAACCCGGAGAACGCCGAGCAGGTCGCGGGGCAGACGCTGCAGGGGGCGGGGCAGGCCTGGGCGCCCATGGCGGACACGCTGCTGCGCGGCGGCGACGCGGGCATGCTGCTGCGAGGGTACGCGGTGCTGCTGGACCAGTCGGACCGGCCCCGCGCGGCGCTCGACTTCCTCAACGCGGCGCTGCTGCTCGAGCCGGGCCGCACGGCGTACCTGTTCACGCGTGGCCTCATCCTGCTGAACCTGGGGCTGGACGAGCATGCGCTGAAGGATGCCGAGGCGCTGGCCACCGTGGAGCCGAAGACCGCCGGGTTCCTCGCGACGTACACGCGCTGCCTCTTCCCCCGGTTCGACTTCTGGCCGGCGAACGAGAAGCCCCACTCCACCTATGACGGCCTGCCCGAAGCCCCTGCCCAGGAGCTGACGGCCATCCACCGCATCGTGCAGAAGTACGCCACGCGGCTGCACCTGGTGCGCTCGGCGCTCCTGAAGCGCTTCAAGCCTGGCGCGGCCCTGGCGTGGATGCCGCCGGACGTGTCCTCCCTGCTCCCTGGCGGACCCGTGGAGCTGTCCGCGGAGGAGCTCGAGAGCGAGGACGAGGAGACCGTCTCCATCGACGAGACGCTCTCCGTCGACGCGCTGGGGCTGCCGGACCTCGTCCGCGTCGCTCGTGCCGACTGGAACGCGCTCACCTGGCTGCTGTGGTCCTGTGGGGAGCGGAGCGTGGTGATGCCCAGGGCCGTGGCGCCTCCCAAGGACTTCGGCCATGCCGCGGGCATGGCCAGCCAGCGACTCTGGCGAAGCCGGGACCGCCGGGTGACGGGCGGCCGGGGAGCGAAGATGTCCAACTCGCCGGGCTTCGTGTTCGAGGGCGTGGACATCGACGAGCTGCACCCCAACCTGGTGGGCATCGCCGAGCAGCACTACGCGGAGATGCAGGCGATGTTCCATTGGCTGATTGACGCGTCCAACGTGTCGCCGTGGCAGGACAACCTGAGGGGGAGCTGAGCGATGAACCGCACTTCTCGGACGGTAGCAATCGCGGATCCGCTGTGGACCGCCCTGGAGACGATGAGCCGTGAGATGGGCGTGGAGCGGGATGTCCTGGTCAACCAGGCCATCTTCTCGCTCGCGCGCCAGTTCGGCTTCATCCACCCCACGCCGGTCAGCCTCCTGGAGGGGGCGCCGGTATCCGCCGCCGCACCCGTGGCTCCGGTGCGTGTGGCTCCCGCGCTGTTGGAGGACAGTCCACGAGCGGCAGTGGCGGAACCGCCGCGCGCCATCGCCGCGCAGGCCGCGCCGGCGGTGGTGCCCGTGGAAGTCCGGTCCGGAGCCGCTGCGGTGGCTTCGGCCGGCGCGGAGGTCCGCCGGTCCGGAGCCGATGCGGTGGCTTCCGTTGGCCCGGAGGCTGGAGCGGCGGCTTCAGTCGGCGCGGCGGCTGGAGCGGCGGTGGCTTCGGTCAACGCGGAGGTTCGCCGGTCCGGAGCCGAGGCGGCGGCTTCAGTCGGCGCGGCGGCTGGAGCGGTGGAGGCCCGGTCTGGACCGGAGGTCGCGCAGCCGGAGGTGCCCGCCCAGGAGGATCCGGAAGTGCTGCGCCGCGGTGTGGCGGCCCGCATCCAGGAGCTCGTCGAGGACGTAGACCGGCTGGTACAGCCCGTGGAGGAGCGGCTCGACGAGGACTCGGAAGAAGAGGAGGCCGCTGACGACGAGTCGGAAGAAGAGGAGTCGGCTGACGACGACGCTGACGCCGCCGAAGATGAGGCGTCGGACAGCGCGGGCGCTGATGACGATGCCTCGAATCAGGATGCAGCAGCCGAGCAGGCTGACGCCAATGCAGACGACGAGGAGGACGAAGCCTCCACCGGCGAGGAGGCCCTGGCCGCCCTTGGAGATGAAGCGCCAGCAGAGGTGGCCGAGCCGCCCGTCCCGGCGAAGCGGGACAGCACCATCATCGTCCCTGCGGTCCCCGACCTTCCGCTCCACGTCCAGCTCGACGAGGGCGAGCCGGTGCTGGTCGCGCGTGAGCGGTTCATCATCGGGCGTGGGCCGCACTGTGACCTGGTGGTGCGGTCGGCACGCGTCTCGCGCGAGCACGTCGCCGTGGTGCGCGAGGGCGCGGAGTTCTTCATCGAGGACCTCCGCTCGTCCAATGGAACCTGGTTCCAGGAGGCGCGCATCACCCGCCGCAACATCTCGGATGGTGACGAGTACCTGCTCGGCGGCATCCGGGTGACCTTCACCCTGCGGTGACGCTCAGGCTCCGGAGTAGGGGACCATCCGTCCCTGCTCCGGGTCCCACAGGTTCTGACGCAGGCACGCGAGCACGTCCGGAAGCCGCAGCCTCGTGACATGCGGGTGCTGCAGCTCCGGGAGCGCGGCCATGGCCTCAGGCAGCCGGTAGAAGGGGATGCGCGGGTTCAGGTGGTGGACGTGGTGGTATCCGATGTTGCCGGTGAACCACGCCATCACCGGCCCGCAGGCCAGGTAGCTCGACGCTTCCAGCGCCGCGCCCGCATGCGTCCACTGCTCGTCCCGGCGAATCTCCACGTCGGGGAAGTTGTGCTGCGAATAGAAGAGGTAGACGCCCAGGGCGTAGCCCACGACGAGGGGCCCCAGGAACGCGGTGAGGTAGATGCCTGGCCCGAAGAAGCTCCAGACGGCCACCGACAGCGCGACGTGCAGCAGCACCGCGACCCCGGAGGTCCAGTACCGGCGCGGGTCCTGGAGGAACGGAACCACGCACAGGCCCAGCAGGAACGCGGTGACGTAGCCGAACAGGAACGTCACCGGGTGGCGCTCGACGACGTACGCGAGGCGCTGCCAGCGTGAGGCCTTGCGCCAGGTGTCGGTGGTCCACGTGGTGAAGGTGCCCGCGGCGGAGGCGGCGATGCGCGCGGTGTTGGCGTGGTGGTGGTTGTGCGTGTCGTTCCAGATGCGCGCGGGCGTGAGCAGCAGCATGCCCTGGACCTGGAAGAGCAGCCGCGTGACGCGCGAGCCTGGCAGCAGCGCCCCGTGCATGTAGTCGTGGTACAGGATGAAGGAGCGCACGAGCACGAGCGCCTCCAGGAACGTGCCCACGACTCTCAGGGGCCACCAGGGTGCGGCGGCGGCGATGGCGACCGCGACGACCAGCGCGCCGAGTGTCGCCGCGATGTTCCAGCCCGTCCGCGCCACGTCCTGCGCGGCGAAGGGGCGGGTCCGGGCGAGCAGGTCCTTGTCGGCGTTGGGGTGGGTCCGTTCCATGGATGCCAGGCTCCGAGGTGGCGAGTCACGACGCTTCACCTCGTGCTTGTGGCATGCCCATGTCACGGGCTCGTCATCCGGAGGGACGTCAGCGGTCCCCTCGAAAGTGGGCGGGCGGGCGCTTGCTCGGCATGTATCGCCGCGTCACTCGAAGCCTCCCGGGAAGTTGGTGGGCCAATCATGAGTCTCGACTGACCGTGGACCCGTGCCCCCACCTCGATGGGGAGCAAGGACCCCATCCGGCCGCGTCTTCGCGCGCCAGGCGAGGCGCTCTCCTCCGTGCGGGCCACGAGACGTTGCTGGCTCGGGGCTTGCCTGTGCGCGCGCCACCATTCATCTCGGCGAGACCCTGGCTGGAGCGCACGGCACGGCGTGGATGGCATTTCT
Source organism: Pyxidicoccus xibeiensis (assembly GCF_024198175.1). Taxonomy (NCBI): domain Bacteria; kingdom Pseudomonadati; phylum Myxococcota; class Myxococcia; order Myxococcales; family Myxococcaceae; genus Pyxidicoccus; species Pyxidicoccus xibeiensis. The sequence continues at coordinate 39,567 of NZ_JAJVKV010000008.1, forward strand.
CGTCTTCAAAGAGCTCGTAGTTCATGAATTGGAGCAAGTGCTTGTCACCACGAAATCATCTTCGGGCGTTACTCGTCGGCGGGTTGGTCGTCGCGGGGGGAACGTCTTCCTGGGCGCAGTCGGCCAGTGAGCCAGGAGCCACCGGCATGAAGCCGCTGACGACCCGGGAGGTCGAGCTGCTTCGTTCGCAGGGCAATGAGGTCCGTCAGGTGCGGCCGAACCGCATCGCGCTGGAGCGCATGAACGCGCTGAGGCGTGCGAGGGGAGAGCGGGAGCTGGCGATGTCCACCGCCGCGGCGGTGGGCGAGGAGGTCGTCGGCCCGGGCCTGCGCGCACCGTCGTCCGAGCTCGCCTCGTTCTCCGTGCTGCCGTCGCATGTCGACAACAGCGTCCTGGACTCCTTCCCGCCCATCCGCAGCCAGGGGTCGATTGGCTCCTGCGTCGCGTGGGCCACGACGTACTACCAGCTCAGCCACACCGTCGCGCTCCAGTACGGCTGGGACGCGAAGCACGGCACCGACAACACGCGGCTGTTCTCTCCGAAGTGGAGCTACAACTTCATCAACAATGGCGTGGACGCGGGGAGCTACATCTCCAGCGCCTACAACCTGCTCGAGCGCCATGGCGCGACGACGTGGGCGACCATCCCCTACGACTCCAACTACACGTCCTGGCCGGTGGACCCGGCGGTGTGGCGCGGCGCCCTCCCGTTCCGGACGAACCCGGTCCAGTACGTCACCCAGGTGGGCACTCCGGAGGGCATGCAGCGGGTGAAGGAGCTGCTGGCCAATGGCTACGTCCTCGTCTACGGGACGTACATCAACTCGTGGCAGAGCATGGCCATCAAGAACGACCCGTCCACGCCGGAGGATGACGCGTTCGCGGGGAAGGCGGTCGCCTACTGGCAGAACGGCTTCAACGGCTCCCATGCGATGACCATCGTCGGGTACGACGACACGGTCTGGGCCGACATCAACAAGAACAACGTGGTGGACCCTGGAGAGAAGGGCGCGCTGCGTATCGCCAACTCGTGGGGCACGGGCTGGAACGAAGGGGGCTTCACCTGGCTGGCCTACGACGCGCTGCGCTCGGTGTCGGCCGTCACCGGAGGCCCGAGCACGGGCCGTGTGCCGGCCTTCCAGGCCAACCTCGTCTACCACCTCACCGTGCGCCCCAACTACACGCCGAAGCTCGTGGCGGAAGTGAAGGTGAGCCACCTGCGCCGCAACCAGCTCTCGCTCGCCCTGGGAATCTCCGAGGTAGGGTTCGGCATGCCGGCGGCGACGTTCCAGGACGCAGTGGCCTGGGGCGGCGAGGGCGGCGGGTTCCTGCTGGGAGAGGGCGAGCAGGACGGGGGCCGTGGTGACTCGACGGGCGAGCAGGACGCGGGGCAGGGTGGAGGGAGCGACGCGGGGACGGGCGGAGGGCGTGACGCGGGGGTGGACCCGACGGTCTGGAGCTTGACGGCCATCGGGTACACCGGTGGGCCGAGGGCCTTCAATGGCTCCACCCAGACGGCCGTGGATGCCACGTTCGTGCTCGACTTCACGGACCTGCTGCCCGCCGTGCTGGCGGAGAAGCGCTTCCTCGTGCGGATGACGGACACCGTGGTGGGAGACCCCGCCGTGCTGAGGTCGTTCCGCATCGTGGATGTCGCGAAGGGGGACCTCGCCATCGCCAGCCTGGATGCGCCGCTCACCGTGGATGGCGCGACAGGCCACGCCCATGTCGACTACACCCTGGTGAACCGTCCCCCCGTCATCACCAGCGCGACTCCCGCGGGCCGGGTCAAGCTGGGGCCGGCGGGCTCGGTGCAGCTGGCGGTCCTGGCGACGGACGCCGAGGGGCAGCCGCTGTCCTACGCGTGGAGCGTGGATGGCGCGCCTGTCGGGGGCAATGCCTCCTCGTTCACCTATGCGCCGGCGGTGGTGGGGACGCACTCGGTGCGGGTCGCCGTGTCGGACGGTGTCGGGGGCGTGGCGCTCCAGCACTGGAACGTGGCCCTTAACTCGCGGCCGCTCGCGAACAGCCCGAGCGCCACGCTGACCGAAGACTTTTCCAAGGCGTTCGCGCTCACCGCCTTCGACGCCGATGGGGACGCGCTGACGTGGACGGTGGTGGACCCGCCCGCGCACGGCACGCTCTCGGGTGCGCTGCCGAGCCCGCTCTACCGGCCGGAGGCGAACTACGCCGGGACGGACAGCTTCACGTTCCAGGCGCATGACGGCATGGAGAGCTCGCCGCTGGCCGTCGCCACGATGACCATGACGCCCGTGAACGACGTGCCGACGGTGCGTATCGTCTCTCCGGCCCACGGCTCGAGCTTCGCCGCTCCCGCGACGGTGAGCTTCGAGGTGGCGGCGTCCGACGTGGAGGGCCCCGTTGCGCGCGTCGAGCTGTACCAGGGCGCCACGAAGCTGGGCGAGGACAGCGCGGCGCCCTTCACGTTCCAGCTCGACGGGCTGGTGGCCGCGACCTACGTCATCTCCGCGAAGGCGTACGACGCCAGCGGCGCCGTCAGCACGGCGTCGTCCATCTATGTCTACGTCCACTCGCCCACGGTGAGCGTCGCTGCCTCGGACGCGACGGGCGCCGAGCCGGGAACGGACACCGGCCGCTTCACGATTTCCCGTTCGGGCGGTGTGGCCGGCCAGGTGCTGACGGTGGGGTATGTCCTCACGGGGACGGCCACCTCCGGCGCCGACTTCACCCCGCTCTCGGGCTCGGTGACGATGGCGGCGGGTGTGAACGCCGTGAGCGTCGACGTCCGGCCCGTGGATGACGCGGCCGTGGAGGGCAGGGAGACGGTGGTGCTGACCGTCACGCCGGACCCGACCTACAAGCTGGGAAGCACGGCGAGTGGGACGGTGACGCTGCTGGACAACGAGCAGCCGGTGGTGACGGTGACGGCGTCGGACTCCCTCGGCGCCGAGCCGGGCACCGACACGGTGCGGTTCTCGGTGGCCCGGACCGGGCCGACGACCTCGGCGCTCACCGTCGGGTACGCCCTGTCCGGAACGGCGGCGGGGACGGACTACGTCGCGCTGCCGGGCATGGTGACGATTCCGGCCGGCTCGGCCTCCGCGAACGTGGTGCTCACCGCGGTGGATGACGCCCTCGTCGAGGGCAAGGAGACCATCATCCTGACGCTGCTGGAGGACGCGACGTATCAGGTGCACACCAGCGCCTCGGCGACCGCGTCGCTGCTGGACGACGAGCAGCCCGTGGTCACCGTCACGGCGAGTGACGCGGAAGCCGCCGAGCCCTCGAACCCGGGGGCGTTCACGGTGACCCGCACCGGACCGACGCAGGCGCCGCTCACGGTGGTGTTCGCGGTGAGCGGGAGCGCGTCAGTCACGAGCGACTACCAGGCCCTCGGGACCACGGTGGTCATCCCGGCGGGGGCGGCCTCGGCGGTGCTGGAGGTGCGGCCCACCGATGATGTGCTCGTGGAGGCCAAGGAGGGCATCACCGTCACGCTGGCGGCGGATGCCGCGTACCAGCTCGCCACGAGCACCTCGGCCGCGGTGAATCTCTTCGACGACGAGAAGCCGGAGCTGCGCATCACCGCGACGGATTCCGCCGCGGGCGAGGCCAATGCCAACGGCGGCCTCTTCTCGGTGACGGCCATCCCCGCGCCGAAGGCGGACCTCTCCATCTCCTTCACGGTGACGGGGACCGCCACCCAGGGCACTGACTATGGGGCGCTCACCGCGCCGCTGACCGTTCCGGCCGGGGCCACGTCGGTGGGGCTGTCCGTGTCGCCCATCGACGATGCGGTGAAGGAGGGGAGCGAGACGGTCGTGGTGACGCTCACGGCGACTGCTGGCTACACGGTGGGAACGTCGGGCGCGACGGTGTCGGTCGCGGACAACGACTGACGGACTTGCGTCCACGGTGCTCCTGCCTCGGAGCTGAAGTGCCGGGGCAGGAGCACGCCCCGCCTCCTAGCGGCGTCGGTCGGCGACAGCGCCCTGGGCGTGGAGGTGGACGAGCGCCGAGGGCGCGCAGCCGTACTCGCGCCGGAAGGCACTGGTGAAGTGGCTGTGCGAGGAGAAGCCCACCGCCAGCGCGACATCGATGAGGCGGCCCGCGGCGTGCTGGAGCTCGAAGAGGCCGGCGCGCAGCCGCACGCGGGTGAGGTGCCGGTGCAGCGTCTCCCCCGTCACCGCACGGAAGACGCGGCTTGCGTGGAAGGGAGATGCGCCCACCTCGGCGGCCATCGTCTCCAGCGTGAGCCGCTCGTGGAAGCGCGTGGCCATGAGGTGCTGAAGCTCCTCGGCGAGCTGGCGCCACGCGGGGGCGCTGCCGCCACTCCGCTCCTCCGGGGCCGCCCGCGAGTCCGCGACCACGCGGTGCACCACGGCCAGCGCCGCCTCTTCGCGAGCGAGCGGGTCCGTGGCCCGCATGAGCTGGAAGTGCAAGCGCGCGGCATGGGACGAGAGGTGACAGACCCGCGCCCGAAGGCGGGGAACCAGCTCCTCGGCGAGCCCACCCCGGAGCAGGATGAGCGTGCCTACCTGAGGCCGCAGGGTGGGCGCGGTCATCCAGTACTCGTCGTCCGGAGATTGGAGCGCGGCGGTGGTCGCGTCCACCACGTGCTCGCGACGCCCGAGCGTGCGCAGGTGCGCCCCCGTCCGCAGGAGGTCCACCTCGTGGTAGCGGGTCTGCTCGCGCCACCGGGCCGTGTGCAGGCCCTTGCAGGTCCACTCGCCCACGAAGAGCTCCTGCCCTTCCAAGAGGGGGCGCAGCGGTAGGGCCAGGTCCCAGGTCATCGCTCGTCCGAGGGTAGCAGCTGCGGGGGAATCGGGTTCGCGGCGTCCTCCTTCTGCCACACCGCGCTCGTCACCCACCAGCGATGCCCATCGAAGTACAGTTGCACGTAGTTGACGCCTCGCGAGCGCTGGCTTGCGTCCCGGCCCATGAAGGTCTCGTAGGAGGACTCGACCTGCGCGATGTTTCCGTACCTACGCACGATGCGGCGCAGCTCCCGCTCACGGAAGCCCGCGCGCAGCAGCGGCTCCGTGTCCTCCACGAAGGCATGGTGGTCGAAGACCTGCACCGTCGGGCCAATCGCCACGAAGCGAATCCAGGGGGCGAAGAGGGTCCTGTCGCGGGCCCACTGCCGGGGTTCCTCCGGCGCGACGTTGACCACCGCATAGAAGGCGTCCATCAGACCGTCGATGGTGCTCACGTCCTCCGGGCGCGCGGGGACGGACTCGACGGGGACGGCGGGGGCACTGGCGGGCGCATGGGCACACGCGGCCAGGATGAGCAGGAGGCCAGGAAGGACGGTTCGCATGCGCGCACCATGCGAGAGCGCCGGAGCGCGGCGCTATCAGAATCCTGCTCGCTGATCGTGAATCCAGCCCAGCAGGCGCTGGAGGCTACGCACCTGGGCGCCGCTCGCCCCAACACTTAGCCGTTGCGCTTACTATTCGTCGCGGCTATGGTTATCCACATGGCTAACCATCAAGCCGCGCTGGATGGCGTCTTCTACGCGCTGTCCGACGCCACCCGGCGCGCCGTCATCCAGCGGCTCGGCCAGGGCCCCGCCACCGTGAGCGAGCTGAGCAAGCCTTTCGACATGGCCTTGCCGTCGTTCATGAAGCACCTGCGGGTGCTCGAAGCGAACGACCTCATCCACTCCACCAAGACGGGGCGACTGCGGACCTGCCAGGTCAACCCGAAGCGACTTCGCGCCGCCGAGTCGTGGATGGCGGAGCAGCGAGCCCTCTGGGAGGCCCGGTCCGATCGCCTGGAGGACCTGGTCACCAAGCTTCACCAAAAGGAGAAATCACGATGACCCGCACCTTCAATCCCGAGCTCGACCTCACCCTCTCCCGCATCATCAAGGCGCCTCGCCTCACCACCTGGCGCGCCTTCGCCGAGCCCGCGCTCTTCGAGCAGTGGTGGATACCGGCGCCGATGAAGATGAAGGTCATCGAGATGGCGCTCCGTCCGGGGGGCGCGTTGCACACCGACATGCTGACCGCGCCGGGAACGCAGGAGCCGCACCTGCGTGCCTGCTACCTCGACGTCACCGAGGGGCGTGAAGTCGTGTTCACCACCGCGCTGGCCGGGGGATGGCGACCGGTGACGGAGTTCTTCCTCAGCCTCACCGCCATCCTCACGCTGGAAGACCACCCGCAGGGCACCCGCTACACGGCGCACGTGATGCACAGCGATGCGGCCGCCCGTCAGAAGCACGTGGACCTGGGCTTCGAGCAGGGCTGGGGCACGGTCGCCAATCAGCTCGTGTCCTTCGCGGAGCAGCTGGCGACGAGTCGGCCAGCTTGACTGTTATTAGTCACCAGTAATAACACTGGGGCATGAACGCGGACGAGGGGCTGGTCGCCCTGGGCTTCACCGAGGTGGAGGCGCGGGTGTACTGCGAGCTGCTCAAGGGGGCTCCGGCCACCGGGTATCGGCTCGCGCAGGCGCTGGGGAAGGCGCCGCCGAACGTCTACCAGGCGCTCGCCTCGCTCGAGCACAAGGGGGCGGTGCTCGTCGAGGAGGGGGAGCCCCGCTCCTTCCGGCCGGTCCCACCGGAAGAGGTGCTCACCGCGCTCCAGCGGGGCTTCGAGCAGCGCAAGCTCGCGGCAGGGGAGGCGCTGCGCAAGCTGCACACCCCCGTGCAGGACGACCGCATCTACCACCTCAAGAGCCTCGCCCAGGTGATGGAGCGCGCGCGGACGATGGTGGCCGGCGCGGCGGAGCTGGTGCTCTTCGACCTCTTTCCGCCTCCCTTCGCGTCCCTGGCCCCGGTGCTGTCGGAGGCGAGTGCGCGGCGCGTGGCGGTCGCGGGGCTCGTCTACGCCGAGCACCCCGCGGTGCCCTTCGTGTGCGTGCGCTCGTCGGACGCGGACTTCGTGCGTGAGCGCTGGCCGGGCGCGCAGCTGACGCTCGTCGTCGATGCACGTGAGTTCCTGGTGGCGCTGCTCACGCCGGATGGAGCGGGCGTCAGGCAGGCCATCTGGAGCGACAGCGTCTATCTCTCCTGCCTGCAGCACAGCGGGCTGTCCGCGGAGGTCCGGCTGCACGCGCCGCCGTCCGCACGGGCCCGGCTGTCGCGGTCCTTCTCCCTGGTGGGCTCGAGCCCGCCCGGCCTGCGCCACCTCGTGGGCCAGCCCGCCGTTCCCCCCAAGCGCGGAGACACCCGATGAAGCGGCTCACCCCGGTCCTGCTGGCCCTCGTCCTCGTGCTCGTCCCCGGCTCCGGCCGCACGGAGGCGCTGGAGCAGCTCATCGCGCGGCACCTCGCCTGGCGAGGCGGGGAGGCGTACTCACGCCTGGAGAGCGTCCACGTCAAGGGCCGGCTGGCCATGAGCGGGATGCAGGGCACCAAGGAGTCCTGGAGTCATCGGGACGGGCGCCTGCGCGAGGACACGGACCTCGGCGTGCTGCGCGGCTCGCGGGCCATCATCCCCACGGGCAGCTGGATGCTGAACCCGAGCGGCCAGGTGGAGGACGCCGCGCCCACCGACGCGAGGGATGCGCGGCACCGGGTGGCGCTCGACTTCGGGGCGGCGCTGCGAGGGGAGGGCGGCGCGAAGCGGGGGCTCCAGCCCCGTGAGGAGCGGGACGGCCGCGCGTGGGAGGTGGTGCGGGTCACCTTCGGCGACGAGGACCGCTACGACCTGTTCCTGGACGGCGACACCGGGGCGCTGCATGGCGTGCGCATCCGCGAGGACAACGACACGCGCTTCGTGCGGCTGGGGGACTGGCGCCAGGTGAAGGGGGTGCGCCTGCCCTTCCTGGAGGAGGAGCTCACCGACAGCCCGGATTCCGACTCCCGGCTGGTGGTGGAGACGCTGGAGGTGAACGTGCCGCTGCCCGCCTCGCTCTTCGAGCGGCCCGTGGGGGCCCTCCGGGTGAGCTTCGCGGAGGGGCGGCACAGCACCGGCTTCATCCCCTTCGAGTTCTTCAACGAGAACCGCGTCTACATCCCGGCCCGGGTGAATGGCCGGCAGACGCAGGTGCTGCTGGACAGCGGGGCGGAGATGACGGTGGTCGACGCCGGCCATGCCCGCGAGCTGGGGCTGAAGACGCAGGGACAGCTCACGGCGGTGGGCAGTGGCGGCCAGGCGCAGGCGCAGCTGGCCAGCGGCGTGGACATCGTCATCGGCGACCTGCGGCTGAGCGGGCTGACGGTCGCCGTCATCGACCTGGCCGAGGTGGCACGGCAGATTGGCCACCCCCTGCCAATCATCCTGGGCAAGGAGGCCTTCAACCCGCTCGTCGTGGACGTGGACTTTCCCAACCGGCGGGTCGCCTTCCACGAAGCCTCGCGCTTCAAGGCGCCGCCGGGGGCGGTGCGCCTCCCCCTGGTGGAGTCGACGAACGGGCACCGCGCGGTCCACATCTCCATCGAGGGCCGCCCTGCCATTCCCGTGCTCTTCGACGTGGGCAATGCCGGAGCGCTCTCGCTCTTCCCCTCGTACTGGCAGCAGGCGCGGCTGCTGGAGGGACGGCGCACCTCCAAGACGCTGTCCGGCGCGGTGGGCGGGCTGCGTGAGCGCGACGTGGCGACGCTGAAGCACATCCGCGTCGCGGGCTTCACCCTGAAGGACGTGCCCACGGTGTTCGACGACGCGGGCCAAAGCGTCTCGGCATCGGACCGCTACCTCGGCAACCTCGGACTGGCCGTCCTCGGTCGCTTCCGGATGATGACCGACTATGCGAACGACACGCTGCTGCTCGTCCCCGATGCCCGTGCCCTGCGCACGCCGTTCCTCAAGGACCGCTCCGGGCTCATCGCCATCCCGTCGGAGGGGCGGCTCGAGGTGAAGCTGGTGGCGCCCGGCAGTCCCGCGGCCGCCGCGGGCTGGCGGGCGGGCGAGGAGATTGTCGCCATCGATGGTCAGAAGATTGGCCCCGGCTACGCGGGCACGGAGCTCGCGCGCTGGCGCTACCGCCCCGCCGGGCAGACGGTGGCGCTCACGCTGAAGGACGGCAGCGAGCGCAGGCTCACGCTGAAGGACTATTACTAGCGGAGACTGTCGGTGCGGGATCTGGGACCGCGATAGCCGAGCCAGCCCATCGTGACGATGCCAGGCGGACGGTCAGCGCGCCCCGCTCACTCCGAGCAGAGCGCGACTGTGTCCAGTGTGTCCGACCGGTTCGCCCGCTGGACCCGGCGGCAGCTCTCCCCGGAGCCACACGACGCGGCGCCGTCCTCACACTTGCGATGACACCGACGGTCGCCTACCTCGTCCTCACAGACGGAGGGCTGACCTTCATAGGGCGGGTAGCACACCTGGCTCACGAAGCACGTCTCCTCGGGGGCCTCGCATGGGTCGGTGAAGGAGCAGGCCATGAGCGACGAGCGCGGAGCGTTGGAAGGCTCAGCGTCGTCCCCGCAGCCGAGCGGAGCCAGGAAACACAGGAGGGCAAGGGGCAGCAGTCTCATGGGAAATCTCGGGGGATACGGCGGATGATGCGCTCTGCATCGTATACGTCGGAGGAAGGGCGGGCTGGCTCTTCCAGGTCCTCCAGACAGTGGCGTCCCTCGATGAGAGAGGTGAAGAGATGCGTGCTTACGTGCTGGGTTTCCACGAGGTCGACCGGACCCGAATCACGGCTGTCGGGGGGAAAGGTGCGAGCCTGGGGGAGCTTTCCAAGCTGGACGGGGTCCGCGTGCCGGATGGCTTTTGCGTTTCGACCGAAGCCTTCAAGCGGCTCCTGGGGGAAGCGCCGGCCATGGGCGAATGGCTCGAACGGTTGTCGCGCCTGAAGGTGGAAGACCGGGATGGAATCCGGGAGCTCAGCGCGGAGCTCCGCACCCTCATCGAAGGGCTGGCCATTCCGGGAGACGTCCAGGAAGCCATCACCCGCATTCTTTCCAGGCTTGGCGAGCAAGCGGCCTATGCCGTCCGCTCCAGCGCGACCGCGGAGGATCTGCCGACGGCTTCCTTCGCGGGCCAGCAGGACACCTACCTGAACGTCATCGGCACGCCGGCGATCCTGGCGCACATCCGCCGGTGCTGGGCGTCGCTCTTCACCGAGCGGGCTGTCACCTACCGCGTTCGACAGGGCTTCGACCACCGCAAGGTCCACATGGCGGTGGTGGTGCAGAAGATGGTCACCCCACAGGCGGCCGGAACCTTGTTCACGGCCGATCCCATGACCTCGAACCGGAAGGTGTCCTCCATCGAGGCTGGCTTCGGCCTCGGTGAGGCCCTGGTCTCCGGCCTGGTGAACGCCGATGGCTACAAGGTGCGGAATGGCCGGGTCACCGAGAAGACGGTCGCCACCAAGAAGCTGGCGACCTGGGCCCTGGCCGAGGGCGGTACCCAGGAACGGGCGCTCGAGCCCGAGCGGCAGAACAGCCCCGTGCTGACGGATGAGCAGCTCGTGCGGCTCGAGCGCCTGGGCAGGCGCATCGAAGGGCACTTCGGTCATCCCCAGGACATCGAATGGTGCCTGGTCGACGACGCGTTCTACGTCGTCCAGAGCCGGCCCATCACGACCCTGTATCCCATCCCGGAGGTGGGTGACGGAGGCAACCACGTCTTCGTATCCGTCGGCCATCAACAGATGATGACCGACGCCATGAAGCCCTTGGGGCTGTCCATGTGGCAGTTGATCGCCGCTCGTCCCATGTATGCGGCGGGTGGGCGGCTGTTCGTCGCACTCACGAAGGAGCTGGCTTCACCGGCCAGCCGGGCCGCCCTGTTGAACGGCCTGGGCGCATCCGATCCGCTCATCAAGGACGCCCTCACGACCCTCATCGAGCGGGGCGATTTCATCGAACCGTCTCCCGCGGAGCCACCCGCACCGGGTCCCGCTCAAGGCAGGCCCGCGATGTCCCCAGCGGGTTCCCCACCACCTGTCGACGACGATCCGGCGATCGTCGCCGAGTTGATCGCGCACAACCAGGCTTCGATCGAAGCGCTGAAGCGGGACATCCAGACGAAGTCCGGAACAGAGTTACTGGAGTTCATCCTGGAAGCCCTTCAGCAGTTGAGGAAGATCTCGTTCGAACCGCGAAGCTTCAGCGCCATCATGGCCGGCATCAACGCTTCGTCTTGGCTCAACGAGAAGATGATGGCGTGGCTGGGCGAGAAGAACGCCGCGGACATCCTCTCTCAGTCCGTGCCGAACAACATCACCTCGGAGATGGGGCTGGCGCTGCTGGACGTCGCGGACGCCATCCGGCCGCATCCGGAGGTGGTCGAATACCTGCAAGATGCCAGGGATGAGGGCTTCTTGGAGGGCCTGGCCCGGTTGGCGGGTGGACAGGCAGCCCACGACGCCATCTCAGCGTATCTCGACAGGTTTGGCATGCGATGCGTCGGGGAAATCGATGTGACGCGGACGCGTTGGCGCGAAAGCCCCACGACCCTCGTCCCCTTGATTCTCAGCAACATCAAGACCTTCGAGCCCGGGGCTGCCCGCCGGAAGTTCGAGCAGGGGCGGCAGGAGGCCGCGAGGAAGGAACAGGAGCTCCTGGCGCGATTGAAGCAATTGCCGGATGGGGAGCCAAGAGCCGCGGAAGCGCAGCGGATGATCCGCCGGCTCCGGAACTTCATTGGCTACCGTGAGTACCCGAAATACTTCATCGTCAATCACTACTTCCTCTGCAGGCTGGCCTTGCTGAAGGAAGCCGAGCGGCTCGTGCAGGCTGGCGTGCTCCAGGAAAAGGAAGACATCTTCTCTCTCACCTTCCAGGAGCTTCGCGAAGTCGTGCGGACGAATCAGCTGGATGGCCAGCTCATCAGCCGGCGAAAGGACGAGCACGAACGAAACCGGAAGCTGACGCCACCGCGGGTCATCACGTCCGATGGTGAAATCGTCGCAGGTGCGTACAAACGAGCCAATCTCCCGGCTGGAGCCATCGTCGGACTACCGGTCTCCTCGGGCGTGGTGGAGGGTCGCGCCCGCGTCATCCTGGACATGGCCGACGCGGAGCTGGCCGTGGGCGACATCCTGGTCACTCCCTTCACGGACCCCAGCTGGACGCCCTTGTTCGTGTCCATCAAGGGCCTGGTGACCGAGGTGGGGGGACTGATGACCCATGGCGCGGTGATTGCCCGGGAGTACGGCCTGCCGGCCGTCGTCGGCGTGGAGCAGGCGACCCGGCTCATCCAGGATGGGCAACGCATCCGTGTGCATGGAACGGAGGGGTACGTCGAGCTCCTGCCCTGACCGGGCCAGCCCCCGATGAGGCCTGCGAGGTGCCTCTGGACGTGAGCGCGGGGCGAGCGCGAAGCTCGTGGAATGCCCATTGAGCGTCTCATGCGCATCCACAGCCCGGAGTTCCAAGCGAGCGGGAAGAGGGTGCTCAGCCCCGAGTTCACGGCGATGAGCGAGAGGGTGTTGCGGGTCACCGAGCTGACGTCGCGCCTCAACGTCCTGCCTTTCGAGGACGCGGTGGGCAAGGCCGCGCTGTTCGAGCAGATCCTCGGCCGACCGCTCCCGGGGAAGGTCACCATCTATCCGCCCTTCTACACGGACCACGGCCTTCGTCTGGAGCTTTCCGAGCGTGTGTTCATCAATCAGGGCTGCACGTTCCTCGACTACGCCGGCATCAGGCTGGGCGAAGGGGTGATGGTCGGCCCGAAGGCCACGTTCATCACCGTCAGCCATCCGGTCGACCCGGGCGAGCGGCGGCTGTACCTCACGGGCGCCCCCATCGACGTGGCGGAGAACGTGTGGATTGGCGCGGGCGCGATGATCATGCCCGGGGTCCGTATCGGGCGCGACGCCGTGATTGCAGCCGGGGCGGTCGTCGTCGACGACGTGCCCGCGGCGAGCCTGGTGACCGGCGCCAAGGCGACCGTTCGCCGTCAGTGGTGATGCACGAGCGCGCTCCGGGGCGCCGGGGAGGGGGAGCTCGGCCGAGAGATAGCAGCCGGGCTGCCTGACATCCCCGGACGCCGGGGCGGCTCATTGACCGGGCACGGCCGCGCCGTCCATCGCCCGGGCCTCCGAGACGATGGCGCTGTGACTCTCCCCCGCGAGCGCGAGCACCTTCTTCGCATAGCTCTTGCGCAGGGGGGCGTCGCCCGCGCGGGCCGCGGCGCGCATGGCTCCCCCGAGGCTTCGCAGCCTTCCCGGAGCGTGCACGAGGCTCTGCTCGTACGCGCTGCGAGCGGGGCCCGGCTCACCGAGCTCCAGGAGCAGATCTCCGAGCAGCTCGCGCGAGGGCAGGAGCGGTCCAGGGGAGACCTGGTGTGGACCAATGGCCTCCTCGAGGGCCGCGGCCTCGGCGAGCAGCTTCTTCGCCTCCGCATCCTTCTTCTCCACGTGCGCGGTCCACCCGAGCACCGCGAGTCGATGGGCCGTCAGCAGCTTGCCGAAGTACGCGTACGGGCCCGTCTCCACCGCCTTCGCGTGCTCCGCGAGCTGCGCGGCGGCAGCGCGCGCCCCCTGGACATCACCCATCCGCGCGGCGCCGATGCCGCGCGTGTAGACGACGAGGCCGTTCACGAACGGGAAGCGCTCCGACGCGGTGATCGGCGCCACCTCCAGCTTCGCGGCCTCCGCCCACGCCTCCCGCTCGAGCACGAAGCGGGCGGGAGCCATCGCGCGCGCGAAGGCCGCCGGGAACTCGAGGGGCGGGTAGACTTCGCGCTCGGTCGCGACCTGGCGCACCACGTCGCGTGCCTCCTTCTCGCGCCCCTGCTGGAGGTAGCCGTAGCCGAGGTAGTCGAGCGCGTGGAACGTGTCTGCCATGACGCCGCCGGGGTGACGCACCGCCATCCATCGCGAGGCGGCCTCGATGGAGCGAAGGTTCGAGCGGATGTTCTCGTTCCACTGCCCGAGCCGCACGTAGATGTGCGAGGGCATGTGCAGCGCGTGCGGCACCTGGGGGGCGACGGCCGCGTAGGCATCGGCGGCCTTCAGGCCCTGCTGGGCGATTTCCGGATAGTCGTAGGCGTGGATGAGGTAGTGGACCAGCCCGGGGTGCTTCGGGTGACTCGCCCAGGCGCGCTCGAGCAGCCCGGCCGCGCGCTTCTGCTGCGCGAGCGAGCGGTCCTCCTTCGGCGCGGTGCCGAGCAGGGCGAGCGAATAGAAGGCCGTCACCTCCACGTCTGCCGGAAAGCGGCGGTGGAGGTCCTCGAGCGTCGCCCGGAACGCCTCTGCCCGGCCGCCCGGCGTTGGCGCCCCTCCATGACACGACGGGATGCCCTCGGCGCTCCCGTTCTTCGCGCTGCCGCTCTTCACGCCGGGCGGCAGCCGGTCATGCCAGTAGGCGTGGATGGCGGAGATGAGCCCCACTTCAATCGGGCTCTTGCCTCCGAGCTTGAGGGCGCGGTCGGCCGCCGCGGTCCCGGCGGCGATTCCCTCGGGGGACGGGGGCGCCCAGAGCGGGTGGTAGTACGTCATCGCCTCTCCCCACCACGCCGTCGCGCAGCGCGGATCCCGCTCCGCCGCCTTCTGGAAGGAGGTGCGGGCCTCCTCGTAGAAGAAGCTGTGGAGGAGCGCGACGCCGCGCTCCAGCTCCGGGCGCGCGGCGGGTGCACAGCGCTGGTGCACGGAGACTGCGCCCACTGCCCCCAGGTCGAGCTGCGGGTTCGCGACAGGCGCGGCGCCGAGCGACAGCGCGAGCGCGGAAAGACAAAGTACGGTCTGCATGGTGTACCCCCCTCGACCCGACACGTTGCCGCCGGAGGGGGGGCGAGGGCAAGTGCCGAGATTCGAAACGTATGTTCAGCGCCTGCAGCTCCGCGGGGGCCGCTTGGAAAGCTTCCGCGTCTGGTCACTTCCGCTTCAGGTAGCGCAGGAGAAGCGTCACGAGCTCCTCCTGGAGCAGCCCCCGGGAGAGGGCCTCGGGGCGCTCCACCACTGCGCGGTGGATGACCGCGTGGGACACCGTGTCGATGAGCCACAGGGCCAGCTCCGGGTCCGGCACGTCGGTGCGGAAGCGGCCCAGGGCCTCGAGCATGGGGGCGTCCTCGGGCTCCCACTTCCGTGCCCGGCGTGCGGGCAGTTCCTCCGTCAGCGCGTGGTGCAGCTTCGGGTCCACCGCGTGCGCGGCGAAGCCCAACGCCACCAGCGTGCGGACGAGCTCCTCCAGGTTGTCGAACTTCCGATTCGCCAGCACCTCACGCGCCGCCTCGCGCTGCTCCTTCACGTGCCGGCGCGACACCTCCGCCACCAGCGCTTCCTTGCCAGGGAAGAACTGGTACAGCGACGCTACATTGACGCCCGCCCGCTCGGCGATGCGGTTCGTCGTCAGCTTCGCGTACCCGTCGCGCACCAGAATGTCAGCAGTCGCCTGCACCAGCGCGTCCACCGTCGCACGCGAGCGCTCCTGCGTGGGGGTCTTCCGAGGGGAAAGCTTCGTGCGCGGCATGCCGGACTCCCGGGCGGGGAACGCAAGCTGACAACATAAGCACTTCCTTACATTCTTGTCTCCGTCGCTTCAGGGCCACCCCGGCTCTCGCGACTGGAGACCGCCATGCCCCTCTCGTCCCCCCAAGTGCTTGTCGTGGGCGCGGGCCCCACGGGCCTCACGCTCGCGTGTGACCTTGCCCGCCGGGGCGTCCGCGTGCGCATCGTGGACGCGGCCCCGGCGCCCTTCGTGGGCTCCCGGGGAAAGGGGCTCCAGCCGCGCACGATGGAGGTGCTGGACGACCTGGGTGTGCTCGACGCCGTGCTTGCCGCGGGCTGCTCCTATCCCCGGCTGTGCTTCCACTGGCGGCGCTTCGCCGTGGGGCGCTGGACGATGATGGCCCACCACGCCGCGACGCCCGACGTGCCCCATCCCAATCCATGGCTCGTGCCCCAGGCGCGCACCGAGGGCATCCTGCGCGACCGGCTGGCGTCACTGGGACACGCGGTGGGGCTCGGCACCGCCCTCACCGGCTTCACCCAGGACGACGCAGGGGTCTCCGCCACCCTCACCCGCGATGGCGCGTTGGAGAGCGTTCGCGCTGACTACCTGGTGGGCGCGGACGGCGGACACAGCCGTGTGCGCAAGCTGCTGGACCTGCCCCTCCACGGCGCCACCCACGAGGAGGAGCGCATGGTCGTGGGCGACGTGCGCGTGGACGGCCTGTCCCGCACGCACTGGCACGTCTGGCCCTTCGCGACGGGGGGCATGATGGCGCTGTGCCCGCTGCCCGGCACGGACCGCTTCCAGCTGGTCCTCCAGGTGAAGAAGGGTGGCACCGTGCCGGAGCTCACCGAGGCCGCGTTGAACCAGCGCATCCAGGAAGCAGCCCGCCCTGGCCGCGCGCTGCGCCTGCACGACGCGAGCTGGCTGTCCGTGTTCCGCCCCAACGTGCGCATGGTGGACCGCTACCGCGTGGGCCGCGTCTTCATCGCGGGCGACGCCGCGCACGTACACCCGCCCGCGGGTGGCCAGGGCCTCAACACCGGCGTGCAGGATGCCTACAACCTGGGCTGGAAGCTGGCCCACGTCCTCCAGGGCGCGGCCCCCAGCCTGCTCGACACCTACGAGGCGGAGCGGCTGCCCATTGCCGCGCGCGTGCTCGGCCTGTCCTCACGGCTGCACGCCGGCATGCGGCAGCGTCAGTGGAAGTCCATGAATCGGGGCGATGAGGAGCGGCAACTGGGCCTGAGCTATCGCGGCGGTCCGCTGGCGCCGGAGTCCGCGGGTGACACCGCCCGCCTGCGCGCGGGAGACCGAGCCCCGGATGCACCGTGCGTGGATGCGCACGGCCAGCCCTTCCGCCTGTTCGACGCGTTCCGGGGCCCTCACTGGACGCTGCTCGCCTTCGGGCCGAAGGCCACGGCCACGGCCGCATGGGGCCGCTCCCGCTTTGGCGGTTCCGTGCGCGGCGTCGTCCTCCACGCGCGCGCAACGGCTCCTGGTGCCGACGCCCTGCTCGACGTGGGCGGACACGCGCACCGGGCCTACGACGTGGCCCCGGGCGCGGATGCGCTCATCCTGGTGCGCCCGGACGGCTATGTGGGGCACACCTCCCGGCCCGGCGACCGCGCCGCCCTGGAGTCGTATCTGTCACCATGGCTGTCCACTGCTCCGTCCCAGGGGCGGCGCTCCGAAGAACCCCGGGAATGTCCCCATGCGGGGACCTGCACCGTGACGGAGCAGGGCCTCAACTAACCTGACATAAGGCTGTCACGGGCCGGGTGCATCCTGGCTTCATGAACGCGAATACACCTCCGACCCTGACCCTGCTCGAGCTCGCCGACGCGGCGTTGCCCGGCCACGAGAGCTACTCCCCCTTCTGCCTCAAGGTTCACCGTGCCCTGAAGTACGCAGGCCTGCCCTACACGCGTGCCTGCGCGGCGAACCCCGCCGCCCACCGTGCCCATAACCCGACGCGACAGGTTCCCGTGCTGCTCGTGGGGGACGAGGCGGTACCTGATTCCACGAGCATCCTCACCTGCATCCAGCGGCTCGCTCCTGGCCGCATCGCTGTCAGCCCCGAGGCCCTTCTCTGGGAGGAGCTGGCCGACACCGCACTCAACGGCTTCCTCGTGGCCTCCCGCTGGGCGGATCCGCGCAACTGGCCCGCCACCCGCTCGGCCTACTTCGGCGCGATGCCGGCGCCCGTGCGTGCGGTGGTGCCGGCGCTGCTCCGGCGCAAGGTGGTCCAGGGACTGGTGGCACGCGACGTGTGGCGCGCGGGCCCGGAGGCCTGCTGGCGCCGCTTCGGGGTGTTGCTCGACCAGCTCGACGCCCGGGCTCCCGAGCAGGGCTACTGGCTGCCGGGTTCGCTCAGCGTGGCGGACCTGGCCCTCTTTGCGCAGCTCCACAGCCTGCGCACGCCGCTCACCTCCTGGCAGAGGGGAGAGGTGGCACGTCGCGCGCGCCTGAGCACGTGGCTGGACCGGGTGGACACGGCCACCCGCATGCTGACCGCACCGCTTCGCGCCGTGAGCTGAGGTTTCCTCACGCCCACCTGGGGCGCACGTCTGTTCATTCGATGAGCGCCCGCCACGCGGCGAGGGCGTCGCGATGCCGGACCACGACGGAGTCCCAGGGCTGGTCGGCGGCGACGAACTCGAAGAACCGGGCGATGGCGCGACGCTGGGCGTGGCTCCATCGGTTCATCGCGTCGGGAGGCGAGGGCTCGAGGAGCGCCAGCAGGGTGAAGCCCTCGCACCTCCCCGCGGGATGGTGGAGTGCGTAGGAGCGGAAGGCCGGCAGGTAGAACGACCGGGCGCTGTCATCGAGCCAGAGGTAGACCGAGTTCAGCTCGAACGCGCGCTCGATTTCGCCATCGGAGACCCTCCGCCAGTCGAGGGTCTCCGCCGTCGCCCGGGCCTGTGCGAGCTGGGCTTCGGGCACCTCTCGAAAGGCCTTCTCGTCATCGAGCACGGCCTCACCCAGCGGGCGGCCGACGAGGGGGGCGGGAGCAAAGGCCTCGTGAATGGCGCGGAGCACCGAGGCGCGTGCCTCGTGGACGCCGAGGCCGCGCATGAGCTCGTCGGAGAAGAGGGAAGGGCGAAGGTGGAGGTCCGAGAGCAGGTCGCGAAGGCGACGGCGGGTCTCCGCGCCCGGCGTCTCCGCCATGGTGCGCTCGACGAAGTGCGCGAGCGTGGCCTCGAAGACCTCCCAGGGCATGTCGCCTGGCCGCAGGAGGTGGCGGCCCTCTCCCCTGGCCAGCCCGGGCTCGGTGAAAGCCCGCGAAAACAAGTCGAGCAGGTGAGGGTCTGACTCGGGCATCGGTGTGCGGTCCTAACATGGCTGGCGTTCCATGCGTCCGGGCAGGTGGAGCCGGCGGCGGGATGGGCTACATTGCGGCCGCGCGATGAGTTTCGGGCCCCGGGCAAGGCGAGGAGCAAAGTGGCCACGGTGGCTCACCGCGGGCTGGCGTGCGCGGGCAGCGCGTGGGCGTCCACGCCCGAGGCTCCCGCTCTTCCGGAGCAGGCCCTGAAGGCCCCCCCAGCCGCTGCTGGGCGTGGTGGTGGCCAGCCAGGCGCTGGACGTCGTCTCCGAGGTGGAGGGCCGGCTGGCGGAGGTGCCCGCGCACCTGGACAAGCGCGTGCAGGCCGGGGAGGTGCTGGCCTCGCTGGACGTGGAGCCGCTGCGGTTGGAACTGGAGGCGCGCAAGGCCAACCCCATGGTCGTCAATCGCACTCTCTTCACGGCGACGCTGCTGGACAACGGCAAGGTCCTCGTCTCGGGAGGATGGAGAGCCGGTACCTACCTTACGTCGGCGGAGGTATATGACCCGGCTTCGGGCACCTGGAGCTCGACGGCCCCCATGGCCTCTGCTCGCCGCCAGCACACGGCAACGCTGCTTCCCAACGGCAAGGTCCTCGTCGAAGGTGGAGGAGACCCGCAACCGGGGCTGGCGCGGTGAGGTGTGTCTCAGGCGTGTCACGCAGGAACAGGCGCCCTGTCACGCTCCCGCGCGGGCCTTTGGAAAGCGCGCTGTTTCCCTCTGAAGAAGCGGGCGCTGCGCGCATGTGCACGGGGGTTGCAAACGGGCATGGCGGCGCAAGCGATTGCCGGCGCGCGCCCCATCCCCACCGGCAGACCCACGAAGACCACCATGCGTTCTTCTTCCTTCCTCGCCGTCTGCGGCCTCGGCCTGCTCTCCCTCGTTGCCACGGAGGCCCGTGCTGAGGACTGCGCCACCATGCTCCAGCCGCACTTCAACTGGGTGCAGACGGGTGACACCAACTCCCGCGCGTATGACGTGAACGTGCGGGCCGTGTCCATTGTCAACGTGAGCGGCGGCGGGCGGCGGGGCCTTGCTTCATCGCTCACCGGAAAGGTCACCACCTACAACCCGGCCTACTGCCGCGTCACGGGCGGACTCTATACGTGTTACCCGGCCCGGATTAACGGCGGCTCCCCCAATGCCAGCCAGGTCTTCAGCGACCGGAGCTACTGGACGGGGGACTTCGCCGCGGGCTACCAGGACTTCTCGGCGTACTCCCGTGACAGCTGGAGCATCTCACTGGCCTCCACGGGCCTCGTGACGCTGTATTCGACCACGTGGAACTTCACCACCACGGTGACGCCGACGGGCTGCGGGAACGGCGTGCTGTATGGCTTCGAGACCGGCGGCACGACGTTCTGGTCCTTCACCTTCGAGAACGTCGACAACACCATCTACATCAAGTGAGCCGCGGTGGCGCCACTGTGCGGCGCTGAGCCCTCCCGGGACTTGATACGACCCTCGTCCCGAAGCACGCGCTCCTGAAGCTGCCGCCTGCCGTGCGGCACCAGTACACGCTGTGCGGAAGGGGACGCTCTCCGAGGTGAGGCGCACCTCGGAGGGCCGGCTGCTCTGGCTGCAGGAACTCTCCCAGGGGCGGCTCGTCCGGTCCGTTCGGTATCTCAGTCAGGGCGCGCTGAGAGACGAGCGCTGGAAGTACGGCGACGCAGGACAGCTGGCGCGCTTCGACGTGGACGGGTCCGATGACCTGGGCCTGCGGGAGCAGCTCCAGGTTCAGTACACGTACCAGCGAGACGTGCGCGGGGACACGCTCATGCCAGTCCCTGGTGCACGCAGGGCGGGTTCAACCCTCATTTCCTGCCCGTGGATTTGGACAGCGACGGGTCGTGAATCCTTGGAGGGCACGTCTTCTTCCCTGCTACTCGATGGCGGGCGGCTCCGGCTCGAGGAGGTGGGGCGCCTCGTCCTTTCCCTCATCCCGCAAGCGGAGCGCACGGTCGATGCGCGCCGCGGCGCTGATGAGCCCCAGGTGGCTGAAGGCCTGCGGGAAGTTGCCCAGCTGCTCCCGTGCCAGCGGGTGGATCTCCTCCGCGAGCAGTCCCAGGTGGTTCGACGCCTCGGCATGCGCGACGAAGACGTCCTCCGCTTCCTCGATGCGGTTCGCCAGCGCCAGCGCCTCGGCCAGCCAGAACCCGCACAGGATGAAGCCTCCCTCGGGCCCGCCGACCCCGTCATCCATCCGGTAGCGACGGATGAACGGGCCCGCCCCCAGCTCCGCGCGCAGCCAGTCGATGGTGCGCAGGATGAACGGGTCCCTCGCGCGGAAGCACCCGGCGATGGACAGCAGCAGCAGCGAGGCATCCGGGTCGTTTCCTCCGTAGGCGCCGACGAAGTGCTTCCGCGCCGGGTCCACGCCGTTGCGGAGGATGTCGGTCCGGATGACGTCCGCCAGGTCCGTGCAGGACTGCTCCAGCGCGGGCTCGCCGAAGAGCCGGGACAGGTGCTGCCCCCGGCGCAGCGCCAGCCAGCCCATCAGCTTCGAGTGCACGTTGTGCCGCATCTCCCGGCGAGGCTCCCAGATGCCATGGTCCGGCTCGCGCCAGCGGCGCGCGGTGGTGTGGATGACCGAGCGCAGCAGCCGCCAGGTGCGCAGCGGCAGCCGGCCACCGAAGCGCTCGTACAGCCAGGCCGCATCGAGCAGCGCGCCCGCGGTGTCGAACTGGAACTGGTCCCTGGCGCCGTTGCCAATCCGCACCGGGCGCGAGCCCTGGAAGCCGGCCAGGTGGAAGAGCTCCTGCTCGGGCGGCACCTGGCCCCCGTCCAGCGTGTACATCACCTGGAGCGGGTCGCCGCGCTGCAGCGTGTCGCGCACGAAGTGGAAGAACTCGCGCGACTCGGTGAGGAACCCGAGCAGGTTGGTGGCGCGCACCGCCATGGCCGAGTCGCGGACCCAGCTGAAGCGGTAGTCCCAGTTGCGCGGCCCGCCCATCCACTCGGGGAGCGACGTGGTCGGCGCGGCCACCATGGCGCCGGTGGGGCCGTACATCAGCAGCTTCAGCACCAGCGCGGACCTGAGGACATGGTGCCGCCAGGGCCCCTCGTAGTGCAGGGCCTGGGACCACTCGCGCCAGGCCTGCCGGGTGTCCCGCAGGTGGTCGAAGGGCCGGTAGGCGGCGATGGGCTCCGGCCGGTCCGAGTCCCAGGAGAGCACCATCCACCGCCGCTCGCCCGCGCCCAGGCGAATGCGCGCCTGGAGGCCCGTGTGCCCCCGGCAGGGCTGGCCCTGCTGCTCGCGACAGGGCTGCCACTCGGCCTCGCCGCTGAGGACGGCGACCAGGCGCTCGCCGCGTGCGCCGCGCGCCACCAGCCCGTGCTCCTCCCGCTCCAGCCGCGTCTCCGAGGCGCCGTACCCGAAGCGGGGGTCGAAGACGACGTTGAGCTCGACGGCACCCTCCAGGCACTCGATGCGCCGGTGCACCTCGTGGACGGTGGAGCGGGGGTCGTTCGTCCACGGCATGTAGTCGATGATGCGGACGGCCCCCTTGCGCTCGAAGCGGAAGAGCGTCTCCAGGACGTTGGTGTCCGGGTCGTAGCGCTGCAGGCTCTCGAAGGGCCACACGACGGGGGTGATGCCGGTGATGCCGCCGTGCTCCTCGTCGAGGATGCCCGCGAAGACGCTCGGGCTGTCGAAGCGGGGGAAGCAGAGCCAGTCGATGACGCCATCCGGCCGCACGAGGGCGCACGAGCTGCCGTCGCCAATGATGCCCCGTCCGGCCAGCGGGATTTCCCGGTGGGAGGCCGGATTGGAGAACCGGAAGGGGCGGGCCATTCGCCGGGCGGCGCTATAGAGGTCCATTCGCCTCCAAGGTAGGGAGCCCCGACGGCCATGCCCCCAGTCCGGGTGGGGAGCCACCGTGCGTCCTGGCGGCCGCCTCCCGGAATTCCTCCGGAAATCCCCACGCAATCGCCCACCCGGGGCGTCGTATTCTACATTGTAGTAAAAGGCTTCCCGTCAGCCGTCGAGGTGCCCGTGTCGCGGTCCAACCCGAGGAGTGGAGGCCCCGTGGAGGTCCCCCGGCTGCCTCTGGCGTTGCTGCGCGCGTGGCTTCCCTACGCCGAGCGGGACGAGGTGATTGCCGAGCTGCGCACCGAGTTCGTCGCCCGGGAGGTCCGCGAGGGGCCCCAGGCCGCGCGAGCGTGGCTGTGGCGGCAGGTGCTCGGCTCGGTGCCGCCCCTGGTGCGGCGGACGTTCTCTCGCGGTTGGACGGGCTTCGAGCCGCGTGCCAGCCGTCTACGCCCAGGAGGGCCTCCCATGGAGAGCTTCATCATGGACCTGCGGTACGCGGCGCGCCGGCTGCGCTCGCGACCGGGGTATGCGCTGCTGGCCATCCTCACCCTCGCCATCGGCGTGGGCGGCACGGCGGCGGCCTTCGGGCTGGTGCGGGGGCTGCTGATGACGCCGCTGCCGTACCCCGCGGAGGAGCGGCTCAGCCTCTTCTGGTCCCCGGGGGACTGGTCCGAGCGCGAGTTCCTCCACCTGTCGTCCGACTGGTCCGGCTTCAACGCCGTGGCGGCCTTCCGCACCAAGGAGCTCCCGCTGCGCCGGGGCCCGCAGGCCTCCCCCGAGCTGGTGACGGCCATCGTCACGAGCGCCGGCCTCTTCGACGTGCTCGGCGTGCGTCCGACGCTGGGCCGCGCCTTCGAGGCCAACGAGGACCGCCCGGGCGCCGCGCCGGCGGTGGTCATCAGCGACGGGCTCTATGGAGACCTCGGTGGCCAGCCGTCGCTGGTGGGCGGCACGGTGGAACTGGATGGGAGGACGCACACGGTGGTGGGCGTCATGCCGCGGGGCTTCTGGTTCCCGGACCCCACGGTGCGCGCCTGGGTGGTGGAGCCGTTCAACGAGGAGGACGGCTCCGGCAACTACGCGCTGATGGGGCGGCGCGCGCCCGGGGTGGATGGGCCCCGGCTGGAGCTGACGCTCAAGGGGCTGGGGACGCGGCTCAGGGAGCGCTTCAACTACCCGGCGGCCTGGGACAAGGGGCGCGCGCCCGCCGTGACGCCGCTGCGTGAGCACCTGCTCGGGCCGCTCCAGGCTCCGCTGCTCGCGACGCTCGCGGCCATGGGGGTGCTGCTGCTCATCGCGTGCGCCAACGTCGCCGCGCTGATGCTCGGCCAGGTGGACAGCCGCGCCACCGAGCTGGCGGTCCGCATGGCGCTGGGCGCCGACAGCCGGCGGATGACGCAGCAGCTGCTCGCGGAGGCGCTCCTGCTGGGGCTGGCCTCCGCCGCGCTCGGCGCGCTCATCGCGGCCCAGGGCTTCCGGGTGCTCACCGGGGCGCTGCCGCTCGGGCCCCTCGCGCCGAAGGGCGCGCTGGACTGGGGCATGTTCTCCGCCGCGCTCGTGCTGGCGCTGGTGGCCGCGCTCGCGGTGGCGCTGCTGCCGGCCCGCTCGCTGCGCAAGTCCGACCCGCAGCGCGCGCTGGCGAAGTCGCGCACCGGCGGCATCGGCGCACGCGGTGGCCGGACGGAGGGGGCGCTGGTGATAGGGCAGGTGGCGCTCGCGGTGCTGCTGACGGCGGGGGCCGCGCTGCTGGTGCGCTCGGTGGCGAACCTGCGCGCCATCGACCCGGGCCTGAATGACACGGCCCGCGTGGCGGTGCTGGACGTGGTGATGGAGGGCAACGTCGAGCGTGACGCACGGCCCCGGATCATCTCCGACCTGGAGGCGGCGCTGGCGACGCTCCCCGGAGTCCGCGGGGTGGGCACCACGCAGAAGCTCCCGCTGCGGGGCGCTGGCGAGGACTGGGGCATCGGCATCGTCGGCAAGCCGGACCTTCCGGCCACCACCACCTACGTGCGGCTGGTGTCGCCCGGCTACTTCGACGCGGTGGGCATCCGGCTGGTCGACGGCCGCCTGCTGCACGCGGACGACCGGGTGGACAGCGAGCGCGCCGTGGTCATCAACCGCGCGCTGGCGAAGAAGTACTTCCCGGGCGAGAACCCCCTCGGTCAGCAGATCAACACCGGGCTCGGCGGGCTGGAGCGCATCGTCGGCGTGGTGGAGGACGTGGCCGAGGCGGGGCTCACCGACGGCGCCGTCCCCGCGCGCTACATGCTCCACGCCCAGGTGGCGGGCATGACGATGACGCGGCAGACCCTGGTGCTGCGGGCCTGGCCGGGCCAGGACCCCGCGGCGCTGCTCGACGCCGCCCGCAAGCAGCTCGCCGCCGCCGCGCCCTCCGTGGCCGTTCACCGCGCCACCACGCTGGAGGCGGTGCTCACGCAGGCCATCGGTCCCGCGCGGCAGGTGATGTCCGTCCTCACGCTGCTCACCGCGCTCGCGGTGGTGCTGGGCGCGGTCGGCGTATACGGCGTCACCTCCCACTTCGTCCGCCGGCGCCAGCGCGACCTGGGCATCTGCATCGCCCTGGGGCTGCGCCCGTCGCGCGTGGTGGCGCAGGTGGTCCGGCGGGGTGGGGTGCTGGTGCTCATCGGAAGCGCCCTGGGCACCGTCGCGGCGCTCGTGCTGGCGCGGCTGCTGTCGTCGTTCCTGTACGGCGTGAGCGCGGTGGACCCGCTGTCGCTCGCGGGGGCCACCCTGGCGCTGCTCGCCGTGGGCGTGCTGGCGGCGCTGCTACCCGCCCTGCGCGCCAGCCGGCTTGACCCCGCCGTCGTGTTCCGCGAGGGATAGGCCGCTCCGTCCGTTTCGTCCGCTGCTACGAGTCGTCACCCGAGGAGGAAACCCCGTGTCGCCTTCCCCCAGCACCAGCCCGGACGCGCCGCTCGGCACCTTCGAGGAGCAAGTGATGCTCGCCGTGGTGCGCACCCACCGCGCGGCCGACGGCAGCGGCGCCTATGGCATGTCCGTCCGCCGGGAGTTGGAGGAGGTGGCCGGGCGCGAGGTGGCGATTGGCGCGGTGTACGCCACGCTGGACCGGCTCGAGGCCAAGGGGCTGGTCTCCTCGGAGCGAGGAGAGACGGGCGCCGGAGGGACGCGGCGCGTGTTCGCCGTCACGCCTCGCGGCGCCCGGGCGCTGGCCGACTCGCGGGAGATGCGCGAGCGGCTCTGGCGCGGCGTCGACCTGCTTCCCCTGCTGGCCGGAGGGCGCTGACGCCTCGCCCGAGCGCCTTGCCGCCCCTACGGCTCGACGCCCGGACGGTCGTCGAACAGCTGCACCCAGCGCCCGTCGAAGCCACCGTACGCGGGCAGGTACCAGGGGCCCGCGAGCCAGAAGCCCGACTCCACGCCCTCCGTCGAGTCGACGGTGCCGGAGTGGACGAAGTAGTCGTGCTGCCACCAGAAGGAACCAGGCGAGGTGCTGTAGCCGCTGGCGCTGGCCCGCGTCTGTCCCCGTGAGTCCGCCACCGTGCTGGCCCACGCGTTGTCGTGGAAGGCGCCCGAGCCGCCACCGCCCGTGTCCGACGCGCTGGAGTTGAGCTCGTAGGTGCCGTACCACCACTTCTTCGCGGGATAGCCTTCGCGGTCGTCATCGTTCTCGATGTCCCGCGTCGTGGCGAAGAAGCGCTGCATGCCGGTGCTGACCTCGGCCTGCCCGGCCTCGTTGAGGACGGGGCTCTCCAGCCAGAAGTCGAGCGGGTTCGTGGGCAGCCAGTGCGTCGCGTAGCCGCCGTGTTGCCAGTGCGTGGGCAGGATGTCCGCCAGGTCCTGCAGCTCGTAGGAGATGCGCTTCACGCCGGGCCAGTTGACGCTGCTGCCATTGTCGGAGCGGCTCGCCAGCGAGTCCGCCGTCGCATAGGTCAGGGCCCGCGCGCCGAACGCGGAGACGGCACCGGCCGAGCCCTGGGGCACGAAGGCGTAGTGCAGCTTCTTCCTGCCACTGTCGTTGTTCACCCCGGCCTCCGCCTTCGCCCCCGCCGCCATCTGGGCCTCGAGCCACGCGTACGGGTCGGTCACGAAGCGCAGCTCCTGGCCGTGCGGCGCGAGCAGCTTGTCGGACCACTCGGCCTGCCAGATGAGCAGGTGCCTTCCGGTGGACGTCTGCATGAAGTTGAGCTGCGCGCTGCCCTGGTGCCGGATGACATTGCGCTTGTGCTGCGTGACGATGCCATGCGCGACGAACTCTCCGCTGCCCGGCGAGCCGACGACGTTCTTGACGAGCAGCTCGATGCGCTCCCAGTCGTGCAGCTGGTAGTCGCCCGCCGCGTTCTTATCGAGCGCGTGATACACGTGGTAGATGAGGACGAGGTTCTTCCCTCCGTCCATGAACTCGATGAGCGACGTGTAGAGCGTGGGGCGGATGCGCCAGCGGTCATAGGCGCTGGGCCCCGTGCGGGAGGCATCGACGTACTGGTTGATGGACTTCCAGTGGAGCTTGTTGTTCGAGAAGTCGCCGTCCTGGTCGAAGTCGAAGTTCGTGATCCAGTCGTAGCCGTGGCGGCCGTCGTTACCATTGGCGCGCTTGAGGACGATGGGCGCGTAGTAGTGCAGGAACTCCTGCCGCTGCGCGGGGCTCAGCGTCCAGGCCTGCGCCTGGGCCTCGGCGGCAGGCCAGCACAGGCACGCGAGGGTGAGCACGAGGGTGGCAAGGTGTCCGGTCCGGAGAGCGAGCATGGCCGGAGGATTGCGGGCCCCCAGGGGCTGTCAAGAGGGAAGACCGGGTAAGCTGACTATCCGTGATGTCAAAATCCACCCCGGATGGGGCATTCCAGTTGGTGGATAACCCTGACAGGGGTTCCCCTGTGTAAGTGATTGGCGGAGTCTGGTGTTGTGACATGGGCGGCTACGCGTGTGATGCCTTTGTGGCGTGAGAGGTCTCACCCCGTGGGGTGCTTGAAGGGTGCGATGCGAGTCATTGTGCCATCACGGCGTGCGGGCATGCGTGTTGCTCAAGGCGGCGCCGGGTCACCGCCTTCGGCTCCGGTCCAGTCGCCGGTGGCTGGGGTTGTTGCCCGCTCTCGCAGCCTGTTTCCTGAGGACACCCCATGCCCCAAGCCTCTCCTCGCTTCACACCCCGTCCACTCCTGACGCTGCTGGCCCTCCTCGTTGTCGCCTGGGGTGGTGCCGCCCAGGCCCAGGTCTATACGTCGGGTGTCGCAGACAACTTCGTCGCGCCCTCCGAGCCCGTGACGCCCAGCGCCGGGCTGGCCGCGTGGATTGCCGCCAACTACCCCAACCCCAACATCCGCCAGAACGACGACCTGGGGAATGACCGTTACTACGCCACGACGTTCACCAACCTGCTGCGCAATGGCCGCATCTGCGGCGCCACCTTGCGCACCGTCATCCGCAGCGGGGACTTCCTCAACAACGACAGCCTCAATCTCTGGTTCAACAACGGGGCGTTCGTCGCGACGGGCTGGGGCAGCGGGCTCGCGGCCCTGGGCATCGCGCCCGGGCAGACGGGTGGCGTGGCGCTGAACCTCGCGGCGCTGCCCGGCGGCGTCAACCTCATCCCCACGCTCAACGCCCAGGGCTTCCTGGACGTGGTCCTCCAGGATGACAGCGCCATCGACTTCGTCAGCCTGACCATCACCCCGTGCCGCACGGACGTCGTCATCCGGGACATCCCCACGGACACCGGTGTGGAGCCGGGGCCCTATGCCACGAACGCCGTCTACAACAGCCCGGACATCCGCGTCTGCCAGATGCCCGGCTGCACCAGTCACCAGAACGCGGAGTTCGGCCAGCCCAACTACGTCTACGTGAGGATGGCCAACACCGGCCCCAACAACACCTCCAGCCCGGCCGTCGGCGTGCTGCACCTCTACTACACGTCCTCCGGCGGCGGCGCGCAGTGGAACAGCAACCTCGCTCTCGGAGACTGGACCCTCATCAGCAGCGTCCCCGTCACCCTGGTCGGCGCCACGCCGCAGGACATCCCCATCCTCTGGAACTCGGTGCCGGTCCCGGGCCACTACTGCCTGCTGGCCCGCTGGGAGTCCCTGTCGGACCCGATGACGTTCGTGGAGCTGGCGAACACGCTGACCAACACGCGGAACAACAACAACATCGCGTGGAAGAACTTCAACGTGGTGAACCTGTCGCCGCTGCGGATGACGGAGGACCTCAACTTCCGCGTGCGCAACCTGCTGAAGGACCGCGAGTCCCTGGCGGACCTCGAGGTCCGCTTCCCGGGCCAGCTGCCATTCCTCCAGTACGGCCAGGTGACCCTGCGGCTGCCGCCCGAGCTGTTCGCCCGGTGGTCGCGCAAGGGCACGGGCTTCCAGGTCGTGGGTGAGGGCCTGGTGCGCATCACCAACCCGGCGGGCGCCCGGCTGATGGGCCTTGGGCTGGCGGCCAACGGCGCGCCGAACGTCACCATCCAGTTCGCGGGCCATGCCTTCGACAGCCCGCGCCGTTTCGAGGTGGAGCTGGTGCAGCACTCGGAGACCGAGGAGGCCCCTGGCGCGGTGACCGAGGTCGGCGGCGTCATCTACCAGGTCAACCTCGGCGCAAAGTAGTCGCACGCCGTCGGGCTGCCCGCCTTCTGCTGACGGGTGGGCAGTCGTGGTGCGCCGTCCTGTCCGGGGGCCCCGGGCCGTGCTCAGGTGGGCGCGGCCCGGGGTTCGCCCCTTGAATGGAGGACGGATGAAGCTCGAAGGTTCGTGTCACTGCCGCGGTGTGCGCTTCAGCGTGGAGACGAAGCACCCGCAGCCGTTCATGCGCTGCTACTGCTCCATCTGCCGCAAGACGCAAGGTGGGGGCGGCTACGCCATCAACCTCTCCGGGGATGCGGACTCGCTCAAGGTCCGCGGCAAGCAGCACCTCAAGGTGTACCGCGCGCGCGTGAAGAACCCGGAGGACGCACGGGCGCGCAAGAGCACGGGGCAGCGCAACTTCTGTGGGCGGTGTGGCTCGGCGCTCTGGCTCTACGACCCGACCTGGCCGGAGCTCATCCACCCGTTCGCCTCCGCCATCGACACGCCGCTGCCCACGCCGCCCGAGCGCGTACACATCATGCTCGAGTTCAAGCCGGACTGGGTCCCCGTCCACGCCGAGAAGGGGGACAAGAAGTTCAAGCGCTATCCCAAGGAGTCCATCGCCGAGTGGCACCAGCGCCACGGCGTCGAAGCCGACTGAGCATGGCTAGGCGCTCGCGGCCGCGTGCCGCAGCGCCCGGTCCAGGTTGTCGAGCCCCACGCGGGTGCCTTCCTCGCGCTCCTCCACGGTGGTGTGCCCGTCGAGGAAGGCGCCCTGCTCCGTGAAGACCAGCCGGGTGCCGGTTCCCTCGGGGATGAGCTCCACCGTCGCCAGGGACACCGAGATGCGCACGTCGTCCAGGTGCATGTCGTACGTGTAGACGATGCGCTGGTCCGGAACGATGTCCTGGTAGAGGCTGTCGAAGGCGTGAACGGTCCCGCCCCGGGGGCCCGTGTGCAGGCGCTCGCGTCCGCCAACGCGGAAGTCGAGCTCGTGCAGGCTCGGCTTCCATTCGTCGTGGCACGCGAACCAGCGGGCCTTGGCGTCCTTCCGTGACCAGGCGGCGAACACCCGCGCAGGCGAGGCCGCGTAGGTACGCTCGATGACGAAGGTGGCGTGGGTGACGGAGCGCTTCTTCACGGTCTTCCTCCTGCCACCACGACCCGCTGGGGCGGGTCCACACGCGCGAAGCCTGGATGCGGCCCTGCGCATTGGTTAAGCATGTGCCTAAGTATTCCCGCGGGCCGCGCTTTGTCAATGGCGACACGGGGAGTCGCCCGGTTTAGAGCGAGAATCTGGTTTTGCTGGACCATGCCGCACCATGTGCGCGACCTGTACGAACGAGCAGTGTCAGACCCCGGATGCAGATTGCGCGGCCTCACCACCGCGCAGGTCTGGAGCACGAAGGGTCGCGATGTCCACTCATCCATCTCAGCAGGGCGCCCCCGGGGCGACGAACATCTTGGAGCGGGTTCGCAGCTGTGCTGCCTCTGTCACGAGGTATCCGCTCGACATCCTCACCGCCGATGCACAGCTCGAGGACGAGCTCGGCATCGACTCGGTGAAGCTCGCGGAGATTGCCGCCGTGGTGGCACGCGAGTTCAAGCTTCCCCCCGAGCAGCTGCCGAAGGCCGGGAAGGCGCGGACGCTCGGCGCCATCGCGGAGGTGGTGACACGCGTCCTTGCCGACTCCACTCCGGTGGTGGTCGTCGCAAAGCCAGCTCCAGCTCCGGCTCCCGCGCCCGTGGCATCGCCGGGCCCGGTGGCCGTGGTGGACCTCGAGGCCCGGGTGCGCGCGGTGTTCGCGCGGGTGACCCGCTACCCCGAGGAGCTGCTGACCCTGGAGGCGGACCTGGAGGACGAGCTGGGCATCGACTCGGTGAAGCAGGCCGAGGTGCTGGCGGTGCTCGTGAAGGAGCTGGGGCTCGTCACGGGGCCGACGCCGTCCCGGCGACTGCGGACCATCGCCGCCATCTGTGAGGCCGCCCGAGTCTCGCTGCCCGCGCCGGTGGCTTCGGCAGCCCCGGTGGTGGCCGTACCCGCGGCCGTGCGCCCGTCGCCGGCTCCCGGCGTTCCTCGGGCGGACCTGCCCTTCGCGGGGAAGATTGCGCTCGTGACGGGGTCGGGGAAGGGCATCGGCAAGGTCATCGCGACCCGCCTCGCCCGTGCCGGGGCGACGGTGGTGGTGAACTCGTTCCACTCGCGTGAGGAGGGGGAGCGGACGACACAGGAGATTCTCGCCGCGGGCGGGAAGGCACTCCACGTGTGGGGCTCCGTCGCGCAGGAGGAGCACCTGGAGCGGATGTTCTCCGCCATCGACGCGCAGCTCGGGGGGCTCGACTTCCTGGTGTGCAACGCGTCCAACGGGCTCATCGGCCCCTTCGACCGGATTACTCCGCGCGACTGGGACAAGGCGTTCCGCACCTGCATCACCGGCTCCTACGAGTGCGCGATGCGCGCGAGGCCGCTGATGGCCCGGCGCGGTGGCGGCAGCATCGTCACGATGTCCACCTCGATGTCTCAGCGGTACATGCATGACCTGGGCTGCCAGGGGGTGGTGAAGGCGGCCGTCGAGTCGCTCACGCGCTACCTGGCCGCGGAGCTGGCTCCCGAGGGCATCCGGACCAACTGCGTGTCCGCGGGCCCGGTACACGGGGAGCTGCTCGGGATGTTCCCGGACGCGGCCGCGCGTGTCGCGCGCTGGGAGGCGGCCACGCCGGGGCGGCAGCTGTGCACCGCCGACGATGTGGCGGACGTGACGGAGCTCCTGCTGGGGTCGAAGACGCAGCGGGTGAATGGCGCCATCTGGGTGGTGGATGCCGGGCTGTCGGGAACGGTGGACGGGCTGCTGCCTGTCGCCACCGAGCCTCGCCCGAGCCGTCATCACACCAACGGACACGAAGTGCGAGCGCTGCTCGCCCTCGATTCCTGAGCCTTCTCCCGGAGACACCACCATGGGCTTCTTCGCTGTCCCGTATGACATCCACTTCGATGACACGATGGCGTACGGGAGCCATCACTTCCTCACCAACTTCAAGTTCCAGTGCGCGGGCCGGGAGCACCTGCTCTTCAGTCCGTACTTCTTCGAGGTGCCGGAGCTCCGGCGGGACTTCGAGCAGGTGCTGCTGCTCACGTACGAGGGCTACTCGCGCAACCTGGCCCCGGCCGTCCTGGGCGACCGGCTCGTGGTGCTGACCTCCGTCGAGGAGCGGGGCGAGGTGTCGGTGCGCTTCTGCTTCCGGACCCTGAAGAGTGATGGCACCCCGGTGGCCTGTGGGTTCCAGACCGTCCTGTGCGCGGACAAGGCACAGGGCAAGCTCCGAGCGTTCCCCGACTCCTTCGGGCGCTGCTTCGAGGCGATGACGAACATCAACGAGGCCGAGGCCTCGCGGAGCTTCAAGGACCGCGCGCTGCTCGGGGGCGCGGCCCTCAACGAGCTGTTCCCGGAGTCCATCCGGGCGCTGGCGAAGTCGCTGCTGGCGGACCCCGCGTCGCTCGGTGCCTCCCGGCTGGTGGACACGTCGCCCGTGGCGGCTCCTGCCCACCCGGCGAAGGCCACGTCCGAGCCGCAGCTGAAGCCCGGATCCACGGCCTTCCTCTTCGCGGGGCAGGGGACGTTCGAGCCGGAGCTGTTCGTCCGGCTGAAGGCGCTGCAGCCGGAGCTGCGCGAGGAGCTGGCGGCGGTCGCGGAGGCCTGCCGAGCGAACGGGCTCGACGTGACGCCGTTGCTCGCGGCCAGTGACGCGGTCGCGGTCAGGGGCGCGCTCGAGCAGGCACCGCAGCTCGACCAGCTCGGCATCTTCCTGTCCGGGGTGCTGGGGGCGCGGTGGCTGCGCCGGCAGGGCACGGGGCCGGACGTGTACGTGGGGCACAGCTTCGGGGAGATTGCCGCGATGACGGCGGCCGGAGCGCTGGACCTGGCGACGGGAGCGGAGGTGGTCTGCCAGCGCATCCGGGCGCTGCGGACGGTCTCGGAGGACCTGG
This sequence comes from Pyxidicoccus xibeiensis, assembly GCF_024198175.1. NCBI lineage: Bacteria > Pseudomonadati > Myxococcota > Myxococcia > Myxococcales > Myxococcaceae > Pyxidicoccus > Pyxidicoccus xibeiensis. The sequence continues at coordinate 72,509 of NZ_JAJVKV010000008.1, forward strand.
GGACGCTCGCGGCCGTCGCGCTCGACGAGGCGGAGACCTTGCGGGCCATCGCGGACTCCGGCACCCGGAGCCTCGAGCTTGCCGGCCGCAACCATGCCCGGCAGACGGTGGTCGCGGGCCCGCGCGCGGAGCTGGAGCGGCTTCGGGACCTCCTCGCGAGCCGGGGGCAGGGGTTCACCTTCGTCCCCAGCCGCTACCCCTTCCACCACCAGAGCCTCGCGCCGGCGGTGGGGGCGTTTCGTGCCACGCTGGCCGGGGTACCCATGCGTCCGCCCCAGGGGCCCATCTACTCGCCCATCGAGCGGCGCGTGTATCGCGGTGGGCATGCCGAGCTGGCGGACGCACTGGCCTCCCACCTGGTTCGGCCCTTCGACTTCCTGGGCGCGGTGGAGACGCTGGTGCGCGCGGGCTGCACCCGCTTCGTGGACTGCGGGACGGACGGGCGGCTGTCGCGCATCGTCCAGCGCATCCTTCCTTCCGACGCGCCCGTCGAGGTGACCGGCGTTGGCGCGACGCTTCCGGCCGATGCACCGGTGACGGTGCAAGCCGCGGAGCAGGCCGCGGACTCCGCGATTGCGGTGGTGTCCCTCGGCTGCATCCTGCCGGGCGGAGCCACGGACCCGGAGACGTACTGGCAGAACATCCGGCAGGGCATCAGCGGCATCGTGGACCAGGGGCAGCTCCACCCGGAGCTGGTGGCGGACTTCGCGGGACCGGCGGGCACGCCGGACCGTACCTATACGCTGCTGACGGGGTACGTGCGGGATGCGGACCTGGTGCCTCCGGCCGGGATGGACCCCCTCCGGTTCCAGCGCTACGTCCGGGAGCAGAAGCTGCTGGCCATCGCGCTCTCGCAGGCCCTGGGCGGCCTGGAGACGGCGCCGGCCCGCGTGTCCGGGCGCATCCAGTGCCTGCTGGGCTCCACGGCGGATGGCTCCGCCGAGTACGACGCCGCGCTGTGCCTGGAGGCAGGGGAAGCCCTGCTGCGTGAGCGGGGGGAGAAGGCTTCGGACCTCGCCGCCCTTGCTCGCGCGGGACGGGCGGTCTTCGGTGTGGAGGCCGGGTCCTCCGAGCTGGCCCCGCACCGGACGCTCCAGGCCGTGGTGACGGAGGTGGTCGGACGTGGCGTCTCCACGATGCTGCTGGACGCCGCTTGTGCCTCCTCCCTCTACGCCATGGCGCTGGGCATGAAGGCACTCGAAGCCGGAGAGGCCGACCTGGTCCTGGCGGGAGGCGTCTTCTCACCGGGGCCCGGCAACAGCTGTCTCTTCTCGCAGTTCAAGGGCCTGTCCGCCAATGGGAGCCGGCCCTTCGACGAGCGGGCGGACGGCGTCATCTTCGGCGAGGGCGCGGGCGTGGTCGGCCTGATGCGCCTGTCGGACGCGGTGGCGTCCGGTCTGCGGGTCCACGCCATCGTCCGGGGGGCAGGGCTCTCCAGTGATGGGCGGAGCAGCTCGGCCAACGTGCCGCGCTCGGACGGGCAGGTGGCCGCGATGGAGGCGTGCTACGCGGCGTCCCACGTCGAGCCCTCCAGCATCCAGTACATCGAGGCCCACGGGACGGCCACGCCGGCCGGGGATGCCACCGAGCTCAAGTCCATTGCGCGGGTCTTCGGCGGCCAGCGCAGTGGTATCCAGCTCGCCAGCGTCAAGGCCTTGATTGGCCACACGGGTTGGGCGGCGGGCGCCGCCTCGGTCATCAAGCTGTGCAAGGCGCTCGAACACGGGCTCTTCCCCCGGCAGTCCAACTTCGACCGGCCCGGGGCCGAACTGCGCGCGCTCGGGTCGAACTTCGAGGTGAGCACGCACGAGCAGCCCTGGCCGGAGAATGGAGCCTGGCCTCGCCGTGCCGCCACGAGTGGCTTCGGCTTCGGGGGCACCAACGCGCACCTGGTCCTCGAGGAGTACCGGGGCGGACGGTCCGCGCCGCGCCCCCTGGTGCCTCCTTCCCAAGCTGAGCTCGTGGTGGTGGCCGCGGAGGGGCTGTTCCCGGACGCGCGAGGTGTTCCCGTGGCGGGAGTGCCGACGGCGTTCGGTGCGCGCTTCGATGACGGCGCCATCCACCTGCCGTCCTCGGTGCGCCTGCTGCCGGACATCGCGGAGGACATGGACCCGACGCAGACGCTCGGTCTGGTCGTCGCCAGCTCGCTCGTGCAGAAGCTCGGTGGCTTCGACAAGCTGCGCTCGGGGACGGCCATCATCCTGGGGCTCGAGGGGAAGACCCGCCGCGGCGTGGAGGCCACCCAGCGCGTGCTGGCCGGCTCCACGAGGCGCCGGCTTCGCGAGCTCGCCCAGCGCGCTCCCGAGGCCGGCACGCTGCTCCCGCTGGCGGACCGTCTTTACGCGGCGGTGATGGAGGCGCTCCGGCCCTCCGGCCCGTACACGCTCCAGGGGATGATGCCCAACGTCACGCCCGGACGCATCGCGGGGGCGCTCGACGTCAAGGGCCCCAACTTCGTGGTCGACGCGGGGGCAGCGTCGCTGGCCGCGGCGCTCCGGGCCGCGCGCGGCGTGCTGGCGAGTGGGTTCGAGCTGGTGCTCGTGGGCAGCACGCACGTCCGTCGGCCGGGTGAAGGGGCGGGTTCGTCCCTTCCGGCCGAGGGGGTGGCGATGCTGGCGGTCACCACCGCCGCGAAGGCCGAGCAGCTGGGCCTGAAGCCCCTGTGCCAGCTCCGCATGTCGGTCGAGGGTGCTGGGAGCGCCGGGCCGAGCCGCGACCTCCCTCCGCACTCGGCTGGCGAGAGCGTGGAGGTGCTCCGAGCGGTGATGGCCGCGTCGGAAGGGCATGCCTCCACGCTGCGGTTCCATCCGGATGCCGCGACCGGGACCCGACTGGAGGTCCAGCTCGTGCCCACAGGGGCCGTGAGACCCGTCGAGGTCCAGGCGTCGCCGCCCGCACCGGAGGCGTCCGGAGGCTTCGACCATGCGGCGCCCATCCACTACCACGCGCCCGTGCTCGTCGAGCGTCCTGCCCGGTCCGTCCGGCATGCGGGACTCCGCGGCCGGCGCGTGCTGCTCATCGCGCAGGACGAGCCGATGGCCCGTGAGCTCGCGGCCCAGGCGGACCGGCTGTGTGGGCCGGAGCACCTCATCCTCCACGCGGGGCCCTCCAGCGCTGGAGGGAAGCTGCGTGGTATCGACCTCTCGCGTGAGGAGACGGCGGAGGCCGGCTTCGACGCCCTCGGCTTCGAGCCACAGGTCATCCTCTCCGTCTGCCGGTTGGCGCAGGGCTCAGGGGAGGCCGAGGTGATTGCCGACACGGCCCTGCGCCACGAGGGGCTGGAGCTGCTCTTCCTCGCCGCGCGGCGGAACTACGAGCGCCTGGTCTCGGGCGACGTCGAGCTGGCGAGCCTGTGCATCGGCGGTGTCGGCCCTCGGAGGACGCTGCACCCCATGACAGGGCTGTTCGCGGGGATGCTCAAGTCCATCGGCCGCGAGGTTCCCGCCCGGAACGTCCGGGCCATCTCGACGTCGCCGCGCTCCCTCCCGGAGGCGCTCGTGCTCGTCGCCACGGAGCTCGGGTCCGAAGAGGAGGGGGGGCCATCGGTGGAGGTCTGCTTCGATGGCAACCGGCGCTGCGTCCGGCGCCTGCGGCCGACGAACGTCACGGCCGACACTACGACGCCCACCCTGGACTCGCGGTCGGTGGTCCTGCTCACGGGTGGGGGACGCGGCGTGACGGCCGTGCTGGCCGGAGCGCTGCTGAAGCGGTACGGGTGCAAGGTGGTGCTCGTCGGCCGGAGTGATCCGGGCGAAGCCCCCGAGCGCGTGCTCCAGGCGCGCGACGAGGACCTCGCGGGCGTGGAGCGGGAGTTCTACGCCACCGAGCTGGCCAGCAACCGCGCTGCCCGACTGCCCGAGCTGCGCAAGCGCTTCGAGCGGTACCTCGCGGCACGCGAGCTGAAAGCCACGCTCGAGGGGCTGGCACGGCTTCCAGGTCAGATGGTCTACCGGACGGCTGATGTGACCCGGCCCGAGGAGGTGGAGCGGGTGGTGCGGGAGCTCGCCCACGCGCATGGGCGCCTGGACCTGGTGGTCCACGGCGCCGGCACGCAGACGTCGAAGAAGCTCAACCGTCGTCGCCTCGCCGAGCTGCGGACGAACCTGGACACCAAGCTGCTCGGGCTCCGCAACCTTCGCGAGGCCTGCGCGAGCCACTTCGGAAAGCCAGTCCCGTTCCACGTCCTCACCTCCGCGTTCAGCTTCATTGGCAATGACGGGCAGGCGGACTACGGCGCGGCCAACGAGGCGCTGGACCGGCTCTGCGCCTGGGTCAGCGATGCCAGCCAGGAGGTCCGCTGGTGCAGCGTGGGATGGCTGGCCTGGGACGGCATCGGGATGACGCGGGGCTCGGAGTACCGCGTGCTCGGCGCCAGCCGCCAGCTTCGCGGAATCCGCGCCGAGGAGGGGGAGGCGCTGTTCCTCCAGCTCGTCGACGGCCGGCCGCGCGAAGCCATCAACGTGCAGCTCACCGAGAGCGAGCGCTCGTTCTACGGCCTGGAGCTGCTGCCCGCGGAGGCGCCGAGGCCGAGCCTGTCCGGGCCGGTGCGGCATGAGCTGGTGGTGGATGCGACGAGCGTCCCCTGCCTGGAGGACCACCTCGTCCGGGGCACACCCACGCTGCCCGGGGCCTGGGCGCTGGACCTGATGCTGCAGGCGGCGCTGGGGGATGGGCGGCCGGAGCTGCGCACCGTCACCATCGAGGATGTGCGCTTCACCCGCTTCATCCGCGTCAAGCCGGGAGGACAGCAGGCCCTGCGCGCCGAGTGCACCCCGCTGGCCGACGAGCCCGGGCGTTACTGCGTGCAGGTCCGGCTGACCGGAGACATCGTCCATGCCTCCGGGGTGGTGCTCGAGCGGGACGTCCTCTACGCCGAGGCGCGCTTCACGTTGACGGCGGAGCCTCCCAGGAACACGCCACAGCTCGATGCCGCGAAGCCTACGGGGCAGGGGCTGAGCGTGAGTGACCCCTACTGCGCCGCCGGGACGCCCATCGAGCTGCGCAAGATGTTCGACTGCCTGGAGGAGATCCGGCTCGAGCCGACGGCCCGGTTCGCGAGGCTCGGCCTGCCGGCGGCGCCGCGGGAGGCGGGGCGCAGTGTCCCCGCGCTGGTCCTGGACGCGGCCTGGCGGCTGAGCGCGATGCACGCGGACGGGGTGTCGAGCGCGGTGTTCGCCCCGCTCCAGCTCCAGCGGGCCACGTTCGACCGGGGCCTGGTGGAAGGGAAGGGTGGGGAGCGGTTCCACCTGTCCCTGCGCTCGCTCGCGCCACGTGTGGATGGGGACCTGGTCCAGTGCGGCAGCGTCGCGGCCATCGACGACGCGGGGCGGCTCCGGATGCTCATCGAAGGCGGCCTTGCCCGCCCCATGGCCTGAGGAATCCCATGACCTCCTCTACCGTTCCGACAGCTCCCATCCCGGTCGACGACTTCCGGCGGCTCCGCTCCGAGCTGCGACGCGCGATGCCTCCGGAGGCGTTCAAGCATCAGCCCCACCGGGGCGTCATCGCGCTGGCGCTCGTGCCCGTGATGATGGCCCTGGTGTGGGCAGTGGCGAGCGGGCGCCTGCCCTGGTGGGCCTGCCTCCTCATCTCGTTCACGCTCGGGCAGATGCTCATCACCGTCGGCTTCGCTGCCCACGAGGCGCTGCACCACTCCGTGTTCCGCAGCAAGGCGCTCGAGGACGTCCTCGGGTGGGTCGGGTTCAGTCCGTTCCTGGTGACTCCGGGCACCTGGCGGGCGTGGCACGTCCAGGCCCACCACAGCGCGGCGAACATCCACGTGAGGGACCCGGACATCCTCCCGCGCCAGCACGAGTGGCGCACGCAGTGGTTCGCGAGGGTCATCCACTTCCTGTCCGCGGGGTCGGGCTCGTGGCTCAGCTACCTGAGCTTCACGTTCTTCTTCACCGCCCAGGGACAGGCCTTCCTCTGGTTCTACAGCGGCCAGCCCCAGTTCAAGCAGGTGCGCATGAACCGCGTCCGGGAGCGCGTCCTCACGGTGCTCCTGGCGCTCGGCTGGGGGGCGCTGGGCTGGGCCATGGGGCCGAGGGGGGCGCTCTACGCGCTCATCCTCCCGCACGTGTTCGGCAACATCACGCTGATGATCTACATCGCCACCAACCACTGGCTGCAGCCGGCGTCGGAGACGGTGGACAACCCCTTCGTGAACACGGCCAGCGTGACGACGCATCCGGTGATGGACCTGATTCACTGGAACTTCAGCTACCACCAGGAGCATCACATCTTCCCGGCGATGAGCCCGAGGTTCGCCCCGCTCCTGCGTGAGCACCTGCGCACGCTGAATCCCGAGGCGTCCATCGTCTATCCGCACCTCAAGGCGTTGCGGATGCTGTACTCGCGCCCGGCGCTCTATGCGGCGGATGGACGCACGCTGGTGGGGCCGGAGGGCACTCCGTCCGTCACCACCGAGGAGCTGCGGCGCAGGCTCGAGCGTCCGTCGATGAGCCTGTTGAACCAGGAGGCGTAGGTCGTCGCCCGTTCCAGGCGTCCCGGTGCAGTGGGGCGCCTGGCTCCGACGGAGGCCTCAGCGCTTCTGGAGCCCTTCATCCGCGATGGCGCGCGCCTTGTCGTTTGCGCCCTTCGTCTTCACGGGCACCTCGCCGTCAATCGACTCGTAGCCCTTGAGGCCCTTCACCACCAGGTACTCGCCGAGGCGCTTGCCTGGCGCGTACAGCGCCTCGTCCAGGGCGTAGCACGTCACGCGCTGGATGACGGCGAAGGGCTTGCCATCCTTCAGTCGCCACTCCAGCTTGGGGCCGTAGCGGGCCACCGGGCACTCCGCCTTCGGACGCAGGTCCACCGAGAAGCGAGCGGCGTCATCGGTCAGCGAGACGTCCCGCTGGATGTCGTACGCGCTATAGGACTCCGACAGGGTGTAGGTGCCGCCGGGGCCCAGGCAGTAGATGGGCGCGTCCGAGCCTTCCGGTGCCTCGTCCGCATCCTCCGAGGGAGGGCGGGTACAGGTCGACAGCTCGGTGTACTCGTGAGTGATGCCCTGGGCCCGGGCCGGGCTCGCGAACGCGAGGCAGAGCGCGGGTAGGACGAAGCGTTTGTGCATGAACGGGACTCCGGAGGCGTGCGGCGCGTTGCCGGCACGGCGTCCGGATTTCTACCTCAGTCCGTGCATGAGGTGCATGGGGCGGTGGACCCGAGCTGCCCGCCGCATGGGTCACTGCTCGCCCACGACCTGCACGCCCGTGGCTCCGGCCCGCTCCCTGCGCCGACGCCAGTAGAGGAACACGGGGACACCCGCCCCGAGCAGCAGGGTGCCCTTGAGCGCGTTGAGGGGATTGGAGGCCGTCGAGCCCAGCACGACGTAGAGGGCGGCGGCGATGAAGAGGAGCGGGGTGATGGGATAGCCGGGCACCCGGTAGGCCGCGCGGGGCACCAGTCCCTTGTTCTCACGGGCGCGGTACACGAAGAGCGTCGCGGCGGTGGCGCCGAAGACGAGCCAGTCGGCGAAGACGACGTAGTCGAGCAGCTCGCCGTACGTCCCCGTGAAGGTGAGGAGGATGGCCCACACGGCCTGGAAGAGGATGGCCGCCGTGGGCGTGCGGTAGCGGGGGTGCAGCCGGGCGAGCTGGGGAAAGAACAGCCCGTCCGCGGCCATGGCCTGGTAGACGCGGGGCGAGACGAGGATGACGAGGTTGAGGAAGCCGAAGGTGGAGATGGCCACGCCTGCGGTGATGAACGAGCGGCCCGCCGGCCCGAGCAGGTGGCCGAGTGCATCCGCCGCGGGCGCACTGCTCGCCGCGAGCCCCCCGGCGCCGAGCGTGCGCAGGTAGGTGAGGTTCGCGAGCAGGTACACCGTCACCACGCCGATGACGCCGAGGAGGAGGGCGCGAGGCAGGTTGCGCTCGGGGTTGACCATCTCCTCGGCCACGAAGTTCGTCTGCTGCCATCCGCCGTAGCTGAAGAGGACCGGGACGAGCGCCGCGCCAATGGCGAGCACGATGGAGTCGGGCGCTGCCGGGACGGCGTCTTCCACCACCGCGGGCGACGCCCCTGCGAGGAACAGTCCGGCGCCGATGAGCACCGCGAGGGCCACCAGCTTGAGCACGGTGAAGACGTTCTGCGTGAGGGCTCCGGGCCGCACGCCGAAGTAGTTCACCCCGGAGAGCAGGACGATGGCGCCCACGGCGAGCGGGAGCCGGTAGTCGGCCGACAGGCCCGTCAACGCGAGGGTGTAGTTGGCGAAGGTCACCGCCACGGCCGCGATGGCGCCGGTGGCAATCATCAGCATCATGCCCCAGGCGTTGAGGAACGCCGGCAGCGGGCCGAAGGCGTCGCGCAGGTAGACGTAGCTGCCGCCGGCCTTGGGAAAGCGCTGCCCCAGCTCGCCGTAGACGAAGGCGCCGATGAGCGCCACCACGCCCCCGAGCAGCCACACGCCCAGCGTCAGCCCGGGCGTGTGCACCCGCTGCGCGACGATGGCGGGGTTGAGGAAGATGCCCGAGCCGATGATGCCGCCGATGACGAGCATCACCCCCGAGAAGAGGCCGACGCGCCGCGAATAGCCTTCACGCGACGCGGGTGCCTGCGCTCCTGGGTCGTTTGCGGGAGGGGAAGGGGCCATGTGCCGTCGAGCATAGCCCGCGGAGAGAGGCCCGCGGCTCTTCGACTGAAATGGAGAGGGCCCACGTCCCCGAGGAACGTGGGCCCCCGCGCTCGACATGTCCGCCGTCAGGCCGGCCGCGTGTGGCTCACGGGGCGAAGCGGGACAGGATGATGTCCTTGCCGCCCAGGCTCGACTGGCCGGGCAGGGTGCCCATGGTACCGCCCACGAGGTACACGCCGTTTCCAGCACGTGACGCCGCGCCCAGGACCACCTCGTCCGCGGCGGAGCCCAGGTGCCGTGTCCAGCCGCGGGTGCCATCGCTGCCGTAGCGGACGAGGAAGCCGTCGTAGCCGCCCGCATAGCCGGTGACGAGCGAGCCGGTGCTCGAGCCTGCCAGGTACACGGTGCCGTTGGCATCCGTGGCCACGCCGTAGCCGGACTCATCCGCGGCGGTGCCGACCTGGCGGGCCCACTCGCGGACGCCCGCGCTCGTCCAGCGCGACACGAATGCATCCGTGCCGCCCTGGTTGTCGGACCCCAGCGTGCCGGTCGTCGTCCCACCCACGATGATGGCGCCCGTGCTGTCCACCTCCACGTCCTGCGCGACGTCGCTCCCGGCGCTGCCCCACTGGCGCACCCACGTCAGCGTGCCCTGGGCGCTGTACTTCGCGACGAAGACGTCCTGTCCACCGCTGGAGGCATTGCCCTGCATCGCGCCGCTGGTGACGCCGGCCACGTACACGTTGCCACTGGAGTCCGCGGCCACGCCGTGGGCCAGGTCGTCCGCGGACGTCCCCAGCATGCGCACCCACAGCAGCGCGCCCGCGGCGCTGTACTTCGCGACGAAGGCATCCTTCAGCCCGGCGTTGGTGGCCTGGAGCGACCCGGCCGTGTAGCCCGCGACGAGGAAGTCCGTGCCGTCCGTGGCGGCCGCCCGCACCGAGTCCTCGGCGGCCGTGCCCAGCATGCGCACCCACTCGCGCGTCCCGAGGGTGTTGTACTTCGCGACGAAGCCGTCGAAGGTGCCGCCCACGTACGCCTCACCTCCCAGGCCGCTGCTGGCGTGGCCACCGATGACGACCGCCGAGGCCGTCGCCGCCACACCGTAGGCGTGGTCGTCGCCCGCGGCGCCCAGCTGCCGGCCCCAGTCCCGCGTCCCCGACGCGGTGTAGTGCCGCACCACCGCATCCCGGCCGCCCTGGTTGTCGAAGTCGAGCGCGCCCGTCGAGTACCCCGTCACGTAGACGCCGCCGTTCGGGTCCGCCGTCACCGCGTAGCCGTACTCGTCCGCGGGCGTGCCCAGCTGCTGCTGCCAGAGCAGCTCACCGCTCGCCGGAGGCGGGGTGCCACCGTCCGTCCCACCTCCCGAGGCGCAGCGCTCCATGGCGCCCTTGTCCGGCATGCCGCCGCAGAACGTGGCGCCCGTGTTGTTCATCGCGGTGTCCACCGCTGGGGAGGCCTCCTGCAGCGTCAGGTCACCGGCCGCCTCCTGCGTGAAGGCCGCGGCCGCCACCGAGCTGGAGGGGTCGCGCATCGTCAGGCCGCCGATGGCGCAGGAGCTGCTGCGCCAGCCGGTCAGGTCCTTCGTGCCCTGGCTGAAGCTGCAGGTGAAGTGCGAAGCGGAGCCGTCCGCGTGGGAGAAGAGGTTGCCGTCCGACTCGAAGTCCACGAGGTAGGCGCCATCCGTCACCAGCCAACGCGAGCCGGGCGCCGACAGCGAGACGATGTTGTTCCAGAAGTCCACGTTGCGCACCGTCCACCCGGCGGCCGAGACGAGCATCGCCGTGCGGCCCGCCTGGGAGATGGTGTTGTGGAAGAAGTCGCCGCCAGTGAGCTTCTGCACGTAGAGCGCCGTGCCCGAGGTGCTGTTGGTGCCGCAGCCCTTCTCGCCCGTGTAGAAGTGGTGGAAGCGGGTGCGGGCGATGACGACGTTGGCCAGCGGGTCGCTGGCGCTGTTGCCCAGGCCCAGGCCCATGCAGGAGTCGGAGATCTCCGAGTCCTCCACGCGGATGCCCTGGGCATCGAAGTGGAAGATGGCGGCCCCGCCTCCGTTGAGCGTGCCGTCCGCGCGCCGGGCGGCGCGGAAGCCGTGGTAGCGCTCGCGGCGCAGGGTGATGAAGTCACAGTCCTTGATGTCCGTGGCCTCCTCCACGACGCCCTGGTGCGCGGGGCTAGTGAAGATGTCGTTGTCCTCCATGGTGATGTCCGCGGGCCGCGTGCCGGCGGTGTAGCCGTACAGCGGGCCGGCGCACTGGAGGCCGTCACCCGTGTTGTCGTGGATGACGTTGCCCTTCACCAGCACGGAGTGCGAGTCGGACAGGACGACGATGGCGTGGCCGTCGTCACGCTCGCGGCAGTAGCGGCGCAGGGTGTTGGACGTGTCGTACTCGGGCTTGCAGAAGCTGCCGGCGGAGCAGTCCGTGTGCGTGGTGCAGGCGACACCCCGGGCGCTGCCCGCGGTGTGCTCGAAGGTGTTGCGAATCTCGTTGCCCTGGATGAGGACGTGCTGGGCCTTCACGTTGAGCGCGTCCAGCGACGCGTCGCGCACCAGGCTGTTGCGCAGCGTCAGGTGGTCCGAGCGGAAGAGCACTGCGTGCGAGCGCACATAGCGGCCATCCAGCTCCAGCCCATCCAGGATCCAGTACCGCCGGTTGAGGTGGAAGATGGGGGACGAGCCATTGCTCTTCAGCACCGGCTGGGACTCGCCGGGCGCGCCCCGAAGGGTGATGGGCGCGGTCGCCGTGCCGTCGAGGGCCGAGCTGGACGCCAGGTCCACCTGCGTGGCGTCATAGGTGCCCGCGTGGATGTACACGGTGGAACCGGGGGCCAGCCCGCGAACCGAGCGTGCCACCGTGTGCCAGGGCCGCGCCGCGCTGCCGTCACCGGTGGAGTCACTGCCGCCGGTGCTGACGTGGAACACCTTGTCCGCCGGCGAGACGTAGCTGGCATAGGCGTTCTGGGACTGCACCGTGGCCGCGCTGCGACGGTCTCCGGCGACGATGTCCTTGCTGATTGCCGCCTGTGCCCCCGAAGCCATGCAGAGCACCGCGAGCGCGAGACTCCGCGCCACATTCCCACGCATTCGAAACTCCCGTCTGTTTTGTTAACTGGAGGATGAAGCGGGGCCAGGGTGTCACTGACCCACTCCGAAATTCCAGGGACAGAGCAGACAGGCAGGGAAGCGTTCGGTGGACAGTCAGGACAGCGAGAAAGCTCAGTACGGGTCGTCGTCGCGGATGTTCCACTGGCTGTCGTGGGTCTCCGGCTTGCCCGTGGGACGAAGGTGCGAGAACGACAGGGTGACCTCCACCACGAACTCCCGAGGCTGTGGGGGCTTGCCCAGGTAGATGTAGCTCGTGTTGTTGCTGATGCAGGGGTTCAGCATCGCCACCGGCGCGGGCTCCACCCGACCCTTCATGCCCTGGCCGTCAGCGCCAAACTTCGCGCGCAGCTTGTAGCGACGCGGAATGTCCTGGTTGCGTAGGATGGCCTCGCGGCCACAGAAGTCGTACTTCCTCAGACGCTTCGCCAGCTGCTGGGCGCCCCATTCCTCGTTCGTCTGGGGCTTGCGCGGGACGGGCTTTGCCACCGGGGGCGGTGGGACGGGCGTCTGCACCACCGGCGGAGGCACGGGGCGCTCCGGTTCCGGGGGCGCGGGAGGACGTGTCGCCTGGGGCACGGGCCGCGGGGCGGGAGCGGGCCTGGCCGGCGCAGGGGCGTCGCTCACCAGCATGAACGCCACGATGCCCGCGAGGCCCATCGTGATGACGGCCCCGAGGACGATGAACGCGAGCGTGCCGCTCTGCTGGGCCGGGGTGGGATGGGGACGGCCCGTGGGCGCGGAGCGCTGCGGCAGCCAGGGAATCGGCCGCGCAGCGCCGCAATGTCCACACACCGGCTCCTCGCTGAGGTCCTTCAGGAAGGGAGCGCCACAGTTGTTGCATCGAGTCCGAGTTGCCACGCGCTCACTCTACGGGTTGGGCTGACGTCAGCGGTGAAGTTGCGAGCCTCGCCTCAGCGAATCCAGTTGTCGGGGATGACCGCCGGCTCCAGGTCCCGCAGGCCCTTGCGGAGCAGGTCGAGCGCCTTGCTCGTCTCGGGCGGGACGGCCGTCTTGCCGGAGGCCGCCTTCTCCAGGGCCGCGAGCTGCGCCATCGCGTCCTTGCGGCTGAGCTTCGACACGTCGGGCGCCTTGAGGCCCACGGCCTCGAAGCCCGCCTTGAGGTCCGCGCCGTGGGTGCTCTGGAAGGTGCCCTTCACGCCCTCGTACTTGATGAGGCGGATGGTCTGGGCAATCTGGCCCTCGAGCTTCGCCTTCTCGTCCGCGGGGACGTCCGAGCGGCCCGCGAGGTCCTGCAGGTCGCGGTAGTGGTTGCGCAGCGGGTTGGGCTCGGAGGTGGGCGGAGGCGTCTCGCCAGAGAAGTACTTCGCGTACTGCGACTGGAAGTCGGTGATGCGCTGGCGGACGACCTCGGACTTCTCCGGCGCGCCCGGCGTGAGGTAGCCGTGCTTCACGCTCCAGGTGGCGACATTCTTCGCCTTGGTCAGCCCGTCGAACTGCTTGGGCTTGAGCGCGTCCACGTCCCCGCGCGTCGCCTTCTCCCAGCGCTGCAGGTGCGACGTGGAGCCGCCGTCGGCGCCGCTCGGTGACTTGTCGTGGTAGGCGAGCACCGTCTTGGCGTTGGGGAAGCCCTCCTTCCACTTCATGATGGAGTCCTCGCCGCCGCAGTAGCAGGCGGAGATGGCCACGTCCTGCACCTGGGCCGCCGCCTTCGGCATCGCCTTGGCGAGGTCCGTGAGCACGTTGCGCCGCAGCGAGCCGTTGGTGAAGCCATCCTCGCCGCCCCAGATGGAGCCGCCCGCGCTGTGTCCGGAGAGCACCAGCCGGCCGGGCACCTTGCCGCCCTTCTCGCCCTCGGCCCAGACCTGGGCAATCTGCGCCATCTCGTCGCGTGCGTCGGGGCCGGCGTCGTCGAGAATCTTCTCGAGCTTCGCCGACTGCGCCGCCGGCAGGCCCAGCGTGGCCACGAAGTCCTTGCGGCCCGCCGCGGAGGTCAGGTCGAAGGTCTTCTTCGCCTTGCCGGCGCCGACGGTGATGGTGTCGTCCTTCTTCCCGTCCTGGATGAGCGTCACCTGCGTGCCCTGGGTGTTCAGGGGCTTCGCCTCGCTGGCGGCGTACTTGTTCATCCCGACGAAGAGGACATCGTTCTGGCGGTCACGGACCTTGGTCATTTGCGGCTCCTTGAGGTTTCTTTCGAGATTTCGAGCTCCACGGCGTTGGACTCGGGCGCGGCCGTCCACACGTCGTCACGGCGGAGGACTTCCTGGCAGCGCTCCTCCAGCCGCTGCATGCCCAGGCCATCCGTCACGGCGGGAGCGGCGAGGCGCCAGCTCACGCGGTAGCGCCCCGGTGGCGGCAGCCGGAAGGGGCCGCCGCCACAGTCCCACGTGTCGAGGAGGACCTCCGTGGACGTGCCGGGAGTGAGGCGCAGGCGGCGGGACTCCGGATACGGGTCGAGCCCCAGCACGAAGGCGCAGTCACACGGGTGCAGGACGGTGTGCGTGGCGCCCGTCGTCGTGTCGACGAAGCGCAGCCCGTGGACGTCCGGGTGGACGACGTCCACCGGGGTGGTGCCCGGGTGCGTCAGCGTGACGACGAGGCCGCCGGTGAGTCCCGAGGCCGACAGGCGCAGGGGCTTGCGGACCGCGAGCCGGACCTCGACCGCTGGCGCGGCCACCGAGGCGTCCAGGACGGGCTCGGGCCGCGAGACGACGGCGGCATCCGGGGCGGCAGGCGAGGGCGGGCCCGAGGGACGGGCGCAGGCGCCCAGCGAGGCCAGGAGCACGGCTCCCACGAAGCGGGCAGACCCTTGCGGACCTGTCCTTGGCGACGTGGCTTCCTGGGTGTTCGGGGAGTGCATGCCGGGCCATGATGTCCAACCAGACCCGGGCAGGTTTCTATTTAGGCGCCAATGGGTTCACTCAAGGTGAACGGTGCGGGTGAATGCCTTCAGGGCGTTGCCCGTGGTGTCCCAGGACCCGTGAACGGCGCGGTGGTCGAGAGGGGCGTCTGGAACTGGCCGTCAAGGTCGCCCGGTCGCGGACGTGGGCGGGCTCCCGATACGATCATCTCCCAGCTCCCTCGCCGAGAAGAAGGTCCATGCAGCGCTTCATCCTGAGTTCGCTCCTCGTCACCGCCCTGTGCGCGGGCTGTGGCCCGAGCGCCGAGTCCGTCATCGACAGGCACCGTGTTCCCTCGCGCGAGAAGCTCGACCGCCTGCGCGCTCTCGTCGAGGCGAAGGACTCGTGCAACCAGTTGCCCGTTGCTCCGGCGACCCCGCTCGTGTTCGCCGACGAGGACGAGGCCCCCGAGAAGCGTGCGCGGGTGAATGCCATCGCCGTTCATGCGGAGGACTACGAGGCCGACCGCGCCCCGGGGCGTGAGGTGCCTTTCAGGATCATGACGACCCCTCGGGTCATCTCGGACGTCGAGAAGCTGCTGGACGCGGGCAGCCTGGCTGACGGGAAGAAGCCGAGCGGGCGCGAGGCCCGGACCGTCTTCGAGTCGTTGGACCGGTTGCGCTACGTGGCCCTCATTTTCGGCAGCACTGCCGAGCCGGTGTCCGTGGAGGTGCCCCGCGCGGTCCTTCCGGGGGGCGCGACGGGGGAGGGCGCCACGGCGAAGGCGAACGCTCCCGGCTCCTTCCGTGCCTACGTCTGCGTCATGGACCTGGAGACCCGGCAGGCCGTCGCGTATCTGCCCAGGCTCAAGGCCGCCAGCCTGGGCGTCCTCTCCGCGGCGGACGAAGCACGGGGGCCCGAGCTGCTCGCCAGGGCCGCCCGCTTCGAGCTGTTCCTGCGCCTTCAAGAGAAGCTGAAGGGCACCACGGCTCCCTGTCTGCGTGCCCGGAGGGGCGGGAGCACCATCGACCTGTGCAAGCCCGGGGAGCCGGCGGACCTGCCGCTCCTCCGCGTGACCAGCCACGGCTGTGACATGTCCGGGAACGAGTGCATGCAGTACGTCGACACGACGGGTCGGCTCGTCCTCGCGGGCCCCTATACGCTGGCGACGGAGTTCTCCGAGGGGCTCGCGCTCACCGGGCGGCAGGGCCGCTGCGCCCTCATCGACCGGACGGGGAAGGAGCGCTGCCAGCTCGAGTGCACGGACGTCCGCGATGCCACGGAGGGGCTCTTCCGGGTGCAGGCGGCCGACGAGAGCTGGCGCTACGTCGACACGCAGTGCAAGGCGGTCCTCGGGCCGTTCCGCGACGCCGAGCCCTTCCGCGGTGGCCTGGCGAACGTGCGCTTCGCGGAGGGTCGCCATCGGGTCATCAACAAGCAGGGCACTCCCGTCCTGGTCACCCGGGTGAACAGGATCTGGCCCTTCCGCCATGGGTTCGCCCGCGCCTGGGAGCACACGGCGGAAGGCGTGTTCAGCTTCATCACTCCAGACGGGGTCCCCGCGTTCGGGGGCCGCCATTTCCGGGCCGCGGAGGACTTCTCGGAGGGCCTGGCGTACGTCGAGGAGGGCGAGCGCAAGGGCTACATCGACACGACGGGCCAGCTCGTGGTGGCCCTGGACGCGGCCGTCTCGGGGGCCGGGCCGTTCCGGCAGGGGCTCGCGCGCCTCCACCGGGGGACGGCGGAAACGCAGTACGTCGACAAGACGGGGAAGGTCGTCTTCACCCTCGAGGGAAACCATACCGGCGATTTCTCGGAGGGGCTGGTGCCGCTCTGCCGCCCGGCCGAGGACGGAACGCCTGACTGTCGTCACGGCGTGGTGGACCTCACGGGCCAGCGCATGGGCATGCCGGTCGAGGGGGCCCTGGGCCGGTTCTCGGAAGGGCTCGCCACGCACACGGTGGTGCGGGACGAGCAGCGGCGCATCGGCTACGTCGACCGCGCCTTCGCGACGGTCATCGAGCCGGCGTTCAAGGACGCCAGGGAGTTCACCGAGGGCCTGGCGGCCGTCCAGACGCACGAGGGCTGGGGCTTCATCGACAAGAAGGGCGAGTGGGTCATCCCCGCGCGCTACAGCAGTGCCAGCTCCTTCCTGGGCGGCTTCGCCTGCGTCATGGAGGACAGCAGCGGGGCCTTCCTCATCGACGCCAAGGGCCAGCGGCGGCCCGCGCTTCCCAAGGGCTGGGCCTGTGGGGAGGGCTTCTCCGAAGGCAGGACCGTCCTCCACCCCGTGGGGCTGGGCTACGGGTTGCTGATGATCGACACGACGGGGAAGCAGGTGATGGCCTTCAGCGCCGACCCGCCCGTCATGGCGGGGGAGCGGCGGCTGATCATGAAGGCGGGGAACGAGTACGGCCTTGCCGACGAGAAGGGGAAGCTCGTCACCCCCGTGGCCTACGACAAGGCGGAGCCGTTCCATGAGGGAGCGGCCGTCGTCATGGATGGGCGCGGGGCCTTCTTCATCAGTCCTGAGGGAAAGCCGCTCACCGGCAAGCGCTACGTCACCACGCCTGGCTACTCGGAGGGGCTTGCTCCGGTCGCGCGGGGAAAGTGGGTCGAGTACGCGCAACGCCTCAGCATCGTCGACTCCCAGGGACGGGAGCAGTCGTCCCGCGCCATGCCCACTCAGCGCTTCTGCGATTGCAAGTATGCGTTCATCGACAAGCAGGGCAAGGAGACGACGCCTTACCACTTCACCTTCGCGGAGCCCTTCATGCAGGGGCTCGCGGCGGTCTCATTCGGGAGCTGTACCCTGGACCGGGTGCCCGAGCATCCTGGCTTCCAGTGGGTGAACTGTCCCAAGCGGTATGGCTACGTCGGCACCGACGGGCGCCTCGTCATTGCCCCCGCCTTCGAGTCCTTCGCTCCCGATGCTTTCAAAGATGGCGTCGCGCGCGAGGGACACAGGTTGTTCGACCGCGAGGGCAATCAGGTGTGGGGCGATCCGGACTGGTGAAGCCGGCGAGGAGTGCCGCGGAGAGGCCGATGTCTCAGCGTCGAGCAGGAAGTGGCAATGGGGGGCATGGCTGTAGTGGCTATTGCGACAGTGCCATGCCGCATCGAGCATGGGGCCCCCATGAACACGCCCCGACTTCTTCGAACGTCTCTCCTGCTGTCCATCCTGGCCATCGCCTTGCAACCTCTTCAAGCGAGCGCACAGCAGCCGGCCGGCGCAGCGAAACCCCACGCTTCACAGCCCGAGAAGCGGGATGGGCAGAGTGATTTCGACTGGGAGATTGGCACCTGGACGACCCGTCTGAAGCGCCGCCTTCGTCCTTTGACCGGCTCCAATGACTGGGTCGAATACGAGGGAACGACGGTCGTCCGAAAAGTCTGGGACGGACGCGCCAACCTGGTGGAGCTCGATGTCCGTGGCCCGGCGGGTCGCATCGAGGGGTTGTCGCTGCGCCTCTACAACCCCGAGTCCCGCCAGTGGAGCCTCAACTTCGCCAGCAGTGCCGGCGGCACGCTGACGCCCCCTTCGATTGGCGGCTTCAAGGATGGGCGGGGGGAGTTCTATGCGCAGGAGACCCTGGATGGCCGGGCCATCTTCGTTCGCTTCGTCATCTCGGACATGACCCCGGACTCATGCCGCTTCGAGCAGGCGTTCTCCGACGATGGGGGCAAGACCTGGGAGGTGAACTGGATCGCCACGGACAGACGGGTGAAGGGTCGGTCTGACAAGACGCAGTGAGTGCTCTTTGGAAGCCGCTCCGTGCGCGTCAGTCGCGCAGCAGCGGCTGGCCCGCCAGCACGTGCTCGCACAAGGCCAGTGGGAGGTTCTTGCGCGGGTCGAGCGTGGGGGCGAGCCGCGCCAGGAGGGCGTCGCCCTCGAGTGGATCGGGCACCGATTCCGGGAGGTAGATCGCGCCGCGCTGACCAGGCCGCAGCCAGGCGCCGACCTGCGCCTCTCCGTGGACGACCAGGTGGGCCGCGTCCGTGCCGTATGTGACGAGGTTGCCCGTCAGCTTGAGGTCGCCCTCGATGAACACCTGGGCGTCGTTACTGAGCACGAGATCACGGGCGCTCAGCGAGCCCTTGATCCACAGCGGCACGTAGACGTCGTCGCGGATGACCAGCGGGCCGTCGACGATCAGGTCGCCTTCGATGACACACACCAGCGGGTCTTCATTGCGAACGTAGGCCGGTCCGCTCAGCGTGAGCGTGCCCTCGTGGACCACGAAGTCGACCTCGAGGCCGCCGAACAGGTCCTCGTAGTCGACCGAGTCGTCGCTGACTTCGAGCAGGTTGTAGCGCTCCAAGCCAAGCTCGCGTGCCAGGGGTTGAAACCGCGCGCCGGAGAGGGTGGTGTAGGGCTGGGGTTTGGGAGCCATGCGGCGTGATAACGCACCGGCCACGACGCTGGCCAGCGCGACCTGAAGTCGGCTCTCGCCACGGCCTCGTGCTCCGGCGGATGGTGTCCCGCCGCGACAACGGCTGACGGCGGGGACACCGGGAGCGGCTCACGGCGAACGGACGAAGAGCTCCTTGCCCGCTCGAATCGTGCACTTCACGTCGGTGAACCGCCGGACATCCGTGGCGGGATCGCCGGCCAGCACCACGAGGTCGGCGTCGAAGCCCGGCTTGACGCGGCCCCGGCGCTCGGCGGCGCTCCAGCGCGACGCGGGGGCGGTGGTCAGTGACGCGAGGAGCTGCATCGGCGTCAGGCCGGCTTGCTCCATGAGGACGTATTCCTGCGTCGGATCGAGGTCGGTCATGTACCCGGCATCCGTGCCGAACAACACCTGCCCCCCGGCGCTCGAGAACGCCGCGAGCTGCCGTTGGGCGTCCGCTACGATGCGCTCGCGCACGTCGGTAGGAACGGTTGCCTTGGCGAGCTCGTATCCCCAGAGCTGCAGCGTCGGGACCACGGAGACGTTGCGCGCGACCAGCTGGCCGACGAGCTCGGCGCTCCACGTGGACTTCGGCGGATCGATGGTCGTGTGCACGATGATGTCGACACCGGCCTGCACGGCGGCGCTCACACCCTCGGGATCGGTGGGGTGTGCCATCACGAGGCCCCCCAACCGGTGGGTCTCGGCCACCACGGCGCTCGCGACGTCCGCGGACATGCGCCGGATTTTACCACGCCCCTGCGGCGTGGCGACGAACACCTTGCTTCCGTTCGCGCCGTTCTCGAAGCTCGAGCGGACGATGGCACGGGCCTCGTCCGCCGTCGCGGGTTGCGCAAGCTGCTGCAGCAGCGCGGGCGGCAGATCGCGCAGGTAGAACGGAATGCCGTTCTCCGGATACAGCGGGGCTCCGACGGTGAGGATGGCCGGCCCCTGCAGCTCGCCACGCTCGATGCGCTGGCGGAGGGCCGCGGTGTTCGCGGGTTCGGACCCGGTATCGACGACCGTCGTGAAGCCGAAGCGCGTGGTCAGCTGGCTCAGGGGGGACTGGAGCTCCTCGCGCGACCGGCCGGCGGCCCCGGCGAATGCAGGGTCCGTGAAGTGAACGTGACTGTTCTGGAAGCCGGCCATGATGACGCCGCCGCTGCAGGCATCCGCACGGCGGAGCCCGGTCGGCGGAGCCTCCGACGCGGAACCGACGGCTTCAATCTTCCCGCCGCTCACGACCACCCAGGCGTTGTCCAGGGGCGGCGCGTCGGGAGCCACATAGAGCCGCGCGCCCGTCAGAAGCCAGCGCTCGGCGGCAGCCGGCCGCTGGGTCGTGGCACAGCCCGCAGTGGCCAGACAGAAAAGGACTACGAACTGCTTCATGATCCCCACCTCGTTGATGCGACGCCTGCTCTCTAGAGCGGAATCCGTCAAAGGTACAGGAGGTCCTGGAGGTCGAGCGTTGGCGCGGGTGAGGGGCGAAAGGGCTACCCGTCACGACGCCACAGGCTCGGCCGACTCGCGAACAGCTCCATCGTCCAGTCGATGAAGACCCGCAACCCGACGCCTGGCTGCCGCGAGGGCGGGTAGACCAGGAACAGGGGACGGGGTTCGGGCTGCCATCCCTCCAGCACTGGCACCAGCTCGCCCTGGGCCAGGTGCGGCTCCAACACGAAGCGAGGGGCAATCATGACGCCCAGGCCCGCGAGCCCGGCGGCCAGGTACGCGTTGGTTTCGTTGAGCGTGAGCTGGCTGCGGCCCAGGACCTCGAGCCGCTGGCCATCGCGGAGGAAGACGAAGGGGAGCTCCTTGCCACTCAGCGACGAGAAGTAGCTGACCACCGCGTGCGACGCGCCTGCCAGTTCCTTCGGGTGGCGTGGCACTCCGTGACGCTCGAGGTACCGCGGCGACGCGCACGCCAGATAGCAGAGGTCACCGAGGTGCCGTGCCACCAGGGAGTCGTCCTTCACGCCGCCTCCGCGAATGGCGCAGTCGACGTTCTCCGCGAGGAGGTCCACGGGGCGGTCGGTCACCCCCAGCTCGATGTGCATCTGTGGGTAGCGCGCGTAGAACGACGGCAGCGCGGGGACGAGAAGCAGCCGGGAAATCGTCCCACTCGACTCCACCCGCAGGCGCCCCCGGGGGCCGCTCCGCGTCTGGGCCAGCGTGGCCTCCAGCTCTCGCACCTCTCCCAGCAGGCGCAAGGCCTGCTGGTAGTAGGTCATGCCCTCCGGGGTGACCGTCACGCGGCGCGTGGTGCGGTGCAGCAGCTTCACGCGCAGCTGTGCCTCGAGTTGTTGAATCAGCCGGGTCACCGCCGCCTTCGGGCGGCCCAGCGCGTCGGCCGCCTTGGTGAAGGTGCCGCTCTCCACCACGCGGACGAAGGCTTCCATCGCCGTGAACCTGTCCAACCTCCACCTCATTGTTTCAGGGGTGAAACGGAGCGTGTGACGAGCGCCTGTTTATCCCAGGGAAGGCCTGGCGCTATCTCATCGCCCATGAAAAGACCTCTTCCCCGCGGTGTCTTCCTCGCTGTCTCGCGCGCCCTCACCCTGCTGGTGCTGGCCGTCGCTCCACTGCTTCCGTCCGCCGTCCAGGCGGCCGCGCCCCAGGTGCGAACCCAGGCACCTGGCTTCTACCGGATGATGCTCGGCGACTTCGAGATCACCGCGCTGTCCGACGGCACCGTCCCCCAGACCGTGAGCGAGGTGGCGACGCACACGACGCCGGAGCGGGTCGAGGAGCTGCTCGCGCGAGACCACCTCGAGGATCCGGTCGAGCTGTCCATCAACGCGTTCCTCATCAACACCGGCACGGCGCTGGTGCTCGTCGACACGGGCGTGGGAGGCTTCTTCGGCCCCGACGTGGGCGGCCGGCTCCAGCAGAGCCTCCGGGACGCGGGCTACCAGCCCGAGCAGATCGACGTGGTGCTGCTCACGCACATCCATAGCGACCACTCCGGTGGGCTCATGTCCGGCGCGCGCCGGGCGTTCCCCAACGCCATTCTCCAGGTGCACTCGCGCGAGGCGGACTTCTGGCTGGGGCGCGAGCACAAGGCGAGGGGAGAGGTGGACCCGAAGTACTTCGAGGAGGCGCGGGCCATGGTGGCGCCGTACCAGGGCGCGGGGAAGCTGAAGACGTTCGGAAACGGGGACGCCATCGTCCAGGGCATCCGGGCCATGCCGACCCCGGGGCATACGCCGGGCCACAGCGCCTACCTCGTCGAGAGCCGGGGGCAGCGGCTGGTCCTGTGGGGCGACCTCATGCACTTCGGCTCGGTGCAGCTGCGCGAGCCCGCGGTGACGGTCGCCTACGACGTCGATGCCCGTGCGGCGGCGGCCCAGCGCGCCCGGGTGTTCGCGGACGCAGCGGGGCGGGGTGACTTGATCGGCCTGGCGCACATGCCTTTTCCCGGACTGGGCCGGCTCGGCGCGGAGGGGAGGCACTACCGATGGATTCCCGCCAACTACAGCTCGGGCCAGCGTTGGCAGGACGCGAAGGGCAGGGCGGAGTGACGCGCGACCAGGACACCGCCCCAGTCTGAAGGCGCGGGCGGTGGCGCCCCAGCGCGGCCACCTTCCGCCGCCCGTTTCCGCCGATGGGCCTGGGACCCCGCCCGCCGCATTCCGTGCCGCGCGCTAGTACAATCGGATTGCGAAAATCCGTCATCCGCGTTCGACCTGGACTCCTCCTGCGAACCCCCCTCCCTTCGGTGGGGGCGATGTCGCGGTGGGACTTGGTAGTGCAACTTCGTTGCGATTCAAACTGCAACGCCTACCCGTCCTGAGGAGGTCAGACTGTGGGTATCCGGCAAGTGGGAGCGAGCATGAGTCAATGGTGTGCTCGCGTCGTTTCGTTGTGTGCCGCCGTAGCGGTGTTGGTTTCGTTCAGTGCCGCCGCCCAGACGCCATCGTCGATGCGCGAGGTCCTGCTGGTCGGTAACAACTGGGACGGGACCGCCGACATCATCGACGTGCGGACCTACCAGCGGCTGCGCCGCATCAACGTGGTGCCGGACCGGAGCCAGCGGATGCTGGAGATCTCGCTGGATCCGGTGCGCCTGACGTACTTCCTGTTCATCCGCGAGCAGGTGGGCGAGGGCCACGATCAGCTCGTGGATGACATGTTCGCCTCGAAGGACGGGAAGGTCATCTTCGTCTCGCGCCCCAGCTTCGCGGACGTCGTTGCCATCGACCTGACCACCAACAACATCCGCTGGCGGACGCGGGTCAGCGGCAACCGCGCCGACCACATGGCCATCTCGCCGGATGGCACCCGGCTCGCCGTCTCGGCGTCGACGGCGAATCGCGTGGAGATCATCGACACGGCCACTGGGAGCATCGTCGGGAACTTCCCCTCGGGGGACAACCCGCACGAGAACAACTACTCCCGCGACGGCAGCAAGATCTTCCATGCCAGCATCGGCACCGTCTACACGGCACTCGACACCCCGGAGCTGGACGGCACCAAGGGTGAGCGCATCTTCCGGATTGTCGATGCACGCACGCTGCGGGTCCTCCGGACGCTGAACATGCGCCAGAAGCTCGGCGAGCTGGGGATGCCCGACATGAGCGCGGCGGTCCGGCCGATGGCCCTGTCCCCCGACGAGCGGTTCGTCTACTTCCAGGTGTCGTTCTTCCACGGCTTCGTGGAGTACGACCTGGAGCAGGATCGGGTGATGCGGATTGCCCACCTGCCGGTTCCCCCGGAGACCCAGCAGCTGCGCCGCGACCAGTACATCCTCGACTCCGCCCACCACGGCCTCGCGATGAGCGGCGATGGGACGAAGCTCTGCGTGGCCGGCACGATGTCCAACTACGCGGCCATCGTCTCACGCGAGACGTTCCGCTACACCGTCCACCCGCTTGGCGCGAGGACCTACTGGGCCACGACCAGCGCCGACGGAAACTACTGCTTCGTCTCGGTGGCCGGGGACGACACCGTGTCGGTCATCTCCTACGCAACCGAGGCGGAGGTGGCCCGCATCCCTGTCGGTGACCACCCGCAGCGTGCGCGCACCGCGAGACTCGCGACGTCGCTCTTCCCCTGAAGCACTGACGGAAGGGGGCCCGCGCTCGCCGCGGGCTGGGGCCATCAGCTTCCACGCGCGTCGTAGTCCGCAGCCTACAAGCCGGGGAAGCACCTCTCGCCCTTTCGCACCTTTGCCGCAGGCCCGGTCCTTGCTCCTGGGGATGTCGATAGTCAGTCCTCCAGCCCCAGGAGCAGCACCCATGAGCGTCGGACCCGCGAGTGGCAGTCGGAGCAACGGCACCAGTGAGCAGGAAGCGGCACGGCGCGCCGCCGAGGAGGCACGGCGCGCGGCGGCGGAGGCCGCTCGCAGGGCCGCGGAGGCCGCTCGCAAGGCGGCAGAAGCCCAGGCCCAGCAGGCCGCGGAGGCCGCTCGCAAGGCCAACACGGCGTTCGAGGGCATGCCCCGCAACGAGCAGTTCGACAAGCGCCTGGGGGCCGAGACTCCGGCCACGTCGCTGCTCACGGAGGACGCCAGGGATGGACAGGTGAACTGCCTGGACGTTGCCGCCGACTGGGCCAACAAGGCCACCCCGGAGCTTCGTGCGCGCTCGGAGATGGTCTTCCTCGAGGACACGCGCTCCGGCACGGAGGGCGAGTCAGGCCACGTCGTCATCCGGCAGGGCGAGCAGATCCTCGATCCGACGACGAACAAGTCCTACGAGTCGATGGAGGCCTTCAAGAAGGCCGAGCCGCACTACCAGGAAGCCGGCAGCCTCTCCGCCCGACACGTCAAGAACATCCTCGACACGCCTCCAGGCTCGCCCGAGCGGGCCGAGGCCCTGGCCAGGGCCAGGGTCCCCGCCGGGTTGCAGAAGATGATGGTGGCGGATGAGAAGCCCCCGTCTTCGGCGGAACAGGCCGCCAAGGACTACGACGGTGTCATCAAGGGCCGCGCCAGCGGGGCTGAACCCAACAGCCTGTTCACCGAGCTCGTGAAGGAGAAGCAGCACGACCCCGAGTACCTCGCCCAGCTCGTCAAGTCCGCGAAGGAGGACGGCATCCTCGAGGAGCTCGTCGACCCGCGCCTCTCCAAGAGCGGCAACCCGCTCGACAGCAGCCTCTTCGACAAGAATGACAAGGGCGAGTACTCCTCCAAGGCCATTGGAGCGGGCGAGGTCCGCAAACATGTCTTGATGGCCCTCGACGCCGCGAAGGCCAAGGGCATCATCACCGACCAGGAGATTGGCGCCCTGGCCCAGAAGAGCGAGCCCTGGAAGAGCATCGTCCAGGAGATGCACCCTGGCTGGGCCGGCCCCCGGGTCGCTGGAACAGAGATTCGCAGCGCCAAGGCCCGCTTCGACGCCACGCACGCGAAGGTCCATGAGAAGCAAGAGGAGTTGCAGAGGCTCCTGTCCGGCTTCGGCACGGCGCTCACCCCGGCCCAGCAGCAGAAGCTCGTCAAGAAGTTCAAGAGCGAACCCGGGAACCAGGCCATCTTCGACGCCGAGGCCCAGGCGACCAAGGACCTGGCGGCCACGCTCGAGAAGCACAAGGAAGGCATCCTCAAGAGCGCCGCCACCAATCCCAGCGGCGCCAAGGACCTCTACAAGTCACTCCAGGCCATCGCCAACTCGGGCGCCGCCAAGACGGCCCTGGACTTCTCCATCGACATCAAGAAGGACCCGGCACTCGCGAAGGCCTTCGAGGGGTTCAAGGATTTCGACAAGGACATCACCGAGCCGGCGATTTCGAATGGAATCTCCCAGTACATCGCGGAGGACCCCAAGGACCCGAAGGGCGCCATCGCCGCGTTCCAGAAGAAGCTCGACGAGCTCGGGGGGATCAAGGGCGTCGCGGACGACATCGGCAAGCCCATGTTCGACCTCCAGGGCGGCGCGGCGAAGTTCATGCAAGGCCTCACCGACATGTCGTTGCCCCCGGAGAAGCGGCAGACCCTCCTCCAGAACCTGGCCGACGAGTTCAAGGGCCAGAGTCCCATCGCCAAGGGGCTGATGAAGGCTTCGCTCGTCGCCTGGAGCGTCCAGATTGGTGACTCGAAGCTCGACTCCAGCACGTCGGAAGCCATCTCGGAAGCCATCAAGGAGTTCACCAAGGCGGGGCAGGGCACTGCTGAGCTCTTCGCGGGGGCTGCCCAGAGCCTCGTCGACGCGGAGAAGTACTCGAAGGCCGGGAAGCTCGCCAGGTCCGCTGACTTCGTGGCCAGGATCACCCCGGGGCTCGCGCTGCTCGCGAACTCGGCTTCCGCCTGGGTCAACGCGAACAAGCTCGCCTCCGGCGAGGGCAACCCGGGCCATGCCGTCGCCCTGGCCGGGGACGTCCTCGGTATCGTGGGTGGAGCCCTGGAGGCTTTTCCGCTGACGGCGCCGGCCGGAGCCCTCGTGGGTGGCCTCGGCGCCGGCATCAACGCGGTCGGTGAGGTCGCCGCGAGCATCATCTCGGGTGAAGAGAAGTCCGCGGAGAAGGAGAAGGCGTTCAAGGACAAGCGGGCCGAGTACCTCCACTCCGTGCTGAACGACCCAGACCTGGAGCGCACCCTCCTCGACGCGGATGGAGAGGTGGTCCATAAGTTGACCCAGGACCTGAAGCTTCCCCCCAAGGACGTCCAGGCGCTCGCCAAGAAGTACCCCTCCCTCCTGTACACCAAGGAGTCCCTCGCGCAGCTCGACGGGCTGAAGAAAACCGCGGACCAGCTCAAGCTGGCACCCAGCCAGGTCGTCGACTTCCTCAACGACGTCGGCAGGGGCGCGGAGGACCCGAGCATGGCCTTGCAGGTCGTCCTCCAACGCTTCGCCCCGGGTGAGGTGAACTCGCTGAGTGAGGTGAAGACCCGGGACGCGCTCGTCGCCGGGCTGAAGCAGGCGTACAAGGAGTACGGCCCCGACGACTCGTTCCATGACAATCAGCCGGACGCCCCGAGCTTCGAGAAGGGCTACGAGAACGCCATCCGGGCCGCCGGGAAGCTCTGATTCACTCCGCGGGGGGCCGCGGGACGCAACCCGCCCCCCAGCGCGGCGCGGCGAAGCAGTAGGCTTGGGTGGATGGCAAACCACCTGGCCTGCATCGGAATCCACGCGACTGACAGGGCGTCCTTCGCACGCGTCCTGGACTCCCTGCTGGAGCACACCACGACCGCGGGCACGACGCCCGGCCATGAGCTGAAGCTGTGGTCCGACGCGTCGGGTGCCAGCTACGGCTTCGTCTTCACCCGGGAGGGCAAGGTGGAGTGCTCCACCCCGGGCTTCCGGGCGGAGTCGCGTCTGCGGGTGCGCGCCACCGGCTTCGCCGCCGACAAGAGCTGCCGCTTCTGCGACCTGCTCGAGGCCGAGGTGGTCGACTCCGAGGGCCACGTCCTCTATCCGTTCGCCACGACGCTCGCGGACCTCGTGCTGGTGCGCGAGCGCGTCCAGGCCGGCGCGGCGCTGGAGCTGGCACCGTGCGCCTTCGCCGAGTCGCTGCAGGCCTGGCCGGACAAGGAGGCCTACGAGGCTTCGCGCAAGCCGGGCAAGGCGCAGTTGGGCTCGCAGTTCTTCATCCCCAATCCCGCCGCGCTCATGAAGAAGGACGGCCCCCCTCCGCCCGTCGCGCCCCGGGCCCACTTCACCGGGCATGTCGAGGCCGCGGACGTGCGCACCAACGGCGTCACCGGCCAGCCGTTCCAGCACGCCCTCGTGCGGACCTACGGCGGTGTGTACGACGTGCTCGCGGCGGCCGACGAGAAGACACCCCGGCTGCAGCCCGGCAACATCGTCAGGGGGACCTTCTGGCTGGTGGCGCGCGTGACGGCGGGCCTGGACTGAGCGGGGGAGTGGTCACGGCCCGCTCGTGTCACTGCGCCTTCATGTCGGCAGGCGGCGTGCCACCCGCAGGCGCGGGACTGGAGGGCGCCGGGTTGACGACGCGCGGGGCGCGAGCCCGCTCCGTGCTCGCCAGCGTGTAGACCCGCTGCGTGGGACCCGGCGCGGGGACTCCGGGAGGCATGACGGGCTCGGGCTGCGGCTCGTGCCCGCGCAGGGCGATGGCCGGCAGGGACGCGGACAGCGCCCCCACGTCGAGGAAGCCGTGGAACCCCTCGTCGTCGGGCTCCTCCAGCAGCCGGATGGCGGGCACGCCCGCCGTGGGCCCCGTGACGCGGGGATCCGGGGTGATGCCCAGGATGTCGCACTCCACCGCGTTGTCCGGCGTCAGGTCACAGCCCCACCGCCGGCCCTGGGCATGACCCAGCTCCAGCACCTTCACGGCCGGGTCCGCCTGGGCCAGGTGCTTGGACATGGGGACGAAGTCGTCATTCCAGTCCGCCTCGAGACGGGTGTGCGCGTTGCCGGCCAGCACCAGGAAGACGTCGTCGGGCCGCGCGGCGCGCTGGGCCAGCAGCAGCCTGGCCATCTTCTCGTCGCGCACGCTGCCCTGGCTCATGTCCGTGTCGAAGGCCACCACGGAGACCTTGTGCCCGGCCGCGCGCATCGCTCGCATCCGGTCGATGAGGTCCATCACCGCCCGGCTGCCACGGCCGTCCTGCTGCACCTTGCGCCAGAAGTTTCCCTTGAGCAGCGCGTCCTGGTCACTCGGGCCTCCGGAGCTCGCCAGGTACGCGTCGATGCGCTGCTGCTCTGTCTGCGAGATGGAGACACCCACGGTGACGGCCAGCCCGGTAGCCCCGGCGTCGCAGGCCAGGTCGCCCACGGCGCGGGGCGCCTCCCAGGTGCCGGGCTGCTCGCCGATGAGCACCGTGGCCCCGGCGCGCAGCAGCGGCTGGAAGCCGCTCACGGTCCGGGTGCAGGCCTCTTGGGGCGGCTGCCGCCAGCGCTTGAGGTAGAAGGACGGGTCCCGGGCGAAGGTGTCATTCCGGGTGAGGGGCAGGGTGCCGGTGAGCGTCTCCAGCGCGGGACGCTGCTCGATGCGCAGCAGCAGCTGCTGCTCCAGCTTCAGGTCCCGGGTGCCGAAGGCCTGGCCCTCGGTCTCCATCCAGGGCGCCGCGTCGTTGATGACGAGGTTGCTGCCCTCGGCCCCGGCCATCGTGTCCTGCATCGGGTTGGTGGCGAGGTCGCGAGGCGCACCGCGCTGACGCAGGCGCTGCTCGAACTGCGTCATCAGCATGTGCTTCTGAACAATCTCTCCCGACTTGTCGTAGAGGACCTCGGCGTCATTGCTGAAGAAGGTCCGCTTCATCCGGAAGATGCGGATGATGGACTGCCGGTGGCCCATGGGCTCGCCGGCCACCAGGTAGCGGATGCTGTCGCCATCGCTCTTCCAGCCCCACCCGGCCCTGCCCAGCTCCGCGGTCCTCCAGGCGGTCAGCAGGTACTTGGGGTCCTCCATGGGCTGCAGCACCCAGCCCTCGTCCTTCAGGAGCTTCGTGGCCTCGGCCAGCGCCCGCTCCACCGGCAGCATGAAGATGTGCTCGTAGTGGGGCGCGGACAGCTCCTCGGGCTTGGGGGCTGCTGCGGCGGCGGGCCCCTCCGAGGGGCGCGCATTCCTCGCGCACCCCGCCGCGAGCACCCACAGCCACAGCAGGACATGACGCATGTACATTCCGCTCCTTCCACAGCCAGGTCGCGGTGGAGAACGTCCTTCTCCCAGGGGGATATCGGCACTCCGCCTTGGAGCGCGGCACAGGCGCCTCGGAGCCGCGACTCCAGCACGGAAATGGGGTGTCGAATCCCGTCTCGCTTCCGGAGCTGATGGGTGGGCCTGGACACCAGAGCACAACGACTTTGAACAATTCGCACCTGATGTGATCGAACTACTCCGCCCGCAGTCATCCAAAAGCCGCCGCGCGACGCACCTGCGGGCGCGTCGCACGGCGACAACCCGACACGCGGAGGCGACCCCGCCTTCGCGCGACACACCGCGCCCTCGGGGTTCCGGGGTGCGGTCTTCGGCTGCTGGAGCTCCACGTCATACACATCGGGAGATCGGATGCATCTGCGGAGAGCGGTTTTCGGACTCGTGGCGTCTTCGAGTGTGGTGTTCGCGGCCCCCGCGCCGAGCGATGAGCTCGCGGAGGTTCGTGCGCGGGTGTACCAGTCGGGGCGCGCCCTCACGGCCCCCTCGCGCTCCAGCGCGAGCGCGGTGGTGGCCGGGTTCCTGCGCGCGCGCGGGGGCTCCGACGCCACCGTCGGCTCCCTGCGTGCGACAGAGGCGCGGCAGGGGCTCATCACCCATGTGCGCTACGAGCAGTACGTAGGAGGCCTGCGCGTCCACGGCGCCTATGCCAAGGCGGCGGTGAACGAGCAGGGTGAGCTGATCCACCTCATCGACGGCACGTCCCAGGTGGGCGCCGTGGCCTCGGCGCGCGTGTCCGAGTCGGACGCGGTCGGCGCCGCGCTGCGCAACCTCTACCCGGAGCTGCGAGACACGCAGCCGGCCGAGCAGGCTCGCGACGGAAACACGGTCTCCTTCGCGGGGGGCGCCTTCTTCCATCGCGGCCCCACGGTCGAGCGCGTCGCCTACGCGGCGGCCAGCGGAGCGCTCCGGACGGGCTTCCTGGTCGAGACCTGGACCGCCAAGACGAACCAGCTTACGCACACGCTGGTCAGCGGCGAGGGCAGGGTGCTCTCCAGCGAGTCACGCACCGCCAACGACCGGTACAACGTCTTCACGAACGACCCGATGAAGACGCCGCAGGCCATCGTGGCCGGTCCGGGCACGGGCAACCTCGAGTCGCCCATCGGCTGGCTCAACAGCTCCGGGCTCACCACGCGGCTGATTGCCGGCAACAACGTGCGCGCCTACCTGGACGTGGACGCCAACAATGCCCCGGACTCGGGCGGCACCTCGGTGACCAACGGTGACTTCCTCACCGTCGCGAACCAGTCCGTTGCCCCGACGACCGACGCCAACCGCAATGTGACCGTGCAGAACCTGTTCTACCTGAACAATGTCATCCACGACAGGCTCTACCGCCATGGCTTCAATGAGGCAGCGCTGAACTTCCAGGAGAACAACTTCAGCAAGGGAGGCCTGGGCAGCGACTCCGTGGACGCCGAGGCGCAGGACGGCAGCGGCACCGACAACGCGAACTTCTCGACGCCGGCCGACGGCTCGAACCCGCGCATGCAGATGTACCTCTGGACCGGCGTGGGCACCCACCAGGTCTACGTGCAGACGCCGACGTCCATCGCCGGCACCTACGTGGCGCAGGGCGACGGTGAGTTCGGCCCGGCGCTCACCACCACCGGCATCTCCGGCGACATCGTGCTCGTCAACGATGGGGTGGGGACGACCTCCGACGGCTGCGAGTCCATTCCGTCGGGCTCGCTCACCGGGAAGATCGCGCTCATGGACCGGGGTGTCTGCGGCTTCTCGGTGAAGGTGAAGAACGCGCAGCTCGCGGGGGCCACGGCCGCCATTGTCGCCAACAACCAGGGCGACGGTGTGATGACGATGGGTGGCGCGGACACCACCATCACCATTCCCTCCGTCTTTGTCGGCCAGGCCACCGGTGCCACGCTTCGCTCGGTCACCGGTGTCAACGGCACCGTCCGCAAGTCGCCGGCCGCGCCGCTGCAGCGTGACTCGTCGGTGGACTCCGACATCGTCTTCCACGAGTACGGGCACGGCCTGACCTGGCGCATGATCGGCTCGATGAGCGGCCCCATCTCCGGCGCCATCGGCGAGGGCATGAGCGACGTGCTGGCCATCATCATCAACGACAACGACCGCGTCGCCGAGTACTCGGGCTCGAGCGACCTGGGCATCCGCAGCGCGCCGTACACCCACTACCCGCGCACCTACGGCGACGTGGCGGGCACCGGCGTCCACTTCGACGGCGAGGTGTACGGCGCCATCGGCTGGCAGCTGTGGCTCAACTTCCAGGCGGCGGGCGTCTCCAAGGACACGCTGCTGAACTACCTGGTCGACGGCATGAACTACACGCCGGCCGGCCCGTACTACGAGCACATGCGCGACGGCATCCTCCAGTCGGTGGCCAATGCCGGCAACGCGCACCGCTGCCTGGTGTGGGACGCGTTCGCGAAGTACGGCGTGGGCGTCGGCGCGAAGGCGACCCTCCAGCGCGTGAAGGGTGTGACGAAGCCGGTCATCACCCAGTCCTTCGCCAGGCCGTCGGACTGCCCGTAACGCCCGGCGTCCCTCGTTGAAGCCCCTGGCGGGTGCCCGGAAGAGACGGGCACCCGCCTTCTTCATGTACTACCAGATGGCTGCCAGCCCGCCGATACGTGGTGCCCTTCAGCGGGCCTGCTACCGCTCCACCCGCAGCGTGTACGTGAAGTCGATGGGGCTGCCGAAGGGCGCCAGCGCCTGCACGTTCACGACGTGCTCGCCCGGGGGAAGCAGCAGCATCAGCCACCAGCCATCCGTCACGCCCTGCTGCTCGCCGCCGGTGAGGCAGGGGTCGGGAATCTTCCCGACGAGGCTGGGGTCGGTGTCGAAGGTGAAGAGCCCGCTGGTGTGGCGGTGCCGGCGGGTGTCGACGCTCCGGCCGTTGATGGTGACGCGCAGGTCCTGCGTGCCGTTGTTGAAGTCGATGGCGCCCGTGCGCAGGAAGTCCTCGAGCGTCTGGCCCGGCGCCGGCTTGAAGTCCGGGTCGGGGCAGGGGAAGTCGTTGATGATGACCCACAGCGGCAGCAGCACGGGCTTGTGTCTCGGGACGCGGCAGGTGCGCTGGTACGTGGTGTCCAGGTCATAGGTGGGCACGAAGAAGACCGGGTCGTCCTGCAGCTCGCCGCAGTCCTGCTCCAGGAGGAGCATGGGGCTGCGGTCGGCCGGCACGCGGAAGTGCCAGCGGTACCACTCCTTCGTCCACTCGGTGATGCTGCGGCCGTGCACGCGCGCCCGAGGCGGGAGGACGACCGCCTTGTGGCCCCCCCACTGCGCTCCCAGCTCGCCTTCCTCCTGCTGCGTCTCCGCCATGGCGGAGTCCGGTTCCGCCGGCACTTGCGTGGACGTGGGCTCCTCTGCCGCGCAACCCGCGAGCAGTCCGGCGAGCACTGCCACCGCGATGAACTGGCCTCTCATGGTGAACCCTCCTGAGTGTTGAGGGCTCCAAGCTAGAGAGGCGCGGGCGCGCCGTATTGTACGTGCTTGCGCTGGGCCTCGAGCCCGGAGCGCACCGCGGCCCGGTAGGCGCCGGGCGTCACCCCCAGCGTGCGCCCGAAGTGCTTGATGAGGTGGCTCTGGTCCGTGAAGCCGGAGGCCAGCGCCACCTCGGCCATGGGCAGCGGCCCGGCCAGCAGCTCCTGGGCGCGCCGCAGCCGCAGGGCGCGCTGGTACACCTGGGGCGTCTGCCCGAGCTGCTGGTGGAACGCACGCACCAGGTGCCAGGGGCTGAGGCGGGCCGCGCGAGCCAGCTCCTCGAGCGACACGTTGCGCGTGACGTCCTCCTCCAGCAGCGCCCGCGCCCGCCGCACGCCCGGAGTGCACGCCGGAGTCCGCCGGCCCCGCCGTCCCACGCCCGCATGGCGCCGCAGCAGCGCCACCAGCAACCCGAGCAGCCGCTCCTCGCGCTCCAGCCGCGCCGCCGCGCCGTCCTTCAGGGCCTCGAAGGTGGCGGTGAAGGAGCCCAGGAGCCGCGAGTCCTCGAGCACGGGAGCGGCGAAGCCGGGCAGGGTCCCCGCCGGTGCGCCGGCCTCCTCGGCGGCGCGGGTGAGCAGCGCGGGTGGAATGTAGAGGATGCGGTAGGCCCACCCGACACCGCTGTCCGCGGCGCGGCCCTCGTGCATCTCTCCGGGGGCCACCGCCAGCAGGCTGCCCGCCGATGCCACCACCCGTTGGCCCTGCAGGTGCAATGCCTCCGCACCGGCGTCATAGGCGCACAGGGAGAAGACATCGTGGGAGTGCTTGGGGAAGGCCCACCGCGTGTACGCCGCCCGCTGCAGCTCCAGGCCGGGCACCTCCGGCGTCACCCAGAATCCGTCGGCGGGCGCCTGCTCGGCGCGTGGCTCTCTGCGTCGCATCCCTGCTCCCCTGGGAGGCAGGGCCCGCGTCCCTGTCGCGGCGCGCCCTCCCAGGCCAGCAGAACGCTCGGCGGGGCCGGACGTACCGGGGACGGCGTATCGCGAGGCCTGAACCCCGCGCCGCGAGTCACCAGCTGGAGCTGAGGAAACCCGAGCCGCTGCCCGACGACGAACCCCCATCGTCGTCGCTGCTGCTCCAGGACGAGCTGGTACTCCGGGGCCGGGCGGTCTCCCTCCGGCGACTCTCTTCTTCCTCTCGCCGCCGCCGCTCCTCCTCCTGGCGCAGGCGCTCGGCTTCGCGTCGCTCCTCCTCCTCGCGGCGACGGCGGGCCTCCTCCCGCTCGGCATCCCGGATGGCATCCTGGTGGAGCGGGTGCTGCCGCGCGTGCCCTACCGGCAGGAGGGGCTCCGAGGATGGCACGTCCCGGAGCCCCACGGCACCGTCGGCTCAGGACTTCAAGAAGGCCAGCAGGTCGGCGTTGAGCTGGTCCTTGTGCGTGCTGCCGAGACCGTGCGGCGCACCGGGATAGACCTTCAGCGTGGAGCCCTTGACGAGCTTCGCCGAGCGGTGGGCCGACGCGCCGATGGGGACGATCTGATCGTCGTCGCCATGGATGATGAGCGTCGGCACGTCGAAGCTTTCCAGATCCTTCGTCTGGTCCGTCTCGGAGAACGCCTTGATGCAGTCGATGGCGTTCTTGAAGCCGGCCTGCATTCCCGCGAGCCAGAACGCGTCGCGCACGCCCTGCGAGAGCTTGGCGCCGGGCCGGTTGGCCCCGTAGAAGGGCGTGGTGAGGTCCTTGAAGAACTGCGAGCGGTCGGCGAGGACGCCGGCCCGGATACCATCGAAGACCTCCATGGGAAGGCCCCCGGGGTTGGTCTCGGTCTTCAGCATGAGCGGCGGCACCGCCCCCACCAGCACGGCCTTGGCCACGCGCTTCGTGCCATGGCGGGCGATGTAGCGGGCGACCTCGCCGCCTCCCGTGGAGAAGCCCACCAGCACGGCCTTCTTCAGGTCCAGCGCCTCGATGAGCTCCGCGAGGTCGTCGGCGTAGGTGTCCATGTCGTTGCCGTTCCAGGGCTGGCTCGAGCGGCCGTGCCCACGGCGGTCATGCGCGATGCAGCGGTAGCCATGGGAGGCCAGGAAGAGCATCGGGTCCTCCCAATTGTCGGAGTTGAGCGGCCAGCCGTGGCTGAACACCACCGGCTGACCCGTGCCCCAGTCCTTGTAATAAATCTGCGTTGCATCCTTCGTCGTGAACGTGCCCATCGTCAGCTCCCGCTTCGGGGGTAGGTGTCGAAGCGGGCCGACGGTAGCCACCTGGACGTGCGCGCACATTCCGCTGTCGGGTGGCGGCAGGCCCCCTCTTTCGGGTGATGGCAGGTGCGGCCCTCAGATATCGATGATGCCCCGCTTCAGCGCAACCACCACCGCATGCGTCCTGTCCCTGGCTCCGAGCTTGGTCATGACGTTCTTCATGTGCGTCTTGACCGTCTCCTCGGAGATGCCCATCCGGGCGGCGACTTCCTTGTTGGAGCCGCCGACAGCAACGAGGCGCAGGACGTCACATTCCCGTGCCGTCAGCTCGTCGTCCGCCACGTGCTCGGCCATCTCGGTGGCGATGTCCGCGGCGATGCGGCGGCGGCCCGCATGCACGCTGCGGATGGTCTCCACCAGCTCCTTGCGCAACATGCTCTTGAGCAGATACCCGGAGGCGCCGGCCTTGATGGCGCGCAGCGCCTGCATGTCGCCCTTGTAGGTCGTCAAGACGATGATCCTCGCATGGGGAGACTCGGCGCGGATCGCGGTGATCGCATCGATGCCGTTCATGGAGGGCATCTGCACGTCCATCAGCGTGATGTCTGGCCGGTGCTCGCGAAAGGCCCGAACGGCCTGGTCTCCGTTCTCCGCCTCGGCGACCAGCGTCAGGTCGGGTTGTCCGGCGATCATGCTGCTGAGCCCTTCGCGTAGCAGCGGATGGTCGTCGGCAATCAGGATGCGGATGGGCGGGGTCGTGGAGCTCATGACTCAGGGCCCTCACTGGATACCCGTCATCGACGTCGTTGGCCTCCCCCGAAATGGGGAGGCCGGGCTACCTTATCCTCGATATGACCGCGCTGCACCTGTGGGTATTGGGGGCGGAAGACGTGTCATCACCCTGTCACCCCGCAGGAGCAGGTGAGCCTCCGCTCCCCCTTTCGGGTGAGCTGTTTCACGCGCTTCTGGGTGTTTTCCATCATGTCCTGGTGCTCTAGTTTGTCTGGCATAACCCCAAGCCAGACAGGAACAACGCCATGATTCCCAAAGCCACTCCCACGCCCGGACAGGGCCTGCTGTCGCCCACCGACCATGCCCTGCTCCTGGTCGATCACCAGTCGCAGATGGCCTTCGCGACACGTTCCATCGACATCGCGTTGCTGCGCAACAACACGGCGCTCATCTCCAAGGCCGCCGCCGGCTTCCGCGTGCCGACCCTGCTGACCACGGTGGCGGAGAAGAGCTTCTCGGGGCCGTTGTTCCCGGAGATCACCGAGGCGTTTCCTGGCGCGAAGGTCTACGACCGCACCACCATGAATGCCTGGGAAGACCAGCAGGTGATTGCCCAGATCAACGCGTTCGAGAGGGAGCGACTGGTGATCGCGGGGCTGTGGACCAGCGTGTGCATCGTGGGTCCCGTCCTGTCGGCGATCGACCAGGGCTTCCAGACGTACGTCATCACCGATGCCTGCGGTGATGTGTCCGACGAGGCGCACGTGCGTGCGGTGCAGCGGATGGTCCAGGCCGGTGCGGTTCCGATGACCAGCGTGCAGTATCTGCTCGAGCTGCAGCGCGACTGGGCGCGGGAGGCCACGTATGGCCTGACCACCGGCATCGCCAGGACCCACGGCGGTGGCTACGGCATCGGCATCCAGTACGCCAAGACGATGTTCGGCGCCTCCGAAGGCGGCCACTGATGGCCATGCGGCCATCGGATGTCACAGGCGATAACGATTGTTTCCGGCGCGAGCCGCCGGAAAGAAAAGGGCGGTACCGATGGCCGACTTGATCGTCAGAAACGCCCGGATCACCACGCTGGACCGGGACAACCCGTCGGCGGTGGCGTTGGCCGCCGCCGGCGGCAACCTGCTGACAGTCGGCGACGAGGCCGCGGTGATGGCACATGCCACCGCCAGCACCCGCATCATCGATGCCGGGGGCCGGCGCCTGATTCCCGGCCTCAATGACAGCCACCTCCACTTGATCCGAGGCGGCCTGAACTACAACCTGGAGCTGCGCTGGGACGGCGTGCGCACGCTGGCCGACGCGATGGCGATGCTCGAGGCGCAGGTCGCACGGACACCGGCGCCGCAGTGGGTGCGGGTGGTGGGCGGCTTCAGCGAGCACCAGTTCGCCGAGAAGCGGCTGCCGACGCTGCAGGAGCTCAATGCAGTCGCGCCGGAGATTCCGGTCTTCATCCTGCACCTGTACGACCGGGCACTCCTCAACCGCGCCGCCCTGCGTGCGGTCGGCTACTCCAAGGAGACGCCGGAGCCGCCCGGTGGGCGGTTGGAGCGGGACGCGGCTGGCAATCCCACCGGCCTGCTGCTGGCAAGACCCAATGCGCTCATCCTGTACGCGACGCTGGCGATGGGACCGAAGCTGCCGCCGGAGTTCCAGCTCAACTCCACCCGCCACTTCATGCGCGAGCTGAACCGCCTGGGCGTCACCTCGGTCATCGATGCCGGCGGAGGCTTCCAGAACTACCCGGAAGACTACGAGATCATCCAGAAGCTGCATGCCGACGGCGAGCTGACGGTGCGCATCGCCTACAACCTGTTCACCCAGAAGAAGGGCGGCGAGCTCGCGGACTTCGACACGTGGTCGCGGATGCTGAAGCCGCTCCAGGGCGACGGCATGCTGCGCCACAACGGCGCTGGCGAGATGCTGGTCTTCTCGGCGGCGGACTTCGAGGACTTTCGTGAGCCGCGCCCGGAGCTGCCGCGGGGCATGGAGGGCGAGCTGGAGGACGTGGTCCGCCTGCTGGCGCAGCGCCGCTGGCCGTTCCGCATCCATGCCACCTACGACGAGAGCATCAGCCGCGTGCTCGAGGTCTACGAGAAGGTGAACCGCGAGGTGTCCTTCGACGGACTGCACTGGTTCATCGACCACGCGGAGACCATCTCCGAGCGCAACATCGAGCGGGTGCGCGCCCTGGGCGGCGGGATCGCCATCCAGCATCGCATGGCGTACCAGGGCGAGTACTTCATGGAGCGCTACGGCGGCGCGGCGACCCGGAATACGCCGCCGGTGCGCAAGATGCTGGAGGCGGGCGTGCCGGTCGGCGCCGGCACGGATGCCACACGCGTGGCCAGCTACAACCCGTGGGTGGCGTTGTACTGGCTGGTCACCGGACGCACCGTGGGCGGACTGTCGATGTATGGCCGCGACAACCGGCTGGAGCGGGAAGAGGCGCTGCGCCTGTATACGCACGGGAGCGCCTGGTTCTCCCATGAGCAGGACCGGAAGGGCCTGCTGAAGGCGGGCCAGTATGCGGACTTCGCGCTGCTGTCCTCGGACTTCCTCAGCGTGCCGGAAGAGGCCATCCAGGACATCACCAGCGTGTTGACCGTGGTGGGGGGCAGGGTGGTGCACGGCAGCGGTGACTTCGGCCCGCTCGCCCCCGAGTTGCCCAGGCCCATGCCGGACTGGTCGCCGGTGAACGGGTTCGGTGGCTACCCGGGGGGCACCCAGGCGCGGGCCCGCGCCATGTTCGCCCAGCCGCGGCGGCATTCGCACGCACCCGGAACGTCGTGTGCCGTGCAGGGGCATGGCAGGGACCCTGCCGGGCCCCCCGCCGCGCCGGCTGGCGGCCCGCGCGACTTCTGGGGCGCATTGGGATGCCTGTGCCATGCCTTCTGAGGCTCCGGAGGCTGGCGCATGGGCACCGCTCCGCCACCCCAGCTTCCGTGCGCTCTGGCTGGCGGTCCTGACCAGCAACATTGGAACCTGGGTCCAGGATGTGGCCGCCTCCTGGTTCATGTCGGAGCGGACGGGCTCACCGCTCATGGTCGCGGCGGTGCAGTCCGCGACGACGCTGCCGGTCGTGGCGTTCGCGCTCGTCGCCGGCACGCTGGCGGACATCGTTGACCGCCGACGATACCTGCTCTGGGTGCAGCTGTGGATGCTCTTCGTGGCCACGCTGGCCGCGCTGCAGGCACATGCCGGCCGGCTCGAGGCCTGGTCCCTGCTGGCGCTGACGTTCGCGCTCGGGACGGGCGCGGCGATGGCCATGCCCGCTCAGGCCGCGACCACCGCCGACCTGGTCCCGCGCCCGATGCTGGCGCCGGCCGTGGCATTGAGCTCCATCGGTGTGAATGTCGCGCGCTCCCTCGGCCCCGCCCTGGGCGGGCTGGTCGTGGCGCGGTTCGGCGCGGCCTGGGCGTTCTCCCTGAACGCGCTGTCCTTCCTGGGCGTGCTGTTCGTCCTGTGGCGGTGGAGGCCGGAGAAATCCGTCTCGGCCCTGCCCGCCGAGTCCTTCGGCGGCGCGCTGCGCGCGGGGCTGCGCTATGCGGTGCAAGCCGGCGAGTTCCGGTCGGTGCTGCTCAAGTCGGCCTGCTTCTTCGTCTTCGCCAGTGCGTTCCCCGCGCTGCTGCCCATCGTGGTCCGGCAGCAGCTCTCCGCCGGGGCGGGCACCTATGGAATGCTGCTGGGGTTCATCGGCGCGGGTGCCATCGGGGGGGCCATTGCCTTGCCGAAGCTCCGCCAGCGGTTCGGTGCCGACGGACTGGTGCCCGCCGCGACCCTGCTCTACGCCCTCACCATGCTGGCCCTGGCGGGCCTCCGCGACCCGCGGCTCCTCTGCGTGGCGATGCTGGCCAACGGCCTGTCGTGGATCACCGTGCTGTCATCGCTGCAGACCGCCGCGCATGTCTCGGTGCCCGCCTGGGTGCGCGCCCGGGCGCTGGCGCTCTACATCATGGTCTTCTCGGCGGGCATGGCGGGGGGCAGCCTGCTCTGGGGCACGCTCGCGCAGCAAGCAGGCACCGCGATCGCGCTGACCGTGGCGGCCGTCCTGGCGGTGCTCGCTGGGGCCTTCTCGCTGCGATTCCGTCTGAGCCTGGCCATGGCGCGGGACAACACCCCGTCCGCGCATTGGCCGCAGCCGGCCGTCGCCGCGAAGCTCGACCCAGCCCGGGGGCCGGTGCTCGTGACGGTGGAGTACCTCATCGAGCCGCCGGAGCGCGAGGAG
Source organism: Pyxidicoccus xibeiensis (assembly GCF_024198175.1). Lineage (NCBI taxonomy): Bacteria > Pseudomonadati > Myxococcota > Myxococcia > Myxococcales > Myxococcaceae > Pyxidicoccus > Pyxidicoccus xibeiensis. The sequence continues at coordinate 112,524 of NZ_JAJVKV010000008.1, forward strand.
TTCCTGCGGCACATCCACCTGCTTGGAGGCGCCCGCCGACGCGACGGCGCGGTGGAGTGGGGGGGGATGGAGGACGCGGCGCGGCCAGGCCGCTTTCTCGAATATTTCGTTGTCGATTCCTGGCTGGAGCACCTCCGCCAGCATGAGCGTGTCACCCACGAGGAGCAGCGCTTGCAGGACAGGATTCGCGCCCTGCATCGCGGCGCACAGCCGCCGTCCGTGCGCCACTTCGTCGGTGCCACGCCATCAAGCTCTCACGTCGTCGCACTGGAGAACGTCCCTTGAGCTGGAAATTCTGTGTGGGCCTGCTGCTCGGTCTCGCCATCGGCCTGGGTTGCCGCTGGCTGGGCATTCCGGTACCCGCGCCGCCCGTGCTGGTCGGCGCTTCACTCGTCGTCGCCATGACGAGCGGCTATCTGCTGGCCGACCATTTCCTCGCGGCGCGCCCCGCGCGGCATCGCCACCACTGCGGCGGGCCCAGCGGTGATACCCAGGAGACGCGCACATGATGCAGCTCATGATCGGTCCCCTCCTGGCGTTGGCCATCGGTGCCGGCTGCCGCCTGCTCGACATTCCCTTGCCCGCCCCGCCGAAGCTGCAGGGTGCGCTGCTGGTGGTGGCCATGACCGTCGGCTACCTGCTCGGCGATCAGCTCCTGGGCTGAGGTGCTGACGGACGGGGACGGGCGTGGCAGCGGGCTCGGGTCCGGCCCCCGTGTGTCCCCGCACGCCGCCAGGGACCTCCACCGGCGGCGTGCGTGACGTGACGCGCGTCAGGCCGTGGGATTGAGCGCCCAGGCCAGCGCGTAGTCGGCCACCTCTTCCCAGCCGTCCTGTCCGACGGTGAAGTGGCAGCGGCCGGCGTACTCCTTGTACGCGACGATGCCGGTGTTGTAGTGCCGCGCGTTCGACTTGTTCACCGCCGCGGGCATGATGTTGTCCGCGGCCCCGGCGATGAAGAGCAGCGGCGCGCGGTCCTCCTTGTCGAAGTCCACCTTGGTCGGCGCGTGGGGGTTGAAGTTGGCGAGCGCCCCGTCGAACACGAAGCGGCCCGGCGCGGGGATGTGGTAGCGGTCGTACGCGGCCCGGGACTTCTCCTCGGTGAGCGTGTTGGTGAAGGCGTAGTGGAACTGCTCGTGCGTGAAGGGCACCGCGCGGTTCCGGTTGGCCGGGTTGCTGAGCACCGGCAAGGTCGCCCGGATGGTGGTGAACGGCAGGCGCAGCACGCCCTTCGTCGGCACCGAGTCGATGGCCACGCCCGCCGCGCCCAACCCGCGGTCGAGCATCATCTGCACCAGCGCTCCGCCGAAGGAGTGGCCCATGAGGATGGGAGGGCTCTCCATTCCGCGGATGAAGGCCTCGTAGTGGTGGGCCACGTGCTCGATGGTGAGCTTCTCGATGGGCGACGGGTCATTCCGCAGCGCCTCGACCTCCACCTCCAGGCCCGGATACGCGGGCGCGAGCACCTTGAAGCCGCGGCTCTTGAAGCGTTCGCTCCAGTGCTCCCAGCTGCGGGGCGTCATCCAGAGGCCATGAATCAGGACAATCGTATCGGGCTTCGTGCGGGCTGCGGTCATCGTGCGCTCCAGGGTGGAAAGTGACTTTCCGGAGCACAGCATCCCTGCGCTCCCACGCACCTCCCCCGAAGGAGGGAGCCCGCACCCAACGGCTTCATGCGGCCAGGGTCATTCAGACCTGGCCGTCTTGAACCGCTTCATCCACCGGCGCAGCCGCCCGGATGCGCGGCCGGACGGAGCTTCCGCGTAGGCGGCCGCCACGGGGAGCGACACGTCCACCTCCGTACCGCCCTCCGGCGCACCGCGGATGCGCAGCGTGCCTCCCAGCCGCCTGGCGCGCTCGAACATGCCCCTGATGCCGTAGCGGCCCGGCTTGCCGTCATGGCTGGCATGGCTGGGGTCCACGCCCACGCCGTCATCCTTGATGCACAGGCTCAAGCGCCGCGCGCCATAAGTGAGGGACACGGCGAGGGTCCGGGCCTTGGCGTGGCGTACCGCGTTGGCCACCGCCTCCCGGGCAATCATGAGCAGCTCGTCGCGGACGGCGGCGCGCAGCGGCCGTTCGTCGCCGGTGACGGAGACGTTGACGAGGAGCTTCTCCCCGGTCAGCTCCCGCGCCGCGACCGCGAGTGACGCGCCGAGCGGCCCGTCCGTCGTGCGCAGCTCGGAGACCCGGTCGCGCGCGGTGGTAATCAGGTCCTCGGCCTTCACGAGCGCGCGCTCCATCGTCTGGTTGAGCTCGGGGTCGACGATGCGCCTGGCGACGCTGTCGAACTGAAGCACCATGCCCTGGACGCCCTGGAGCAGCGTGTCGTGCAGCTCCCGGGCAATCCGCTCCCGCTCGCGGTGGCGCTCCTCCAGCCGCAGCTGGACCTGTTTCTCGATGGCGCGGGCGCGCATCCGGTACGCGCTCCAGGCAATGGCCAGCAGCGCGGCCACGCAAGCCGCGGCGAAGGCCTTTGTCTGGACAAGGGTGGGCTGGATGGTGAAGTCCAGCGTGGCGCCAGTGTCATCCCACACGCCATCCGCGTTGGAGGAGACGACGCGGAATCGATAGCGGCCGTGGGTGAGGTTGGCGTAGGTCGCCTCGCGCCGCGACCCGCCGTCGTGCCACTCGCCGTCCACGCCCTCCAGCCGGTAGCGGAAGCGGGCCCGGTCCGCCGCCGCCAGCGTGACGGCGGTGTAGCGCAGCGTCACGCTCTGGGTGCCCTCCGGCAGCCGCAGGCCGTCTCCGGCGAGATAGGTCCGGTCCCCGGCCCGCACGCTCTGGATTTCGGTCCGGGGTGGGCGCTCGTTCCTGAGCAGCGTGGCCGGGTCCAGCCACGCGACACCGCGGTTGGTGGTGAACCACAGCCGGCCGCGCTGGTCCCTCACCGCCGTGGGCACCAGCCCCGCCTGCATGGCGATGCCGGGCAGCCCGTCGCGCCAGTCGAGCAGGCGGTAGTTCAGCTCACCGCCGGGCTGGGAGAACATCCTCTCGATGTCGCCAGCCTTCACCTGGACCACGCCCCGCCCGCCGTTCATCCACAGGTCCCCATCGAGCGAGTCGATGATGCCGCTGATGAGACCGAAGGCGGGGTCCCGGCTCTCCAGAATCGTCGAGAAGCGCCGGCCGTCGAAGCGGGCGACTCCGCTCTCGCCGGCGACCAGCAGGTTCCTGTCCGTCGCGTGGATGGTGGTGGCACGGCCAATCGCCAGCCCATCGCCTGGGCCGTAGCGGGTCGGGTGGTCACCGGACCACCGGACCACTTCGTCCTCGAACGCCAGCCAGACCTCGTTGCCCGGACCGCGCGCCATGGCGTAGGGCGCGGGGCTGTCGCCGAACCGCCGCTCGCGCTGGATGCCCTCGGGGGTGGCGGCGAAGACCCCCTGGCCGACGATGGACAGCCACACGCCGTCCGCGCCGTTCGGGACGACTGCCAGCACGGTACCGGCGGGACGTGAGAACTGCCGCAGCATGTCGCCCGCGCGCCGGAACACCTGCCCTCTGTTGAACCAATACACCGCGCCATCGGCGGCGTAGGTGGCCGTGAGGGTCGGCAATGGACCCTCGTAGGCACGAGGTGGGGCGGGGGGGTCCACCAGCAGCGCGGTCTGCCGATTGCCCACCAACACCTGGGTGTTGCGCACCGCGAGCATGAAGCCTCCGTAAGACGAGGACGACAGCTCGGGGATGTCCTGCAAGCGCTTCTTCTGGAAGCCCGCCAGCCCAGCGTTCGTACCCACCCACACGGTGCCCTCGGTGTCCTCGATGACCGGCACCACCACCGGGGAGGCCAGTCCATCGGGCTGATCGAACTTCTCCAGCGGATCCGAGGGGCTCAGGCCGCGACCGGCCGGAATGTTGCCTGGGGATGGCAGCCGCCAGACGCCAGCTCCCCAGACGGTGAGCCAGAGGCTGCCGTCGCGGGCGAACAGCAGCTGCTTCGCCCGCGCGTAGACAGGCGCTCTCACGCCCGGCGCTGGCGGAGCCACGGGAGACGCGGGGGCGGTGGACCCGGCATGGTCCGGCAGCGGGCGCGTCCCCTGGAGCTCCTCGCTCAGCCAGAGCCGGCCGTCGGGAGCCTCCGCGAGCACGGCATCCCGCGAGATGCTCTCTCCCGTGTCCTGGAACCGCCGCTCCCCGGGACGGAGGAAGACCAGACGGCGTGGCGTGCAGACCCAGAGCACGCCGCGGCGATCGACGTAGACATAATCCGCGGCGCCATCGTCGTAGCCCCAGTCCTGGCCCACGACCTGCCATTGCCCTGCCTCATACCGGGCCAGCCCGCCAGCGGCGGCGGCCCAGAGCGCACCATCCGGGGTGCTGGCGAACCTCAGCACACGGCCGGGCGGCATCCCCTCGCGCGGGCCGAAGAGGGTGGCGCGGCCATCACGCAGCCGCGCCGCGCCTCCGGCGAAGAAGCCCAGCCAGATGTCGCCGTCGGGCAGCACCTTCAGCGCGTTGATGTTGGAGGGGGGCACCCGCTGTCCCTCGCGCAGCGGATAGCGGTCGAACCGGATGCCATCGAAGCGATAGAGGCCCATGCCGGTGCCGAGCCAGAGGTAGCCCGTGGGTGCCTGCTCCAGCGTCCAGATGTCGGCGGGCGCGCCGTCGTTCACCGGGAGGTGGGTATAGGCGTAGTGGCGGAGGGACGTGGCCGCGGCGTCGTGAGGGCGCAGCGCCGCGGCCAGTGCGAGCAGCAGGGGGAGGAGAAGGGGCGATCGGAGACGCATGGGAGCCGCTGCAGCCTGTTCCTGTCATTTCCGACGGGGGCGGTGGAACCAGGTGCTCACCTTGTTCCTTCGGCTCTGCCTCCGCCAGGGGGGGACGCTTCGCGTCTCCGACTCGACGGGCGAGTCTCCGTGGAACTGCGGCTACCGGCTGGCAGGGGGTGACAGGGCTGCCCAAGGGCGGGCGGGGCCGGACGCCGCTCCGGCCAACGGCGCCGAAGGGGCACACCGAGGGCACATGAGGGAACGGGGGAAAAGCCCAGCAACCCGTTGAGATTGCTGGGCTTCTTCTAGCGAGGCGCACGGGACTTGAGCCCGTGGACAGGGCGATAGGAAGCCTCAAGCAGAACGCGCTGTTACCCACTATCGCCTTGATTCTCCCCGGGTTCGCCATCCCGCCCCGTCCCATGCTGTTCCCCGGTGTGCCGCGTCAAACCACGCTGGAGGGGCAGTACCGGCGGAGTCGGCCACAGGGAACGGCGCTCTCCAAGGCGGTGAGGGACAACATTGAGTGGGGCACCGGCACTACCGCCAAGCAGAAACCTCCTGCCCTTCAGCGCCATTGCCCACCCCCGCCTCACGTCGCAAGACGACCCTTATTCCTCCTATGCGCCGACCGTGACCCTCTGATGCGGCGTTGAAGTAGACGAGGCCCCAGGTGGCGTGGAACCTGGAGCCCAAACATCGAAGGAGCCGGCGTCCGTTTCGGCGGGGGCAGTTCACCTTGACGGAGATGGGCGCGGAGGTGGTGACGTTGCCCGCCGCGTCATGAGGCCCTGGCCGTGAGCGTGCGTCCCCTTGGGCACGCCCCCCAGCTCACGCTGTAGGGAGTGGTGGTGTCGGTGCCAATGACGGTGGCGCCGTCGTAGAACACCACCTGGGTGACGCCCCTGTTGTCAGCTTCGGGGCTACACTAGGCACCAGCAGTCGACAGCCGAGTGCGTGCGGCAGTTCCTCCAGTCGCAGCAGGTACCGCGGGCGCACCTCGAAAGGTGCTCTGTGGTTACGGCATGGCTACGGACGATGTCGAAGCCACACGGGTTCTCCTATGCCACTGGCGTCGACACGTCTCCTGCCCGCAGCGCCTCCTCCACCTGGTCGGGAGTTGGATGGCGTTGATGGGGGAGGGGGTACTCCATGTTCACGTAATCGACTTTCGCCCCCTCGCAGAGGATGAGGTGACGCATCTTCCTAATCTCTCGGTGAGCAGCCTCTCCCGCCGCTGCTTGAGGACCAATCAGCGGCGTGTCCGGCCGTCTGATTCCTTAGGCGACTCGCGGTCGTCCAAAACCTCAAGGCCGCCGCGCGCTACCAGCACGCGGCGTGACCTAACCTGTTCGGCGCTCTAGCGGACGTGAGAGCGCGGTGCAGCAGCTCGACCAGCCGGTGCATTCTGGAGACACTCCCAGGGGCTGCTGTGCGAGACGGCGGCGCGCTGGGCCGCCGCGCGCCTCAAGGGCCGCTGAGCCCCCTGTCACTTCTCCCACCAGCTCCGCTGGCTCAGGGTGGAGAACACGTGGTAGCCCGGCACCCGGAAGTACCGGAACCACTCCCGGTCTCCCTCGCTGCGGTTCAGGTCCCAGGTGCGCATCTCGCTCGCGCTCACGATGTCCTCCGAGAACATCGTGAAGCCGCGGTGCGGCTCCGGGGGCAGGCCCTTCTCCCGCCACGCCTCCACCATGGACGTCATGTCAAACGGGTCGAGCGAGAAGCGGCGCGCCCACTGGTTGTCACATCCGCTCGAGCCGCAGGCCGCCACGTAGTCACACAGGAATCGCTCCAGCCACTCGCCCTCGGCCATCCCGGGCGGCTCCACATACGGAACCTGGTCATCAATCCCGACTCCCAGTCCCGTGCCGGCCTCCAGCCGCCAGAAATGGAGGTAGAGGGAGACCTGGATGCTCCTGACGAAGTACGACACCGCGAAGCCCTCCCACGGCTCCGCGACGGCCAGGGGCTCCTCCCCCTTCTGGAGGTCCCGTACGCTGTCCTCCTGGAAATCCAGGGTGCCTGAGTCCTCGTCCCAGTCGAGGCGGGCAATTTGCGTGGGCTCGAACCTGTGGGCGGCCCGCAGCTTCTCCGTCTCCCTGTACACCTCCTGAAGGGGAGCGGACACATCGGACAACCGGAACCACTTGGGTGTGCTCATAACTCCAGCCAGGACCTGACAAGGTCAGACGAAGATCACCTCGATGCCTGCATTCCGCAGGGTGTCCATCCGCTTGTCCCTCTTTTGGGACGCGGGCACCTTGTACGAGACGCGCTTGCCTCGCTCCGCCAGCGTCCGGTTGTTCTTGAACTGATCCGAGCCTCCGAACGGCTCCTCCTGGTTCTTGCACTCCGTGACATCGTCCTTGCTGGCGGCGTGGTCCAGCTCCCGGAACTTGCCACACTTCACGCACACCGCCTTGATGTTCTGGAAGTCGCCCTTCTTCCCGGCTTTCTTCTCAGCCTTCGTGGCCCCACGGGAGATCTGCCGTCCGTGGGTGATATGGCCGGCCTTGATGTTGTGCTCCACCGCGGCGGCCTCGAACGGGTCATTGCCGGCCTCCTTCAGCTTGGCCAGACGCTTGGCCGGGCTCTCTTCTCCGGGAGGCATCTCGGGGAAGTAGATGCGCTCGGCGTGCTCGCCTTCGGGACAGGGGGTTTCCGGCACCTGCCTGGCGAAAGGAATCTCTCCGCCCCCCTGAACGAGCTGGACCGCGCTGCCTTTGATTCTTGGCATTGGCCGGCCCCCCTTCAGCCTTCCTTCAGCGTGATGTTCTTTCCAAAGAACTGGACCTTGCCGGACTTCTCGACCTGCAAGGCGACCTTGCCGCCGACGGCGATGACGAACTTGTCGGCCTTCACGTCGAAGGACTTCGCCATCATCACGGCCTCGCCATCGGCCTTCTCGTAGGACTTCGCGCCCGACTCCACCTTGAAGTCCTTGCCGACAACGAGCGAGACCGAAGCGTCCGCCTCGGTCCAGGAGTTGCCGCCCACCTTGATGCGCGCACTCGCGGCAATCGACTCCTGGCGCGAGCCCGCCACCGCGGCCCAGTGCGCGCCGCCCACCTGCATGGAGCGCATCCCGCCCGTGGCCTCGTTGTACGCCAGCCCCACATTGACGCTGTAGCCGCCCCCGATGGTGGTGGCCTTCGCCGCGCCCACGCTCTCCATCGCGCCCTGGACCACCATGACGTTGAGCGCCAGGCCCACCGTCATGGCCTGGTTGCCGCGCACTGCCTCGTCGTGGTCCCCGCCCGTGGAGGTGTGCCGGTCCTTCTGCACCAGCAGGGTCTGGTTGCCTTCCACCACGCCCGCGTCATCGAGCAGAACGGTGAGCTGCTGATTGCCCTCCACGGTGCGGCTGCGATTCTTCTTCACCAGCAGGTCCTCGTAGCCGCCCAACTGCTGGTCCTTGTCGTTCTCGGTGAGCACCGCCTTGGGCAGCAACTGGAACTGGTTGCGGTAGAGCCCCTGCAGGGCCTCGCTTCCGCTCGTCACGTCCGGCTGCACGCCCGAGTGAACCACCTCGGTGATGAGGTACTCGCCCGCGAAGGTGCCGTCCTCCGGCGATTCCACCTCCAGCAGGTACCCGGGCGTCATCCGGGGCGCCACCGCTGCTCCCACCAGCGTGCGCCCGCCCACGCCCGCCTCCTCCTGCCGCACGGTGGCCGCGGCCTTGCCCACCCCGGGCGCCACGTAGCCGGCCGGGTAGTCATACTGCTCCAGCGCAGCAACGCCCTCTGCCGCCTTGGTCTTGCCCGACACGTCCAGCGTGGGCTTCTCGAAGTCGTAGTCCTTCAGATGCACTGCCCCCGGCCTCAGCCGGTGCACCACCTCCAGTGCCGACACGTACTCGGTTTCGACAACCTCCTTGCCCAGGCTCGGCCTCAGGGGCAGCGTCCCTCCCTGCGGCAGCGGCGCGTGCGCGCTGGACTTGTCGCCCAGCACGAGCGTGTGGCCCACTTCCGTGTGTTCGAAGAAGTAGAAGATGCCCTCCCACTCCATCAGCCGGCTCAGGAAGGCGAAGTCGCTCTCGCGGTACTGCACGCAGTACTCGCGCGTCGCATAGCTGCCGCTGAGCGCCAACCTTACCTCGACGCCCATTTCTCCCAGCACCGCCTTGAGAATGTCCGGCACGCTCTTGCCCTGGAAGATGCGGCTTCGGTGCACCTGCGTCAGTCGCCACAGCTTGGGCACTACATGCGCCCGGTACCGCTGGCGGCCGGTCTTCAGCCCCAGCGACTCAATCGTACGCACCTGGCCATGTACGAACCGCGAGAGGCCATCGCGTACCGCCACCGTCACCAACGCGTCCTTGCCCATCAGGCCGGCTACCGCCAGCGGCTCACCATCCCTGGTGAAGAAGTCCACGCGGAAGTCGAACGGCCGGCTCATGCGTTCCGTTCCGGAGAGCCCTGAGACGCTCAGAACATCGGAGCCGTACGCACCAATCTTTACGGTGAACGCAGGCGAGCTGTGCCGTGACATGGTTCCCCAACCACCAATGGTGTGGATTTACCGGCGTCTGGAATAGAAGCGGACTTTTACCACACGAGATCAATGCCAAGATTGAGGTCGAACTTGACCCCTTGCATCCCTTCCATGGCGCAGCTCAATCATGAAAGTCCACGGGAGGAGTCCTGCTGATGAGCGAGGCTCCTCTTGCCTTTGGAGAAGGCCTGGCGCTGAAATGACGAAGGGCCTGGAACCTCTCGGATTCCAGGCCCTTCTTATTGGCGAGGAGTACGGGACTTGAACCCATACTCTGTCGAGACCTCGTTACGCCGTGGCGGAGCGCACCACCGCGAGCAGCGCGCCCGAGTCGATGAGCTGGCTCACTGCCTCGATGTCCTTGTGCAGCTCGCGGTCCCTGTCCATGTGGGGGACCTTCGAGCGCACCAGCTCGTAGGCTGCCAGCGCGCCCTTGCCGGGCTTCACCGGCAGGCGGAAGTCCAGCGCCTGCGCCGCGCACAGCACCTCAATGGCCAGACACGAGCGGGTGAACTCACTCACCTGCCGGCCCTTGAGCGCCGCCGTCATGCCCATGGACACGTGGTCCTCACGGCCCGCCGACGACGGAATCGAGTCCACCGATGCCGGGTGGCTCAGCACGCGCGACTCGGCCACCAGCGCCGCGCTCGTCACCTGCGCAATCATGAACCCCGAGTTCAGTCCCGAGTTCTTCGCCAGGAACGCCGGCAGCCCCGACAGCGATGGGTTCACCAGCTGCTCCACCCGGCGCTCGCTGATGGACGACAGCTGCGTCATCGCCATCGCCACCACGTCCATCGCCAGCGAAATGGGCTGCCCGTGGAAGTTGCCACCCGACACAATCCGCTCCGTCTCCGTGAAGACCAGCGGGTTGTCCGTCGCGCTGTTCACCTCGACTTCCAAAATCCGCCGGGCAAAGGCCAGGCCCTCGCGCGCCGCGCCGTGCACCTGCGGCATGCAGCGCAGCGAGTAGGGGTCCTGCACCTTGCTGCAGTTGACGTGCGTCTCCACCAGCTCGCTGCCCTCGAGAATCCGCCGCAGGTGCGCCGCACAGGCCTTCTGGCCCGGGTGGGCGCGCACGTCGTGAATCTCCGGGATGAAGGGCTTGTGGCTGCCCAGCAGGCCCTCCAGCGTCATGGAGCCCGCCACGTCCGCCAAGTCCGCCAGCATCTCCGCGCGCAGCTGCAGCAGTGTGCCCACCGCGCACATCGCCTGCGTGCCGTTCACCAGCGCGAGGCCCTCCTTGGCCTCCAGCACCACCGGCTGCAGCCCCGCCCGCTCCAGCGCCTGACGCGCCGGCAGCCGCTGGCCCTGATGGAACGCCTCACCCTCGCCGATGAAGACCAGCGCCAGGTGCGCCAGCGGCGCGAGGTCTCCGGACGCGCCCACGCTGCCCCGCTCGGGCACCACCGGCACCACGTCCCGGTTCAGCATGTCCAGCGCCAGCCCCAGCGTCTCCGGCCGGATGCCGGAGAAGCCCTTGGCCAGCACGTTGCACCGCAGCAGCAGCAGCGCCCGGGCCTCCGGGAGGGGGAGGGGCGTCCCGACGCCACAGGCGTGGGAGAGGATGAGGTTGCGCTGGAGGTCTCTCAGGTCCTTCTTGTCGATACGGACCTCGGCCAGCGTGCCGAAGCCCGTGTTGATGCCATAGGAGGGCGTGTCCCCGGCGGCGACCCGGTCCACCAGGGCGCGCGAGGCGCGGACGCGGGTGGCCGCCTCGGGGGCCAGCTCCACGGTGGCCTCGTTCCGAGCCACCTGGAGGATCTCCTCCAGCTTCAGGGTGTCACCGTCGATGAGGATGCGAGGGCGAGACATTGGAACTCCAAGGGGTGCGGCGGGCCCGGGCTTGAATGCCAGGGGGCGACAGCCGGCGCTTTACACCCGAGGGCGCTGCTCGTATAGGTCCGCCGACCGAAGAGGGAGGTCTCAGGCGCCGTGGCACTGATCGTCCAGAAGTATGGCGGTACCTCCGTAGGCGATGTCGGCCGCATCAAGAACGTGGCCCTCCGCTGCCTGGCGGCCCAGGAGGCGGGCCATGACGTGGTGGTCGTCGTCTCCGCCATGTCCGGCGAGACGAACCGCCTGCTGAAACTCGTGGCGCAGATCACCGACCGGCCGGACGAGCGCGAGCAGGACGTGGTGGTCGCCACCGGCGAGCAGGTCTCCATCGGCCTCGTCGCCATGGCCATCCAGGCCCAGCAGGGCAAGGCCACCAGCTTCCTCGGCCACCAGGTGCGCATCGTCACCGACAGCACCTTCTCCAAGGCCCGCATCAAGAGCATCGACGCGCAGCCCATCCGCGCCGCCCTGGACAAGGGCCACATCGTCGTGGTCGCCGGCTTCCAGGGCGTGGACGAGGACGGCAACGTCACCACGCTCGGACGCGGCGGCTCGGACACCACCGCCGTGGCGGTGGCCGCGGCGCTCCAGGCCGATGCCTGTGAAATCTATACGGACGTGGACGGCGTCTACACCACGGACCCGAACATGGTCCCCGCCGCGCGCAAGCTGGACCGCATCACCTACGAGGAGATGCTCGAGCTGGCCAGCGTGGGGGCCAAGGTCCTGCAGATCCGCTCCGTCGAATTCGCCATGAAGTACAAGGTGCCGCTCTGGGTGAAGTCGTCCTTCACCGATGACCCCGGCACTCTCGTGTGTGAGGAGGACAAGTCCATGGAGGACGTGCTGGTCCGCGGAGTCGCCTACGACCGGAACGAGGCGAAGATCACCGTGTGCGGGGTTCCGGATGTCCCGGGCGTCGCTGCGAAGATCTTCGGTCCGCTCGATGAGAAGCACATCGTGGTGGACCTCATCGTCCAGAACCCGTCCCGGGACGGCCGCACCGACCTCACCTTCACGGTGGGCAAGTCGGACTTCCTGAAGGCGCAGGACGTGGTGAAGGCCGCCGTCCAGGAGATCGGTGCCACCGGCATCGAGACGGACGACAACGTCGCCAAGGTGTCCATCGTCGGCGTGGGCATGCGCAACCACTCGGGCGTCGCGGCCCGGATGTTCCAGGCGCTGTCCGCCGAGGGCATCAACATCCAGATGATCTCCACGTCGGAGATCAAGGTGTCGTGCGTGGTACACTCCAAGTACACGGAGCTGGCCGTGCGCGCCCTGCACACCGCGTTCGGGCTGGATCAGCCCCTGCCTCCAGAGGGTGTGGCCACCGTCTCGGAGACGGCCGCCCTCATGGGCGAGAAGGTCTGAGTTCGTGGCGGGTCGCACCGCCGCGCTCGCCGTCGCCGCGCTGGGGTTGATGGGACTGGGAGTCGTGGCCCGCCTGCGCTGGCCCGACTCCGCTCCGGCGCTGGACTGTCCTCCCGAGGCGGTGCGGATGGGCCCGGACGGCATTGCCACCTGCGGGGACGGACTTGCTCCCTCCGGGGCGCAGGCCCTGGCGCTCGGACGCCGGCTGGACCTCAACACCGCCACCTCGGAGGAGCTTGCCCTCCTGCCGGGCGTAGGGCCCTCGCTGGCTCGGCGACTCGTCGAGGCCCGGGAGGAGGGTGGGGGATTCGAGAGCTGGGAGCAGGTCGACGCCGTCCCCGGGGTCGGCGCTGCCAAGTTGCAGACCCTCCAGGCGGCCACGGCACTGGGAGCCCCTTCCGACGCCGGGCCCGTGTGGTAAGCACGGCGGGTGCAGATCTCCTGCCCTCAGTGCTCGATGCAGTACGTCCTCGACCCCCGCCTGCTTCCTCCGGGAGGCGCGTCGGTCCAGTGCACGCGCTGTGGTCACGTGTTCATGGCCGCGCCCCCCGGTGCGACTCCGGCGCCGCGTCCCGCCTCGGCGGCGACTGGCGGCGCGTCCGGCGGAGCCTCCGCGGGCACGCATTCCACGCAGATCTTCGGCGGGGCGCAATCGGGGCTGAAGTCCACGCAGCTCTTCGGCTCGGGACCGCATCCCAATCCCGCGCTGGGCACCTCCACGCCCGTGCCCAATACGACGCAGGCCTTCGGTGCCGTTCCGCCGCCGCCTGCCATCCCGCCCGTGGGCGTGACGCGGACGTTCGGCGCGGTGCCGGCACTGGGGGCGTCTGCTCCGGGGAGTTCGACGCAGGTGTTCGGGGCGGTGCCTCCGCAGGGTGCGTCCGCTCCGGGTAATGCGACGCAGACGTTCGGCGCGGTGCCTCCGCAGGGTGCGTCCGCTCCGGGTAATGCGACGCAGACGTTCGGCGCGGTGCCTCCGCAGGGTGCGTCCGCTCCGGGCAATGCGACGCAGACGTTCGGGGCGGTGCCTCCGCACGGCGCAGCCGTTCCGGGCAACGCGACGCAGACGTTCGGAGCTGTGTCGACGGCGGCTTCTGGCAACGCGACGCAGAGCTTCGGAGCAGTTCCGGGCAACGCGACCCAGACGTTCGGGGCAGTGCCGCCGCAGGGCGCATCGATTCCGGGGAACGCAACGCAGACGTTCGGCGCGGTGCCGCCGCACGGCGCAGCGGCACCGGGGAATGCAACGCAGACGTTCGGCGCGGTGCCTCCGCACGGTGCAGCCGTTCCTGGCAACGCGACGCAGACCTTCGGCGCCGTTCCCGCCTCGGCCCCGGGCAACACGACCCAGACGTTTGGCGCCGTGTCGGCTTCGGCTCCCGGCGGCACGGCCCGGACTTCCAGCGGGGCCTTCCGGGGCACTGCGTCCCAGCCCTCCAGTCCGGCCCCCGCCGGGGGCTCGACTTCGCCAGGCAATACCACCCAGACGTTCGGTGCCGTCCCCCCGGCCGATGCCCCCGCGCCCATCGGCCGGACCCAGACGTTCGGTGCCGTGCCCGCCCAGCCCGGCGCCACGCCCCCGTCGTCCAGCCCCGTGCCCTGGCAGGACGCGCCCCCTTCGGTCGTCCCGCCGCGAGCCTCGGACGCGCCGGGTACGTCCCCGCAGAGCCCCGTCATCGGCCGCACGGCCCTCTTCGGCGCGGCTGCCGCTTCGCCCGGACAGGACGCCGGCATCCGGCTGCCCCCCGAGGCTCCCGAGCCCGTGGGCAACGACACCCTCGTTCCCTTCGGCCCGTCCTCGCGAGGGCAGGGCAACGTCGAGCCAGTCCCCGGCCCCGTGACGTCCCCCCGCCGCGCCCCGGTGGAGCTGCCGCCGGAGTTGCTCGCGGCGAGCCGTGAGTCGTCCCTGGACGGAGAGCTGGTGGTGCAGGCGGGCCCCCGTCGCGACCGCCTCCTGGTGATGGTGGCCGTGGCGGCGGGCCTGGTGCTGACGGCCGTGCTGGCCTACCCCGCCTGGCGCGACCGGAACGCGGACATGCCAGCCGAGGCGGTGGAGGACAAGGACCGGGCGGCGGTGCTGCTCCGCCGGGATGATTCAGCCTCGCGCGACCAGGCCGTCCAGCGCCTGCGCGCCCTGACCGCCGCGCACCCGAAGTACACCGAGGCCCAGGCCGAGCTGGTGGTGGCGCTGTCGCTGCGGCTCTCCGACCTCCAGGCGGACGCCGAGCGGCTCCGGAGCCGGACCAACGCCCTGCAGCTCCAGCAGAAGGAAGCCCGCGAGGACCGCGACCTCGCCGAGCGCAGGCGCCGCATGGAGGATCTCAACAAGGCGCTGGAGGAGGTCGCCAGAGAGGCGGCCCCCCTGCGCACCGAGTCGGACGCGCTGCGCAAGGAGCTGGAGACGCAGGTCGCCGCGCTGGGCAGTGCGCCCGAGGTCGAGCCGGCCCCGGCCCTGGTGGCCCGCGTGAAGGCGCGTGCCGTCCATGCCGGCGTGAGCATGGCCCCGGATGCCCTGGGGCTGGCCGAGCGGCTGCGCAACGTGGAGGGTGCCTCCAGGACGTGGAGCACGCTGGCCCGCGCCGAGTACGCACTCAGCTCCGGCTCGCCGCCGGAGTCGCTCGCGGAGATCTCCAAGGAGCTGGAGGCGCTCCGCCAGGAAGACCGCACGCTGCTGCGCGCCTACGTCCTGGGCGCCCGCGTGGCGCTCCGGCTGAATGATCCGGTCTCCGCCCGTTCGCTGCTGGACGACGTGCAGGCGCTCAACCCCAACCACCAGCTGGCCAAGAAGCTGCTCGCCCAGCTCGACGCGAACGCCGCGCGGCCCTGAAACGACGACCGTCCCCCGGGGCCCACGGGCTGGAGAAAGTCCAGTCCCTCACGGCCTGATCCATCCCCGCTCGAAGGGATTGCGGGCGGATTCGACGCCGCCAGGATGGCACGCCTCCTGCTTAGCCCCCGTGCGGGTCCGAGGACTGGGTCTCGGGGAGGCATGGTCGATGGCGGAGGTCTTCTTCTGGTGTGCCGCGCTGCTGCTTGCGCACACGTATTTTCTATACCCGCTGAGCCTGTTCGCGCTGGAGGGGGCGGCGCAGGTGCTCCAGAACATCCGGGGGATGCGGGGTGGCAGTGGACGAGCGGCCAGGCAGGAGGCGCGCAAGGCCGGGCCGGTGAGCTCGGTGAGCCTGGTGGTGGCCGCCTACAACGAGGCGTCGTGCATCCAGCAGAAGCTGGAGAACAGCCTCGCGCTGAAGTACCCGGCGGAGAAGTTCGAGCTGGTCATCGGCTCGGACGGCTCGTCGGACGGGACGGATGACATCGTCCGCCAGTGCTCGGATCCGCGGGTGCGCCTGTCTCCGGCGCCGCGCGCCGGCAAGACGACGGTGCTCAACCGCTGCATCCCCATGGCGAAGGGCGACATCGTGGTCCTCTCGGACGCGAACACGATGATCGAGCCCGAGGCCATCGAGCGGCTGGTGCGCCACTTCGACGACCCGGAGGTCGGCGCCGTCTGCGGGAAGCTCCGGCTCTACAACCCGACGAAGCAGGACTACGAGGAGAGCGCGTACTGGAACTATGAGTCGCTCATCAAGATGTACGAGGGGCGGCGCGGCGCGGTGGTGGGGGCCAACGGCGGCCTGTACGCCATCCGGCGCTCCCTCTTCACTGCGCTGCCTCCGTCCACCATCGTCGACGACTTCGTGATTCCGCTGCGCATCCTGGAGAAGGGCTACAAGGTCGTCTACGAGGAGCAGGCCGTCGCCCACGAGGAGACGACGGAGGACTACGGCAAGGAGTTCGGCCGCCGGGCGCGCATCGCCGCGGGCAACTTCCAGAGCCTGCGCATGGTGCCGGGCCTGCTGCTGCCGACGGCGGGGTTCCCCGCGTTCGCCTTCTGGTCCCACAAGCTGCTGCGCTGGTGCGCTCCCGCGCTGATGGGCGTGGCGCTGGTGGCCAACGTGTTCCTGCTCGACAGCATGTTCTACCGCTTCACCCTCTTCGGGCAGGCGCTCTTCTACGCGCTGGCGTACCTGGGGAAGGTGGGGGTGCTCAAGCGCGGCATGTCGAAGCGGGTGGCCTCGGTGGCCTACTACTTCGTCACCATGAACCTGGCCATCGTCGTGGGCTTCTGGCGCTTCCTGCGCAACACGCAGCGCGCCGCCTGGGACCGCACCGCGCGCGCCTGAGCCGCGGCCTTCGTAGGACACACCCGGCCCTTCGACTCCCTGCTGGAGTCGAGGGGCCTTCGCGTTCAGCGCAGGGCCACCGGCACCGGCTTGGACTTCGCCGGGCCCGTGGGCAGCACGCTGCCGAAGGCCGCGAAGAGCTGGCCGGTGAGCACGGGCTCGCGGTTCGGGCCGGCGTGGCGCAGCAGGTCGTTGAGCACCTGGCCCGTCTTCGGATCCCTGGCCAGGTTCGGCCGGTCCAGGTTCATCCGGTAGCGCACGACGCCGCGGCGCACGCGGTGGATGACGGTGACGGTGCCATCCGCGGCCACGTCGTCGACGATGCCCACGTGGGTGAGCCCGTCGTTGCGGCGGCCGTCCCGGTTCTGGTCGTACGTCTCGCGGAAGAACACCAGGTCGCCGGGGACGGGGCGGCCCTCCGTGTACACGCGCCCCTTCGCGCGGGCATGGCGGTACATGGCGGTGACGCCGTTGTCGCCGGGCTTGAGCGTGCCCCGGAAGGTGACGCCGGCCCGGGCATAGACGCCCTCGATGAGCCCGGTGCAGTCGGAGGGGTACTTCCGCCCGTCGAGGGTGACCTGGGCCTTGCCCACCAGCGAGCGCGCCGTGGAGAGCACCGTCGCCCGGGCCTCGGTGGACGGGGAGAGGGGGCGCGGGGCCGGCGTGGCGCGCGCGGGGGTGACGTCGGCGCGGGGCTTCGTGGCGCGGCCGGCCGCCTTCGCCCTGGCCGGCGACTCGCGCGAGGCCACGGCGGCGCGGGGGGCAGGGGCCTTCTTCGTCCCGGTGGCCACGGGGCTGGAGAGCGACTCTCGCGGGAAGGCGGGCGGGGAGGCGGAGCGGTAGCGGAGGCTGTACGAGTCCAGCCAGGGCTCCAGGGGAGCGCCCGTCGTGGCGCAGCCCGTCGCCAGCACCGCGAGGATTCCTGTCAGTGCGAACTGCCTCATGGAGCGACCTCCCTGTAGCGGCATGAGGCGTCCATCGTCCGTCGGGTGTGGGGTGTCGTCAAAAAACCTACCCAGGCAACCGTCCGTAGGGCCTTGGGTTTCCGGGTGGGCCCGGGTGCGGTATGGCTGAGGGTGAATGGCCCCCCTTCGTCGAGCCCTCACCGTCCTGCTGCTGGCCACCGGCTGCCTCACGTCGCCCTATGACCGTGCGGCGCGCACGGACACGGTGGAGGCGTACCGTGACTTCCTGCGGGAGAACCCCACGCACCCGGACACCGACGCCGCCGAGGCGCGGCTGGAGGAGCTGGAGTTCGGGGAGGCGAAGCGGCTGCACACGGTGATTGCCTACAAGCGCTTCCTGGAGACGTACCCGGAGGCCGCGCAGGCGCGCACCGCGAAGACGCTGCTGGAGGGCCTGCGCTTCAACGCCACGAAGGAGACGAACACCGTCACCGCGTGGCGCCAGTTCCTCCAGGAGCACCCGGACGGCGCGCAGCGCGACGAGGCGAAGCGCCTGCTGGCCGAGGCGGAGGCGCACGAGATGGCCACCACGAAGGACCCCCGGAAGCTGGCGGACTACCTGCGCGAGTCGCCGGATGATCCACGCCGCCTGGAGGTCGAGTCGCGGCTGGACGGCCAGTCCTTCGAGCAGGCGAAGGCGTCGGGCGCGACGAAGCTCTTCGCGTACCTGCGGGACTTCCCGGCCGGCGCGCACCGCGAGGAGGCGCGCGCCCTGCTGCTGGAGCTGGAGGTGGAGGGCCTGCTGGTCTCCGGGCTCGTGGATGAGGCGGAGGCGCGCGTGAAGGCCCATCCGCTGGGCCCGAAGCTGACCCGCTTCCCCGAGCGCCTGGCCCACGCCCGCGCCGAGCGCGCCGCCCTGGCCCGCCCGGAGCCGCTCGCCCGCGCCTCGCACGTGGGCCACTACCTGAGAGACCTCGACGACCTGAAGCGCGCCCTGGTGGCCCCGGACGCGCTGGACCGCTGGCAGGCGGCGGAGGAGCTGGGGCAGCACGTCTCCGTGCGCACGTTGGATCCGCTGCTGGACGCGCTGCGCTCCGCGCGCAACCCGCTGATCCGCCAGCACGCGCTGGAGTCGCTGCGCACGGTGCTCGCCGCGCTGCCACGCCCGGTGGCGGAGTACGAGGTGGCCTCGCGCCTGGAGGCCCTGCGCGAGCGCGCGAGCAGCGCCGAGCTGTACCTCACCGTGGCGGCGCTGCTGGACCTGTCCGGCCAGCTCGCCCAGGCCTCCACCGAGTACCAGCGTGCCTTCGAGGGTGGCGCGCCCGACCCGGTGGTGCTGCGCCGCTGGGTGCAGATCCGCGAGGAGCGGCGCCAGCCCTTCTCCGCGGCGGTGGCGGCGCGGCAGCTCGCGCTGTGGGCGCTGGAGGTGGCTCGCGAGGAGACGCCGACGCCCGGGGGCCGCATGCCCCTGGCCTCCGCGCGCCAGCTGTGCGCGGCGGCCGTCAACGCCCGCTTCGCCAGCGACGCCATCGCCCGCGCGCGCAAGGCCACCACCGAGTTCTCCGAGGACCTGGCCGAGTTCGAGCGCCGGGCGGAGGAGGCGAAGCGGCTGGCCGAGGCACGCCTGGCGGACGCGGAGCTGCTGCTGCGCGAGCAGAGCCCCGGCGTGCGCACCTGCGCGGATCAGGGCGTGCGCGAGCGGCTGGACAACGCGGTGAAGGAGCGCACGGCCGCGCTGGAGTCGGTGGGTACGAAGCTGCCGCAGGTGGGGCGGCTGTTGCTCGAGCTGGCGAGGGAGCGGGACCCGTCCCCCCAGGTCCGCGACGCCGCGTCCGCCCGGCTGACGGCGCTGAAGCCCACGCCCTGATCCACCCGGATCAGGGTGTCCGGGAAGGGCGGGGCGGTTAGAGTTCCCCGCCCCATGGCCACGCGCCCCTACACGCTCAAGGTCGCCCCGGCGAAGCCCTCGTCGCGCATCGACTATGCCGCGCTGCTCAACGAGGAGCAGCTCCAGGCGGTGGAGGCGGGGGAGGGGCCGGTGCTGGTCATCGCCGGCGCGGGCTCCGGCAAGACGCGCACGCTCACCTTCCGCGTGGCCCGCCTCCTGGAGCGGGGCGTGCCACCGGAGGGAATCCTCCTCCTCACGTTCACCAACAAGGCCGCGCGCGAGATGACGCGGCGGGTGGAGGAGCTGGCCGGCTCGTTCGCGGACGTGAAGCGCATCCTCGGCGGCACGTTCCACCATGCCGCGCACGTGCTGCTGCGCCAGCACGCGGGAGCGCTGGGCTTCTCCACCAACTTCACCGTGTTGGACCGCGAGGACGCGCGCGACCTGATGGTGACGTGCATCGCCGAGCGCAAGCTCAAGAGCGACAAGCGCTTCCCCCGCCCGGAGCTGGTGCTGGACCTGGTGTCCATGGCCACCAACCTCCAGCAGGCCGTCTCCGAGGTGCTGGTGGACCGCCGCCCCCAGTTCCTCCCGCTGGCCCCCGAGGTGCTGGCCACCGCCGCGCGCTACCAGCAGCGCAAGGCGCAGATGCACCTGATGGACTTCGACGACCTCTTGCGCCACCTCAAGCGGCTGCTCACCGAGCGCCCGGAGATCCGCGCGCAGCTCACCGAGCGCTTCCGCTGCGTCCTGGTGGACGAGTTCCAGGACACCAACCGGCTCCAGGGCGACCTGGTGGACCTGCTCGCCGGAGAGCGCAAGGATTTGATGGTGGTGGGCGACGACTGCCAGTCCATCTACAGCTTCCGCGGCGCGGACTTCACCAACATCATCGGCTTCCCGGAGCGCTACCCCGGCTGCGCCGTCTTCACCCTCACGCGCAACTACCGCTCCACGCCGGAGATCTTGCGCCTGGCCAACGCGTCCATCTCCCGCAACGAGAAGCAGTTCCCCAAGGAGCTCACCGCCGCGCGCCCCTCCGGCGTCGCGCCCGTCGTCGTCGCCACGAAGGACGCCGCCGAGCAGGCCGCCTTCGTCGCCCAGCGCATCCTGGAGCTGCGCGACGAGGGCCTGTCCCTGGAGGCCATGGCCGTCCTCTATCGGGCCCACAGCCACTCCCTGGAGCTGCAGTTGGAGCTGGCCCGCCGGGGCGTCCCGTTCCGGGTGCGCTCCGGGGTGCGCTTCTTCGAGCAGTCCCACATCAAGGACGTGCTCGCCCACCTGCGGCTGGTGAACAACCCCGCGGACGAGCTCGCCTTCAAGCGGGTGGTGCGGCGGGTGCCCGGGGTGGGGCCGGCGACGACCGAGCACCTGTGGACGACCCTGCGCTCACTGCCGGAGGGCACCCCCATCGCCGAGGGGCTGGCCCATGCCGACGTCCGGGCACACCTGCCCCGCAAGGCCCAGAAGGGCTTCCAGCGGTTCTCGGACCTGATGGGTCGGCTCACCCGGCCGGAGGGCGCCCGCACTCCGGGTGCGCTCATCGAGGACGTGCTGGCGGGCGGGTATGCGGAGTACCTCCAGGCGGAGTTCTCCGCCGAGGAGCGCCGGGAGGAGGACATCCGCCAGCTGGCCGAGTTCGCCAGCCGCTTCGAGGACCTGCCCCGGTTCCTGTCGGAGATCGCCCTGGTGGCGGAGTTCACCGCGGATCAGGCCCTCGGGGCCGACGCGCCGGACGAGTACCTGACGCTGTCCACCGTGCACCAGGCCAAGGGGCTGGAATGGCGGGCCGTCTTCGTCCTCTGGCTGGCGGATGGCCGCTTCCCCCTCTCATTGGCCTCCCGCCTGCCCGCCGACGAAGAGGAGGAGCGGCGGCTCTTCTACGTGGCCATGACGCGCGCCCGGGACGAGCTGGCGCTGGTGTACCCCCTGACCGTCCAGCCGAGGGAAGGGGAGCGCATCCTCCTGCGCGTCTCCCGCTTCATCGAGGAGCTGCCCGGCGGGGACGACGCCCCCTTCGACCGGCTCGTTCTGTCGACGGTGGAAACGCCACCGGATGACGCTCCCGAGGCCGCCCGGGGAGCAGGCCAGGAGGCAGCACCAGGAGTCCCACCTCCCGAGGAGCGAGCCCTGGGGCCGGCCGGGGTCCTGCCGCCCGGAACGGAATGGGAGGAGTGAGGCGGACGCCCAGAAACGCGCACGCGCACCCGCGACGTGATAGACAGTGAGGTCAGGGCGCCTCCTTCTGGTTCCCACCCCCGAACTTCATGGCGGACAGACCTCGCATCGTCGGGATTGACCTGGGCACCACCAACACGTTGGTGGCCTCCGTGCGGAACCGCATCCCGAAGATCGTCCCCACGGACCGCGGCAACCTGACCCTGCCGTCCGTGGTCGCCCTGTCGGCCCGCGGGGACCTGATGGTGGGCGGGGTGGCCAAGGACCAGATGGTCACCAACCCCAAGAACACGCTCTGGGGGACCAAGCGGCTCATCGGGCGGAAGTACAACTCCAAGGTCGTCGAAGACCTGCGCGGGTACTACCCGTACGACATCGTCGAGGGCCCCAACGGGGACGCGGCGGTGATGCTGGGCGGCAAGCTGTACTCGCTGCCACAGGTGTCCAGCTTCGTGCTGGGCCAGGTGAAGACCATCGCCGAGCAGTTCCTCGGGGGCCCCATCGACGCGGCGGTCATCTCCGTCCCGGCCTACTACAACGACAACCAGCGCAACGCGGTGAAGGAGGCCGGGAGGCTGGCCGGCTTCGACGTGAAGCGCATCGTCAACGAGCCCACCGCCGCGGCGCTGGCGTACGGCTTCAACCGCGGGCTGGATCAGAAGGTCCTCGTCTATGACCTGGGCGGCGGCACCTTCGACGTGTCCGTGCTGCACCTGGCCGGCAACGTCTTCGAGGTCCTCGCCACCGGCGGCGACACCTTCCTGGGCGGCACCGACTTCGACAACCGCATCGTGGAGTACGTGCTCGAGCGGTTCCGCGAGGAGACGAAGTCGGACATCATCGAGAACCCCATCGCCCTCCAGCGCATCAAGAACGCGGCGGAAGCGGCGAAGATCGACCTCACGCTGATCCCCAACGTCGTCATCGACCTGCCCTTCATCGACGAGCGCAAGGGCAAGCCGTTGGACCTGCGCATCCCGCTGACGCGCGAGTTCCTCAACAGCCTCACCGGCGACCTGGTGGACCGGACGTTCGACATCTGCGACCGGGTGCTGGAGGAAAAGGGCATTGCCCGCTCGGAGATCGACGAGATCATCCTGGTGGGCGGCCAGAGCCGCATGCCCCTGGTGCAGCAGAAGATTCAAGCGCACTTCGGCAAGGCCCCGCGCAAGGGCGTCCACCCGGACGAGTGCGTGGCGCTGGGCGCGGCGCTGCTGGGCGACTCGCTGGGCAGCATCGACGCGGTGACGCTGCTGGACGCGCTGTCCATGCCCATCGGCTACGCGATGCCCAACGGCCGCGTGAAGCGCATCATCGAGAAGAACTCGCTCATCCCCCTGGTGAAGAGCTTCCGCCTGCCTCCGCCGAAGGAGCCGGGCTCGCCCTTCATCGAGCTGGACATCTACCAGGGCGACAGCGACCTCATCGTGGACAACGAGTACCTGGGCACGGTGCGAGTCCCCGCCGCCGCCGCGGGCCGGAAGATCGACTTCCGCCTCACCGAGGAGTGTCTGCTCCAGGTGACGGTGGAAGAGGCCAGCGGCATGCGCAAGGTGGACCTGGCCACGCGTGACACCCCCGAGCAGCTGAAGAAGGCGCTCCTGGAGGCGGCCCGCAGCGCGCAGCCGGGGCCCAGCCCCAGCAACGCCAGCGACAACGGAGGGCTCCTCTCCAAGCTCGGGAGCATCTTCCGCAGGAGCTAGGGAGTCGAGATGCCGAAGTTCCCGTCGAAGGAGTGGTTGGACGAGGCCGTGCGCCTCACCAATGAGGACCCCGAGTGCGCCGTGGCCGGCAAGGGCTGGACGGGCGACTTCGGGGCCATCGTCGAGGCCGAGCCGGGCAAGCTGGACAAGCCCTTCGTCGTGCACGTCGTCCCCGGCGACTGCCGCATCCAGAAGGCCCGCGTGCTGGCGGACCCGGATGACCTGGACGAGCTGGAGCCCGTCTACCTGGCGCGCGCCCCGTACACCGTCTGGAAGCAGCTCTTGAAGGGCACGCTGGACCCCGTGGAGGCGGTGCTCAAGCGCCGCATCTCCATGAAGGGTGACCTGCAGCCCCTCATCGAGCGGATGAAGTACAAGGGCATCGCCGACCGCGTCTTCGCCAGGCTGCAGACGCAGTACCTCGACGAGCCGTGAGCGGGGGGAGGGCACATGGGAATCACCGACGAGCTGAAGAAGCAGGCGCTGGGCATGTCCGGCAAGGCCGTGGAGAAGCTCATGGCCGACGAGAAGCGCGCAATGGCCATCGCCAACGCCATCGGGAAGGTCCAGCGGGGCAAGCAGGCCCTCGACCGGGGGCAGGAGGAGCTGATGAAGGCCTTCAACTTCGCCCCCCGCAGCGAGTTCAAGTCGCTGGGAAAGCAGCTGTCAGGACTCAAGCGAAGGCTGCGTGAGTTGGAGGAGAAGCTGGACGGGCTGTGAACGAAATTGCGTTGACACCTGCGCGGGCGGATGGCATTTACCCCCGCGTTCGTCACGGCGCCGCAGCACAGCGCATGCGGCAAACGGGCGTATAGCTCAGCGGTAGAGCACTGCCTTCACACGGCAGGGGTCGCAGGTTCAAACCCTGCTGCGCCCACTTCGAAGAGGCCGTGAGTCCGGGATGAAACCCAGGGCTCACGGCCTCTTCCTTTTCCGGCCTCGTATTGTTCACTACTTCCAGCCTCGTCCGCGCGCGGATTTGAAGGCGTGGATGTGCATGTCACCGTGGGTGCGTGCCGACGAGGAATCTGAGATTCACTTGGGAGCCGCGGGGGGGCATCGTGGTCCATGCCCCGCCCCCGAACGACGTCCTGGCGGCCTACCTCTCCGAGGAGGTCCAGCCGGGCACGGGCACCGCGGAGCGGCTGCTCGCGCTCGTCCACGAGTTCCGCACCGGCCGCGGCGGGGTGTGGGAGGTGCCCGGGGAGTGCTGGAGCGTGGAGCTCACCCACGTGCGGGCGTCCCTGCGCACCGAGCACGCCATTCCCGGGCGCACGCAGCACCTCCCCCTGGAGGACTTCGAGGAGGCGCTGCGCGCCTGGCAGGACTTCGTGTTGCAGTCCCGCGCTTCCGCCTCTTGAGCGGGCGTCAGGCCTTGGACGGCTTGCTCAGGTCCTGGCCCGCCGCGGTGACGGAGGGCACCGGCGGCGTGTTCCGGTTCTTGATGAGCGAGGCCACGATGCTGGCGGCCAGCATGGCGGCGATGACGCCCAGGGACACGAACGGGGGAATCTTCACCACGTCGACGATGGCCATCTTCACGCCGACGAAGATGAGGACGCCCGACAAGCCCACCTTCAGGTAGCTGAACTTCTCCACCGCGCCGGCCAGCAGGAAGAACATGGAGCGCAGGCCGAGGATGGCGAAGATGTTCGACGTGAAGACGATGAACGGGTCTCGCGTCACGGCGAAGATGGCGGGGATGGAGTCGAGCGCGAAGATGACGTCCGACGCTTCCACCAGCAGCAGCGCCATGAACAGCGGCGTCGCCAGCCAGCGCGCGTTCTCCTTCTTGAAGAAGTGATGCCCGTCGAACTCCTGCGTGGAGGGGATGGTGCGGCGGGCGAACTTCATCAGCCAGCCATCCTCCGGGTGGTCCTCCTTGTTGCGCTGCAGGAAGAGCTTCACGCCGGTGAGGATGAGGAAGGCGCCGAAGACGTAGATGAGCCAGTGGAAACGCTCCAGCATCGCCACGCCCGCGAAGATCATGATGGCGCGCAGCACCAGCGCGCTGAGGATGCCCCAGAAGAGGACGCGGTGCTGGTAGAGCGCGGGGATGCGCAGCGCGGAGAAGATGACGACGAAGACGAAGATGTTGTCGACGGAGAGCGACTTCTCGATGAGGTAGCCGGTGAGGAACTGCACCCCCAACTCGGACCCGAACTTCCACCAGATGCCGACGTTGAAGAGGAGCGCCATGCTGATCCACACCACGCTCCAGCCCAACGCCTCCTTGAACTTCACCACATGGGCGTGCCGGTGGAAGACGCCCAGGTCCAGGGCCAGCATCGCGATGACGAAGGCGATGAAGCCGCCCCACAGGGCCGGACTGCCAACGGTATGTAAGGTTTCCATAGAGCCTCCGAGATAAGAGCCGGGCCTCTCTTCGACAAATAGAGATTACGGTTGAGTCTCTTTGGAAAAACCGATGGGTCAGGGCGCCTGAAGCCCCCGTCCCTCTGGTGGCAGGGGTGCGGCGGGGCGTCTCCATGCCTGCGCAAGCCCTGGGAAATGTTGAGTGAAACGATGGGTTCAGCACCGTCCCGGTTGGACTGAACAGTTACCGGGCCATCGAGACCAGCCAGGCGTTCCG
Organism: Pyxidicoccus xibeiensis; assembly: GCF_024198175.1. Taxonomy (NCBI): domain Bacteria; kingdom Pseudomonadati; phylum Myxococcota; class Myxococcia; order Myxococcales; family Myxococcaceae; genus Pyxidicoccus; species Pyxidicoccus xibeiensis. Next base: position 138,399 of record NZ_JAJVKV010000008.1, read on the forward strand.
TCCCCGAGGCAGCTACGGCCTCCCGGTCCGAGGGCGCGTCCAGGAGGTCGCCGGGCGATTGGCGTCCGCGGCCCCGTTCACTCTCATGGCCCCACGAAGCAGCAAGGACCCGACTTTGATCCGTAACCGCTTTCTCGCCTCGACGCTTGGCGCCCTCTTCGCACTGGCTGCCGCCTCGGGCTGCGACAACTCTGGTAACGAAGGAGCCACCGCGCCAGGCGCTGTCGAACCGCCTGTTGAACAGCCGCAGCTCCCGACCCCTTCCCTGGCCGAGCCCCCTGTCGTGGCCCAGCCGACGCCCGAGCCGACCCCCGAGGAGCCCGAGCAGCCGACGACTCCAGTTCCTACGCCGCCGCAGCCCCAGCCGGAGCAGCCCGCTCCGAATCCTCCCGCCCCGACGACGCCCTCCGCTCCGACTCCGGCCCCGCAGCAGCCCGGCATGGACGCGTTCGGCGTGACGAAGCTGTACCCGAGCGTGGCCGGGGGCGAGGAGTGGTACCTGTCCGCCAATCCGAGCACGGACAAGCGCTTCGACCCGCAGGACACCATCACCAAGAACGCGGATGGCTCCTGGAAGATGAAGAGCAGCCAGGTGCGCATGTCCGTCTTCACGTCCACGGGCTACAGCGCCTCGAAGATTCCCACGTATGACCGGGACATCCTGGCCAGCCGCGGCTACATGCAGGCGCCGAACGACTGGAAGAACGTGGAGATGACGGGCTTCGTGAAGCTGAACGCCGCGTCGGATGGCTCGGACAACTTCGACTGGTACGCGCGGGGCGGCAAGCACAACGACGACCAGTCCGGCTGCGAGGGCAGCAGCTACAAGGGCGGCCTGCACTACGACGGCCGCGCCCGCTGGCAGAAGGAGACGTGGCACGTCTCCTACGAGCAGGCGGACTACCGGCCCGCCACCACGCCGCTCAAGGGCCGCTGGGTGGGCTTCAAGGCGGTGATGCGCAACGCCGGCTCCAACGGCAAGGAGTCCGTGAAGCTGGAGCTGTACGTCAACGAGAACGCCGACAAGGTCACCTGGAAGAAGGTCCACAACTTCGAGGACGCAGGCGCCTGGGGTGGTGACGCCCAGCACTGCGGCGGCGGCACCGGCGCCATGCCGATTACCTGGGGCGGCCCCATCGCCGTGTTCCGCTGGGACAACGCCAGCGACGTGGACTTCAAGTGGCTGTCCGTCCGCGAAATCCAGCCGTAGTGGCCGGGTGAGTCGGCAGCGCCCTCGTCACGAGGGCGTGGCCACCGTCCCGCGGTGAACGGGGGCGCGGAGCGCGAAGGCTCGCCGCGCCCCCGTTGTTCCACCGAGGACGCGCAGGGCGTCCGCTGAAGGACGGGCCGAAGGGACCCGGGTGCAGGTGGCAGGCGTGAGTTACGGTTCGCAGCCTTGCCGCGCCGACGTGCAAGTCGCCGGCTTTCGCCCGGGGCGGCGCACCGCCGCCCTGACTCCAGTTCGAAGGGGAAGACTTCCATGCAGATCACGTTCCTGGGCCACGCCGGCTTCGTCGTGGAGACCGCGGGGGCCATCGTGGTGATGGATCCGTGGCTCACCCCGCGAGGTGCCTTCGACTCGGCGTGGATGCAGCTTCCTCGCAACCACCACCTGGCTCCCCTGGTGCGCGAGAAGCTGGAGACCCCGGGCAAGGAGCGGTTCCTCTACATCAGCCACGAGCACAAGGACCACTTCGACCCGGACTTCCTCGCCACGGTTCAGCGGCGGGACTTCACGGTGCTGGTGCCTCGCTTCCACCGCTCGGAGCTGCAGGACGTCTTCGGGAAGTATGGCTGCAAGCGCGTCATCGCCTGCGAGGACGGGCGCGAGGTCCCCATCAAGGGCGGCTACATCAAGCTGTTCGTGTCCGAGCAGGGCACCAACCGGGACTCCGCGGTGATGGTGCGCGGGGACGACCAGTGCTTCCTCAACCTCAACGACTGCAAGCTCCATGACCAGATGGCGCGCATCGTCGCGGAGGAGGGGCCCATCGACGTGTTCTCCGCCCAGTTCTCCGGCGCCATCTGGCACCCCACCTGCTACGAGTACACGCCGGACGCGTACGCGGCCATCTCGCTCAAGAAGCGGGAGAGCAAGTTCGAGGCGGTGGCGCGGGCGCTCGAGCTGGTGCAGCCGCGGGCCTATATCGCCGCCGCGGGGCCGGCGTGCTTCCTGGACCCGGCGCTGTTCCACCTCAACTTCGAGAAGGTGAACATCTTCCCGAACGCGACGCAGCTCTTCGACTTCATGAAGCAGCGGCTGCCGGACGCGGCGACGAAGTACCTGGAGCCCATGCCCGGGGACGTGCTGGACGTGCGCACGCTGGAGTTCCCCACGCTGTCGCCGGAACGGGTGACGCCGGAGAACCTGGCGCAGTACCTGCGCGACTACGCGGCGGCGCAGGAGCACCTCTTCCGCGAGCGGCGGCGCAACCTGCTGCGCGCGGAGGTGGATGAAATCCACGAGCGGCTGCGCGTGGAGCTGCAGCGCAAGCTGGACCTGTTGGACCTGCACGGCCGGGTGGGCATGCCGCTGTACGTGGAGCTGACGGAGCTGCCGACCCGGCTGCTGCGCGTGGACTTCAAGGGCCGCCGGGTGGACGTGGTGCCGGAGCTTCGCGAGACGACGCGCTACACCCTGAAGGTGAGCGCGGCGGACATCGTCCGGGTGCTGGACCGCAAGCTCAACTGGGAGGACTTCCTGCTGTCCTTCCGCCTGCGGCTGAGCCGCAACCCGGACGTGTACGAGCCCGTGCTCCACGGCTTCCTGGGCGTGGAGATCGAGGACATGCGCGAGTTCTGCGAGGGCATCCGCGCCACGGAGGCCCGGCGCGAGCGCACCGTGGTGGAGGTGGCTGGGCGGAAGTTCTCCGTCCAGCGCTTCTGCCCGCACCAGGGCGCCGACCTGTCCGAGGGCTGGGTGGAGGAGGGCCGCTACCTGGTGTGCCCGCGCCACCGCTGGCGGTTCGACCTGCAGGACGGCGGCCGCTGCCGGGTGAACAACTCCACCGTCTGCGCCGAGCCGGTGCCGGAGCGGCCCGAGCAGGACCCGGAGACGACGGCCGCGCCCATGCCGGGCTCCGGGCCCTGCGCCTGAGCCGGGGGCGAGTGCACCGCGCCCCTCAGGGCAGGGGCGCGTAGAGCTGGAGGGCCAGGCGCACGTTGTCCGAGCGCACGCCCACCGGCCCCTCCAAAGCGAGCGCCTCGTCGGGCAGCTCGCCCTCCCAGGCCAGGGTGTCGTCCGCCCAGACGCGCAGCGTGCGGCCGTCGAGCGCCGCGCGCAGCGTGTGCGGCGTCCCCGGGGCCGGGGCCTCCACGCGCTTGCCGGCGCTGGGGCGCACGGTGGTGTAGCCGTCGTTGCCGCACTCGCGGCTGGTGCGCTGGCCCGGGTTGCGCTTGTAGTTGACGACGATGCCGGGCTTCGGCGCGAGGCGCCACATCACGTACAGCAGGTTGCACCCGTCGAGCGCCCGCAGCTTGAGCCCCACCTGCTGGCGCTGGGCCCCCGAGCCGAGGGCGCGCTGCTCGCGGGTGGGCCCCAACACCGTGAAGCGCAGCTCCGCGGCGGTGGCGGTGGTGCCGGGGGCCACCGCCCGCATGCGCGGCGCGTCGACGGTGAGCCGCCCGTCCTCCCCGGGGCCCAGCCGCCCCTGTGTCACCTCCAGCCGGGACAGCGGCACGTGGGCCAGCCGGGGCCCGCCGCGCTCCGCCCGGGGCGCCTGTGCCTCCTCGCGCTGCTTCATGCCGTGCTCCCGGGAGGGTGGCTTGTCCGTGGCCGGCTCGCGCCCGCGCACCCGCTCCTCGGGGCGGGAGGCAGCCGGGGGCGCGCGCCTGTCGTCCGCACACGCCACGCTCGACGCCGTGCCGCACAGCCCCAGCAGCCCCGCCACGGTGCCCCAGGCCGCGAGCGCGTGGCGTGGGCCCCGCGGCGGTGTCACGGGGCCTTCGCTCCCAGGAACGTCCCCAGCGACTGCACGTGGGCGCTCAGGTAGGCCTGCTCGGCGCGCAGGCGCGTCAGCTCCAGCAGCAGGTAGTCGCGGAACCGCCGCACCTCCCGCGTCTGCAGGGCCTCCACCTCGCGCAGCTGGCCCTCCAGGTCCGTCACCAGCGTGGACACCTCGCGCAGGCGCCCCTCCTCGGACCGCTGCAGCGCGCGCAGCTCGGCTACCAGCTCGCTGACGCGCTGGGACGCGCCCGTCACGTCCTCGCGCAGCGCGCGCTGGCGTCCCTCGCGGGCACGGGCGTTGGCGGAGCCCTGCCACAGGTGGCCCAGGTTGTAGCTGAGCGTGAGCTGCCCGAAGAGGGGCACGTCCTGGTCCACGTCGACCAGCTCGTCGTAGCCGCCGCGCAGGCTCAGCTCCCAGGCCTGGGCGCGGCGCAGGCCACCGGCGGCGTCCTCCACCTGGTCGTCCGCGACGCGCAGCTCCTCCAGCAGCATGTCCAGCCGCTGGCCCTCGGGGACGCGTGGCCGTGCCGCCAGCCGCTCGCGGGCGAGCGCGGTGCTGGTGGCCAGGGCGCGCAGGTTGTCCAGCCGCACCTGCACGGCGTTGAGCTCCTCCAGCGTCGTGCGGCCCTCGCGCAGGTCGTTGCGCAGGCCGTTGACCAGCTCCTCGGCCCGGGGCAGGGCGTCCTGGAGGACGCGGGCGCGAGCCTCCAGCGCGGCCTCTTCGCCCAGCCCGCTGCCCTGGCGCGTCGCGGCCTCCAGCATGGACAGGGCGCGCTGGCGGCGGCACTCGGCCTCCGCGCGCTTGCGCAGCGTCCGGCCCCGGTAGAGGCCCACGAAGTCGTAGCCCACGCCGGCCGTCACCCGGAGCTTGGGCTCGCCCAGCGGCGCGGCGCCGGCGCCGCCCTCGGCCTCGCCGGCATTCACCGCGCCGAAGCCGACGAACAGCTCCGGTGCCAGCTCCAGCGCGGCCTCGGCGTCACCGACGCCGCGCACGAAGTCGCAGTATCCCCCGGCCCGGTCCTCCACCTGGGGCGCGGCAGGGGCCTCCGGTGGAGGCGACACCTGCGCCAGCGCGGTGCGCGCGGACAGGGCCAGCAGCGCAGCGCAAGTGAGGCTCATCCGCATAGACGGTCTCCACCACCACGGCGGGGTTCAATCACAGCAGCATCGGGGGCCGGCCCAGGTGCAGCAGGTCCTCGCGGGCGGAAGGCGTATCCGAGAGCTGGATTTCCACCATCACCCCCCGGAGCATGTACTGACGGATGGGGTGCTTGATGGACACTTCGCCCTCCAGCGCCCTGCCCATCACCCCCACCTCCCTGCACCAGAACAGCTTGGCCGCGCAGGCGTACAGCGGGGTGCCCTGCTCGGCGTTGACCAGGTTCTCGTACGGGACGAAGGCAATCGTCAGGTCCGTCTCGATGGCGCGCAGGTAGGGGGACTGGCGCAGCGAGGCAATCAGCGTGTCGTACCGCAGCGACACCTCGTCCAGGGCCTTCAGGTCCTCCTTCAGGCTCTTCAGCGTGGCCTCCGCGCGGGACTGCTCCAGGGTGGAGTGCGTGTACTCGCGCTCCAGCAGCAGCACGTCCGCCGTCATCCCGTCGGGGGTGGCATCCTTGCCCAGGCCGTCGTGCACCGCGTTCAGCCCGGCCAGCTCTCGCTGGAGCGACTCCAGCCGCGTCTCCAGCTCCACCGTGCTCTGCGCCAGGGACAGGTTGCTCTGCGCCATCTGCGCCAGGTGGTGGTTGACGGTGAGCTTGTCCTCCTGCTCCAGCAGGCGCGCGCCGTACAGCGCGTCCGTGCGCACCCGCGTCAGGCCGGAGAAGGCCTTGTTGGACTCGGTGATTTCCTGCCGGGCGACGCCGAACTCGCGCCGCAGCTGCGACAGCCGCCGCGCCACCCGGTCCTTCGAGGCGCGCTCACCGCGCAGCGCCACCTTGAAGCGCTGCTGGAAGGCGCGCTCGGAGGCGATGATGCGCTCGGCGTCCGCGATGCGGTTCTCCACGGTGCGCCGCTCGGCGAGCACGTGGTCCCGCGCGGACGTCTGCGCGGCCACCTGGGTGTTGAGCGTGAGGATCTCCGGGTCCGTGGGAGACACGACGGTGGGCGTCACCCAGCTCCGGTTCACCATGAAGAAGCCCTGCACGGTGAGGAAGGAGATGAGCCCGAGCATGATCAACGCCAGCAGCACCGAGCCAATGAGCTTGTAGGCGGCGACCACGATGGAGTTGATGCGGTTGGCGACTCTCTGGTTCATGAGTGCGAGCCCTCACCTGCATGGGTGGGCGGAAGGCCACCGCCATTGTCCGCGGGCGACTCGGCCTGGTTGGTGCTGGGACTGCCCCGTGTCTCCCAGCTTCCCGAGTCCAGTGTCAGCAGCGCGAGCGGGGTGAACAGCGCGTACGTCACCGGCATCAGCAGCGCCATCGGCAGGAAGCACGCGCCATGCACGCGGCGGTCCTCCGGCAGGTGTCGTGTCTCGAACCGGTAGATGGCTCCCAGCATGCCGATGACGAGGAAGTGGAAGGCGAGGATGTCCCAGAACTCGCCGTTGAGGACGTTGTGCACGATGACCACGGGATAGGAGAGCAGCAGCGCCAGCTGGGACACGTAGTGGACCGTCACCACCGGGTGCAGCCGCCACGCGTGGGACAGGCCGCCCAGCAGGTCCACCAGGTTGGAGCGCCGCCACCGCAGCTGCTGGGAGAAGTACCCGGCCAGGTTGTAGGGCGCGGCGGTGAAGCAGAAGGCGTCCAGGGTGTAGACCGTCTCGTAGTTGTGCTTGACGATCTGCCGCGTGAGGAACCGGTCCTCGCCATACTTGATGGGGACGCCGGCGATGGAGCGCGCCTCGAGGATGGGCTCCAGCTCCAGCAGCACGTGGCGGCGGTACGCGGTGAGGCAGCCCGTCAGGCACATCACCTGCCGGAAGCTGCGCTCCAGGTCCTTCAGCCACTCCTGGGCGAAGTGGAACTTGATTTCAATCATCCGCGTCATCCAGTTCTGATGACGGTTCGTCACGTAGGTGCGGCCCCCCACCGCGGCGATGCGCGGGCTGGTGAAGCGGCGCACCAGCTGGCGCACGGCGGACTTGTCGACAATCACGTCCGAGTCCACCGAGACGATGATCTCCGCGTCGACGGCGGCCTTCACGCCCCGGTTGATGCCCTTGCGCTTGCCCATGTTCTCCGGGTTGCGCAGCACCATGACGTTGGAGTGCCCCTCCGCGGCCTTCAGCGCCCAGGCGAAGCTGTCGTCCTTGGAGCAGTCGTCCACCACGACGATCTGCAGCAGCTCGGCGGGGTAGTCCTGCTCCAGCAGGCTGCGGACGGCGTGGAAGATGCCCTTGCCCTCGTTGAAGAGGGGAATGACGATGGCGACACGCGGCCGATACGAGTCGTCCACGCGGTCGAACCGCTGGCCTCTCAGGCGCCGCAGGAACGGGCCGAGGATGTAGCGGTTCATCAGCACCACGATGAACAGCAGTTGGATGGGAAAGAGCTCCATCAGTCCCCGCTCCCCGTCACGCTGATGTGCTCCTTCCCCACGAAGGCGTACCCGCCTCCGCTGCCCCCCACGAAGGCGCACCTGCCTTCGTTGCCCCGATGAAGAGCGTCCGGAAGGTTGGCGGGCCGACCACGAGCGGCCACTGCACCGAAGTGCAGGTGAAGTGACGAGGACAGGGCAGGTCACCCGGCGGTGACACGTCCAGTTCCCGGCAGTGCTTGCGACTGGCGGCCCGGGTGACGGGGTCCGAAACGCCCCTCAGGTTCTGCCCCCTGACTTCGGGCGGCGTCGCCAGGGGGAGCCATGTCATCAGGATCAGCTTTCAGGGCATCGCGGTGTCTCGCGGTGCTCGTTTCGGCATACATATTCATGGGGGCGGGGCTGGCCCAGGCCCAGGTGCCCGCGGAAGTCGGGCAGTGGACGCACCTGGGGACGTGGCCCATGTCCGCCACGCACGCCAACCTGCTGCCCAACGGCAAGGTCTTCGTCTTCGGCGAGTTCGACGAGGGCGAGGCGGCGCCGCTGCTGTGGGACCCGGTGTCGGGCGCCCTGGGGACGGCGGCGGTGCCCGACTACAACATCTTCTGCGCGGGGCACTCGTTCCTGGCGGACGGGCGGGTGCTGGTGACGGGCGGGCACGTGGAGTCCCACGTGGGCTTTCCCCACACGAGCATCTACGACTTCGCGACGGACTCGTGGTTCCGCGGTCCGGACATGAACGACAACCGGTGGTACCCCACCAACGTCACCCTGCCCAACGGCGACGTGGCCATCCTCTCCGGGGAGACGCACGACGCGGGGATGAGCAACGAGCTGGTGCAGGTGTACCAGATGGGCGTCTATGACAGCGGCCCCGCCCACACGCTGCGGGATTTGACCACCGCGGTGAGGGACCTGCCGTACTACCCGCGCATGTTCGTGGCACCCAACGACAAGCTCTTCATGGCCGGCACCCGGCGCGGCACCATGTGGCTGGACTGGCGGGGCACGGGCACCTGGTACGAGCATGGCCCCAGCCTCTTCGGCGCCCGCACCTATGGCGCGGCGGTGTACTTCGACGGGAAGGTGATGATCATCGGCGGCGGAGACCCGCCGACTGCCACGGCGGAGCTCATCGACCTGAACCAGGCGAAGCCCACGTGGCGCTACACGGCCGCCATGTCCCAGGCCCGGCGGCAGAACAACGCGACGATGCTGCCGGATGGCACGGTGCTCGTCACCGGGGGCTCCAGCGCCTCGGGCTTCAACACCGCCTCGGGCGCGGTGAAGGTCGCGGAGGTGTTCAACCCCGTCACGGAGAAGTGGACCCGCCTGGCCGCCGCGCGCGACTTCCACGGCTACCACGCCACGTCGGTGCTGCTTCCGGACGGGCGGGTGCTCCACGGCGGCGGCCGGGGCGTGCGCACGGCGGAGGTCTTCTCCCCGCCGTACCTCTTCAAGGGGCCCCGTCCCACCGTCACCGCCGCGCCCAGTGTGGTGGAGCCGGGGACGACGTTCAGCGTGTCCTCGCCGGAGGCGGCGTCCATCCGGAAGGTGACGCTCATCGGGCTCAGCTCGGTGACCCACTCCATGGACCAGGGCCAGCGCCTGCTCACCCTGAGCTACACACCCACGGAGGGCGGGCTGACCATCACCGCGCCGGCCACCAACGTGGACGCGCCCCCGGGGCCCTACCTGCTGTTCCTGGTGGACGACAAGGGCGTGCCCTCCATCGGCAAGGTGGTCTCGGTGCCCACCGTGACGCCGAAGCTCCGGCGCTTCATCTCCTTCTCCGACGTGTGGCGGTACGACGCCCGGAACGTGGACCTCGGTCCCGGCTGGATGCTGCCGGCCTTCGACGACTCGGGCTGGCAGTCCGGCCCGGGCCAGCTCGGCTATGGCGACGAGGACGAAGGCACGGTGCTGACGCGCACGACGCCGGCGCAGCCCTCGGTGTACTTCCGCAAGCGCTTCACGCTGGACAAGGCCGTCTCCCGCGCCCGCCTCGAGGCGCTCTTCGACGACGGCGTGGCGGTGTGGCTCAACGGCGTCCCCGTCTTCGAGCGGAACATGGGCGACGGGACGGACTTCGGGGACTACGCCTCCGCCTCCGTGAGCAACGAGTATGTCCGCGCCGACGTGCCGCTGACGGGCAACCCCTTCCGGCTGGGGGAGAACGTCATCGCGGCGATGGTGAAGCAGGTGAGCGGCACGTCCGACGACCTCACCTTCGCGCTGGGCCTGGAGGTGGAGCTGAGCGAGGCGGGCCCGGGGCCCGACTCGCTGACGATGCTGTCACCCAACGGCGGCGAGGTGCTGCTGGCCGGCGCCTCCGTCCCCCTTCGCTGGGCCAGCACCGGGAGCGTCGCCACGGTGGACCTGGCCTGGTCACCGGACCTCGGCGCCACCTGGACGCCCATTGCCTCCGGGGTGGCGAACACGGGCGTGTACACCTGGCAGGTGCCCGGAGCGACCACGTCACGGGCCCTGGTGCGGGTGTCCAAGGCCGGTGAGGCCACGCCGGTGGACGTGAGCGACGCGGCCTTCGCCATCGCGAGCGAGCAGCGGCAGACCCCCATTCCGTGGCAGTCCACGTGGAAGTACCACGGCAGCGGGGCGGACCCGGGCCCAGGCTGGCAGCTGGCCGGGTATGACGACAGCGCCTGGCCCTCCGGCGCGGGGCAGCTCGGCTACGGAGACGGGGACGAGACCACCGTCTTCCCTCGCACCGTGCCGTCCCAGACGAGCGTCTACTTCCGCAAGAAGTTCACCGTGACGGGCGCGGTGACGAGCGCCACCCTGAGGGCGCTCTACGACGACGGCGTCCTGGTGTACCTCAACGGCACGCAGGTGATGCTGCGCAACATGCACGCGACCAGCCTCGGGCACACCCGGTACGCCACCGGCGGCGCGGAGAACGACGTCGCGACGGAGGTGCTCTCGCCCGGCCTGTTCGTCCAGGGAGAGAACACCCTCGCGGTGATGGTGAAGCAGGTGGGCTCGTCGTCGCCCGACCTGAGCTTCGACCTGTCGCTGGAGCTGGGCGTCAGCGTCCCGCCGCCCCCGGTGCGGCCGCCGAAGCCCTCGACGGGACGATGAGGGCCGCCGCGCGCTGGAGGTCCCGGTCCAGCTCCAGCTTCCGGGCCTCGCGCTGGCCGGGCGAGTCGAAGCGGATGCCCTCGAAGGACTCCTGGGCGGCGCGGGCCACGCGCGCCACGCCGTCCCGGGAGATGACGCCCCGCTCGAAGGCCTCCACCGCGGCGCCCACGTACGTATCGAAGAAGAAGATGCGCTTGGCCCGCCAGCCCTGCCGGGTGGCCTCCGGGGTGTCCACCACGTCGTGGATGAAGACGGCGTGCACCGCCTGCGGCGCGGCGGCGAGCATCCGGTCGCCAAACTCCACGTCGCCCTGGCCGCTGTCGCCCACGAAGACGAAGCCGTACTCGGGGAAGGCGCGCACGTAGCGCTGGAAGTTGTCGAACTTCTTGTCGGCGATGCGCGAGTTGCCGATGAGGTGCGCGAAGCTGCCGGACAGCACCGCGTGCGGCGGGACGCCGTGCTCGCGCAGCGTCTCCAGCGTCATGTTCTCCACCACGCCCAGCGCGTCCATGGGCCGGGCGGTGACGAAGGTGAGGTCACCCTCGCGGCCCGGGATGATGCCGGGCCCCCGGTCCAGCTCCGCGTAGAAGGCGAGCACGCCCGGGTACACCGTCTTGGACGGATACCGGCGGTCCTTCAGGTTGGCGTAGAAGGTGTCGTCGATGTCGCTGAGGACCTTGTTCTCCCCGCTGGGGGCGGCCTCGGCCTCGCGGCGCAGGTGGGTGAGAATCTCCTCGCGCAGCGCCGGGTCGTCCACGTCGTCGAAGAGGAGCTTCTCCAGGTCCTGGTGGTTGCTGCCCGCGTCGAGCAGGTTCTTGAAGGCGGTCAGCTCGCGCCCGCGCAGCCCGAGGAACAAGTCGCGGATGCGCCGCTCGGCCTCGGTGTGGGTGGTGCCCACCTGGAGGGCCGTCACCAGGCTGGCGCGCACGGGGAGGGACAGCTCGGCCGCGCGCTTCGTGCACAGCAGGTCCAGCAGCGCGGTGTGGTGGTCCGGCCCGACGACGCGGTCGTCCATGTCCGACAGCAGCGCCTCCAGGTCCACGTTGGAGAGGAGGAAGTGGAGCTCGGCGGCGCTGGCCCCGGTGAGCAGCTCCAGGATGCGGCGCTCCTCCGAAGTGTCCGTGTGGCCGGCCATGAGGGCGCGGAGCGTCTCCAGCTTCTTCGTCGCGGCAAGCAGGTCCATGGTTCATCCCCCCGGCCCGCCAGGGTGCTGGCCGGGCCTGGGTCCGAGCCTACGCGGGCCCCGTCCCGGCGTGGTAGAGGTAGGGCCATGTCGACCGTTGCCAACCGACTGGAGCTCCGTCCGGACGAAGTCCACGTGTGGATTGTCGAGCCGGAGCGCATCAACGAGCGGCAGCTGCTGGACGCCTACTGGAACCTGCTGGATGCGGGGGAGCGCGAGCGGCAGCGCCGCTTCCGCTTCGAGCGGCACCAGCGGCAGTACCTGGTGAGTCACGCGCTCGTGCGGCTGACGCTGTCGCGCTACGCGCCGGTGGCCCCCGCGGCGTGGACGTTCGCGACCAACGCGTACGGGCGGCCGGAGGTGCAGGGCGAGTGGGGCACCCGGCTGCGCTTCAACCTGTCGCACACCGACGGCATGGCGCTGGTGGCGGTGGGCACGGGCGCCGAGCTGGGGGCCGACGTGGAGGACGCGCAGCGCCACGGCGAGACGGTGGAGATTGCCGACCACTACTTCGCGCCCTCGGAGGTGAAGACGCTGCGGGCGCTGCCGCCGGAGCGCCACCGCGAGCGCTTCTTCGAGTACTGGACGCTGAAGGAGTCCTACATCAAGGCGCGCGGGGCGGGGCTGTCGCTCCCGTTGGACCAGTTCGCCTTCCACCTGGAGCCGGGGCAGGCGCCGCGCATCAGCTTCGACCCGCGCATGCCGGACGCGCCGGAGGCGTGGCAGTTCGTGCAGCTCAAGCCGTCCGAGCGGCACCAGGCGGCGGTGGCGGTGCGGCGGGCGCGCGGCCAGCCGCTCTCCGTGCGCTGGCAGTTCACCGTGCCGCTGGCCGGGGACACCCAGCCGCCCCGCTTCCAGGTGGCGTGAGCGGGGCAGGGTGGCTCAGGGCGCCGGGGCCATCCACCGCTGCAGGTCCTCGCGCACGGCGGCGAGCAGCGCGTCCTGCTTCTGGCGGATGAAGAAGTGGCCGCCCTCGAAGGTGCGCACGCGGAAGTCGGCGCTCGAGGTCTCCTCGCGCCACGTCTCCAGCTTCTCCACCGGGACGTGCTTGTCATCCACGGCGCCCATGGCGGAGATGGGGACGTCGAGCTTCACGGCGTGGTTGCCGTTCTCCCACCAGGCCAGCCCGAAGTCCGCGCGCAGCGTGGGCAGCAGCAGCTCCAGCAGCTCGCGGTGCTGGAGGATCTCCTCCGGCGTGCCGTCGTACTTGCGCAGGTGGGCGATGAACTCCGCCTCCGGCAGGTGGTGGATGGGCTCGCGGTCATTCACTCGCGGCGGGCTGGAGGCGGCCAGGATGAGGCCGCGCGGCATGGGGCCGTTGCGCAGCTGCAGGCGCCGCGTGAGCTCCAGGGAGATGCGCGAGCCCATGCTGTAGCCGAAGAAGGCGAAGGGCCGGTCCAGCAGCGGCGCGAGCACCGGCAGCAGCGCGTCCACCAGCGCCGGGAGGTTGTCGATGGGCTTCTCCATCAGCCGCCGCTCGCGGCCGGGGAGCTGCACCGGGCACAGCTCCACGCCCACGGGCATGCCGGCGCCCCAGCCGTTGTAGATGGCCGCGCTGCCGCCAGCGAAGGGCAGGCAGAACAGCCGCAGGCGCGGGTCCGGCAGCGGCTTCCGGGTGGGGAACCAGCGATCAGGGGGAGTCGGACTCGGGGCGTTGGCGCTTCGCATGGCAGTCAGGCTCTGTCGCACGCCCGAGGAAAACGGGTCAAGCCCCGGGGAACGCGCACCCACCGTGGGGGCCCCACACCTGCTCCAGGCGCCCACCCGCCCGCTCGCCGGGTGATACATCTCACGGGCGAGGTGACCTGACATGCGGCGGACGGCGGGCTTCATTCTCTGGCTGACGGGGCTGTCCGGCGCGGGCAAGAGCACGCTCTCCCGCGCGCTGCGCGAGCAGCTGGAGCCGGTGCGGCCGGTGGAGCTGCTGGACGGTGACGAGGTGCGCACCTGGCTGTCGCGCGGGCTGGGCTTCTCGCGCGAGGACCGCGAGGAGAACGTGCGGCGCATCAGCCACGTGGCGCTGCTGCTGGCCAGGCACGGCGTGGGCGTCATCGTCGCCGCCATCTCCCCCTACCGGGGCTCGCGGGACGAGGCGCGCCAGCGTGCCGCCGCCGCGGGGGTGCCCTTCGTGGAGGTCTACCTCCAGGCGCCCCTGGACGTGCTCATCGCCCGGGACGTGAAGGGGCTCTACCGGAAGGCCCTGGCGGGAGAGCTGGCGGACTTCACCGGCGTGTCGGCGCCCTACGAGGCTCCCGAGCACCCCGAGGTCATCGTCCGCTCCGACGTGGAGCCGGTGGAGGCCGGGCTCGAGCGCGTGCTGGACACGCTGCGCGCCCGGGGGCTCGCGGGGACGTGAGGCCGGCGGAGCCCACGAGGAGCACCGCCGGCACCGCGTACGTCGCGGAGGACTACTTGAAGACGCGCTCCATGCGCACGTAGGGCCGCTCGGCCTGGATGCCCTGGGTGCGGCAGTGCTCCATGAACTTGTTCGACTCGACAATCTGCGGCGTCTTGTCGTCGTACACCAGGACCATGACGTGGCGCAGCCAGGGCTCCTGGCCCATGGCGTAGACGTAGACCTCCTTGGGCGCCAGGTGCTTGGAGATCTCCGTGGCGCGGGCGCAGTCGGAGCCGTTGAGCCGGCGCGACTGGTCCATCTTCCGGGGGAGCGGGTTGCTCAGCAGCGGGCCGTACATCCAGCTCATCGGGCCGCCCTCGCACTCCATGCCCAGGAAGAGCACGTCGATGGGGCCCACGACTTCGCGCAGGTGCTGGTACAGCCGCGGCTCGATGGCGTTGGAGTCCGCCGCCATCAGCATGGACTTGCCGGCCAGCCGCACCAGGTGCGCCGTCTTCGCCTGGATGGCCAGGTCGCTGTGCTCGCCCATGAAGGGCAGGCCGGTGATGGAGCCGCCGGGGACCTCGATCTCCTGCAGGTCGTCGATCTCCATCACGTTCTTGAAGCCGGTGTGGTGCAGCATCAGGCGCAGCGAGGGGTCCGCCGCCGAGTTGCCGTTGTTGCGAGGGACGATGATGGTTCCCACCCGGTGACGCAGCTGGATGAGCGTCTCCATCATCAGGTGGTCGGCGTGACCGTGGGTGAGGATGACGTAGTCGATCTTCTCCGGCAGGTCCGAGTGCGTGTAGCGCGGCAGGTCCGTGGGGAACTCGTAGCTGATGACGGGGTCCGTGAGGATGCTGACGTCCTTCGTCTCCATCAGCACGCAGGCGTGGCCGAAGTAGCGCACGCGCACGCCTTCACCCGTGTAGCGCTCGGTGCGGCGCGGCGCCGTCTCGGTGAAGAGGTTGGCGAAGTCGGCGGCGGCCGACGCGGGCACGCCCAGCATCTCCGCCACGCGGCCCGGCGAGCCGGGGGTGTGGCGCATGCGGAACAGCTCGTCCAGGCCCTCGTGCTTGTAGGGGACTTTGAGCCACAGCGGGGAGTCCCCCTCCAGGCGCGGCGTGCTGAAGATGTACGGGCGCCAGTCGCCGTCCACCATGTTGAGCATCACGCTCTGCGAGGACTCCGAGTAGAACTTGCTCCGGTAGAGCAGCGGCTCGATGACGCGCGCGCTGGCGCGGTGGCTCAGGTCATACGTGAGCTCCACGTAGCCGCGCAGGATGTCCGGCACCTTGGGGTAGAGCGACTCCAGCGACGCGCCGTTGTTGGGCGCCATCAGCTGCTCCAGCTCCGCCATGGCCTTGGTGTACGCGAGCATGTGCGCCTGCTCGCGCTGGGTGCGCTCCAGCAGCTCCTTCACCTGCGGCGCCTTCGACGCCGGGTGGTTGATGAAGGGGCCGCCCATCAGCAGCGGGTTCTTCAGCGCCGCCACGTGGACGTCCGGGTTCGCCACGAAGGACTGCATCAGCTTCAGGTGCAGGTTCGTCACGAACAGCGGCGCCGACGCCGGCGACAGCAGGTACCACCAGACGTACCATTGGTTGTAGAGCGGCTCGAGGGCGACGTTCGGCTTCAGGTACATCGGACGGTCCAGCATTACGGTCTCCGGGCGAGGCTTGGTATTCGCGTGGGGCTCGCGAGCAGCGAAGCCCGGTTGATACACGGAATTCAGCCTACACGCACGGGTGGGGGGCCCCATTGACACGGCCGGGGCAGGTGTGGCCTCCCGATGTCGGGCCGGGTAGGCCCGCCGTGGAGATATGCGCGGGCCCGCTCCCGCGTTTCCCGGACATGAAAACCTCACGCGTCGCCGTGCTGTGGCTGCTGGTGCTGGCGGGTTGTGGAGACTCCACCTCTCTCGTGGACGCGCGCTACGGCTCGGCGTGGCTGGGCGTTCCCTACGCGGAGCCCACCGAGCTGTCCTGGCAGCAGGGGGAGCTGCCGCTGGGAGAGACGCCGACGGACCGCGGGCTGCTGCGGGTGCCCCAGTCCTACCAACCGGGTCAGCCCGCGGCGCTGGTGGTGCTGCTGCATGGGGCGGGAGGCGACGCGGAGGGCATCCTGGACCTGGTGCGGACGCATGCCGACGCCACCGGCACGCTGGTGCTGGCCCCCAAGTCGGAGGGCCGTACCTGGGACATGCTCGTCCATGACCGGTATGGCCCGGACCTGGCGTTCCTCGACCTGTCGCTCACGCGGGTGTTCCGCGAGTACTCCGTGGACCCGGAGCGCATCACCATCAGCGGCTTCTCCGACGGGGCCAGCTACGCGCTGTCCGTCGGGCTGACCAACGGCCACCTCTTCCGGCGCATCGCGGCCTTCTCTCCCGGCGGCGTCGCCGCGTCCGAGCTCGAGGGCAAGCCGGGTGTGTTCATCTCCCACGGCACCCTGGACCCGGTGATTCCCATCGATGTGGGCGGGCGCTTCATCACCGGGCAGCTCCGCGAGGAGGACTACATGGTGGATTTTCGTGAGTTCGAGGGCTCGCACACCGTCCCCGCCGAAATCGCCCGGGAGGGCTTCACATTCCTGGTGGGGGCCGCCGCACCCTGAGTGTGGCCCACCTGGGAGGACGGCCTTTCGCGTCGCTCCGTCCCTTCTGGAATGTACGGCTTTGATTCAAGTACCTTGGGCGCACGGGTCGATGCAGTGGAGCGCGAGCAGGCCCGGAGGCCCTGACCGATGTCATCGACGACGAATCCATCCGAGCTTCCCCTGGCCCCGTGGGCGCGGCGCCTGGCGCCGTCCGCCATCCAGGACATGCTGCAGCACATCACGAAGCCGGGCGTCTTCTCCCTGGCGCTGGGACTGCCGGCCGCGGAGCTGTTCCCCACGCAGGGCATGGCCGAGGCGGCGGCGCGGGTGCTGGCGGAGCAGGGTGGGGCGCTCCAGTACTCGGCCACGCTGCAGCCGCTGCGCGAGCACGTGGTGGCGCTGATGGCGAAGCGGGGCGTGCGCTGCTCGCCGCAGCAGGTGTTCCTCACCACCGGTGCCCAGCAGGGGATGAACCTCCTGGCGCGGCTGATGCTGGAGCCCGGCCAGGCGGTGATGCTGGAGGACCGGGTGTACTCGGGCTTTCAACAAGTCTTGGACCCCTTCCAGGCGCGGCGGCTGGCGGTGCCCACCGATGCGCGCACGGGCATCGACCTGGACGCGGTGCAGTCGGTGCTGGCCTCGGGTGAGCGGCCGGCGTTCCTCTACACGATGAGCGACGGCCACAACCCGCTGGGCCTCAGCCTGGCGGCGGAGGCGCGGGAGCGGCTGGTGAAGCTGGCGCGCGACTACCGCATGCCCATCATCGAGGACGACGCCTACGGCTTCCTCCACTACGAGGACCGCGTGCTGCCGCCGCTGCGCGCGCTGGACGAGCAGTGGGTGTACTACGTGGGCTCGTTCTCCAAGATCCTCGCCCCCGCGCTGCGCGTGGGCTGGGTGGTGGTGCCCGAGCCCATGGTCTTCCGGCTGGCCACGGTGAAGGAGTCGAGCGACATCGACACGGCGACGTTCACCCAGCGCATCATCCTGGCGTTCCTGGACTCGGGGAAGCTGGAGGGGCACCTGGTGCGGCTGCGGCAGGAGTACCGCCTGCGGCGCGACACGCTGCTGCGCGCGCTGGAGACGCACCTGCCCAAGGGCGCCTCGTGGACGAAGCCGGCGAGCGGCATGTTCGTCTGGGTGGAGCTGCCCGAGGGCAACGACACCACGGCCCTGCTGGCGCGGGCGCTGGAGCTGGAGAAGGTGGCGTACCTGCCCGGCCAGGCGTTCGGCGTGCAGGGCGGCCGCTCCGCCGCGCACTGCATGCGGCTGAACTTCTCCAACTGCGAGCCGGCCCGCATCGAAGACGCGGTGGCTCGGCTGGGCAGGGTGCTGGCGCTGGCGCGCGGCTGAGGACCTGGCGTCCAACCCCCGATTGCGCATGAGCAGGCGGGTTGGTAAGGAGCTCCTTAACAGCTCCTTACCCCCGGGGAACGCATGCACGGACCCGTGCTCGCGGGCGTCAGCCTGCTCATCGTGCAGTTCATCGTCATCATCGGGGTGTCGCGGCTCATCGGGCGCGGCGCGCGGTGGCTGGGGCAGCCGCTGGTCATCGCCGAGGTGGTGGCGGGCATCCTCCTGGGGCCCTCGCTGCTGGGCTGGCTGGCCCCGGACGCGATGCAGGCGCTGTTCCCGGACTCCAGCCTGCCGGTGCTGAAGATGCTGAGCCAGGTGGGGCTCATCCTCTTCATGTTCCTCATCGGCCTGGAGCTGGACCCGAAGCTGCTCAAGGGCCGGGGCCACTCCTCGGTGGCCATCAGCCACACGAGCATCATCGTCCCGTTCGCGCTGGGCAGCGTGGCGGCGCTGTGGCTCTACCCGAGGCTGAGCGAGCCGTCGGTGCCCTTCTCGTCCTTCGTCCTCTTCATGGGCGTGGCGATGAGCGTCACCGCCTTCCCGGTGCTGGCGCGCATCCTCTCCGAGCGCAACCTCATGCAGTCGAAGGTGGGCGCCATCGCCATCGCCTGCGCCGCGGTGGACGACGTGACGGCGTGGTGTCTGCTGGCCTTCGTGGTGTCCATCGCCCGGGCCTCCAGCGTGGCGCAGGCGGCGTGGACGACGCTGTTCGCGCTCGTCTACATCGCCTTCATGCTGTTCGCGGTGCGGCCCTTCCTGGCCCGCCTCGGCGCGCGCGTCGCCTCCAAGGACGGGCTCACCCAGAACGTGATGGCCGGCACGATGTTGCTGCTGCTGTGCTCCGCCCTGGCCACGGAGTTGATCGGCATCCACGCGCTCTTCGGCGCCTTCCTGCTGGGCGCCGTCATCCCCAAGGAGGGCGGGCTGGCCGCGGCGCTGGCGGAGAAGCTGGAGGACGTGGCGGTGGTGCTGCTGCTGCCGCTCTTCTTCGCCTTCAGCGGCCTGCGGACGCAGGTGGGCCTGCTGTCCTCCGCGGACGCGTGGCTCATGTGCGGCGCCATCATCCTCCTCGCCTGCCTGGGCAAGTTCGGCGGCAGCGCGGTGGCCGCGCGCCTCACGGGCATGCGCTGGCGCGAGGCCGGGGCGGTGGGCGTCCTGATGAACACCCGGGGCCTGATGGAGCTCATCGTGCTCAACCTCGGCCTGGACCTGGGCATCATCTCGCCCACGCTGTTCACCATGCTGGTGGTGATGGCGCTGGTGACGACGTTCATGACGACGCCGCTGCTCAAGTGGATCTACCCACCGGAGGAGATGGCGAAGGAGCGGCTCACCGCGGCGCCCACGCCCGCGGAGCCGAGCGCCAGGCCCTACACCGTGCTGACCTGTGTCTCCCACGGCAAGGCGGGGCCAGGCCTGGCGCTGCTCAGCCATGCGCTCACACGCGGTGAGGCCCGCACCGCGCAGGTGTATGCCCTCCACCTGATGCCCGCGTCGGACCGGGCGTCCCTGCTCATGAAGCATGAGCCGCCGCAGCAGGAGGGGGCGCTGGCGCCGCTGCTGGGGCGCGCGCAGGTGCTGGGCCTGGAGGTGCGCCCGCTGTCGTTCATCTCCTCGGAGCCCGGCGCGGACATCTGCCGCACGGCCGAGGCCAAGCGCGCCGACCTCATCGTGCTCGGGTGGCACAAGCCGCTCTTCAGCCGCACGGTGCTGGGCGGCACGGTGCACGAGGTCATGCAGGACGCCGGGCCGGGCGTGGCGGTGCTGGTGGACCGGGGGCTGAAGGAGATTCGCCGCATCCTGGTGCCCTTCATCGGGGGCGAGCATGACCGGGCCGCGCTGGGGCTCGCGCGCCGGCTGCTGCGCCACGAGGGCACGGAGGTGACGCTGCTGCACGTCACCTCGGCGGACGCGACGTCCGAGGACTCCGGGGCGAGGGCGCGCGTGGAGGACCTGTTCCCCGAGGGCGCGAAGCAGGTGCGCTTCCACGTGGTGTCCCACCCCTCGCCCGAGGAGGCTGCGCTGGAGGAGGCCCGCCGGGGGTATGACCTGGTGGTGGTGGGCGTGGGCTCCAGGTGGGGCCTGGAGAGCCACCTCATCGGCCTGCACCGGGAGCGCCTCATCCAGGAATCGCCGGCCTCGCTCCTCATCGTGCGCCGCCCCACGGCCACTCCGTCCGAGGCCTCGGCCCCCGACGCGGCCCGGGTCCTCACGGTGGGCGACGCGGCGAGCTGAGGCGATTCCGTCATGCACTTCGGAGCCACCCTCCGCCTGCTGCGCGTCGACGCGGGCCTCTCGCTGAGAGACCTGGCGCGCCGCATCGGCGTGTCCGGCGCCTATCTCAGCCGCGTGGAGAACGGCCTGGACGCGGTGCCCACCCCCGAGCGCCTGTCGGCCATTGCCCGGGAGCTGGACGTGCCGCCGACGCTGCTGGTGGACGTGGCGCACCGGGTGAATCCCTTCGTGGCCAGCTACCTGGAGCAGGAGCCGGGGGCGCGAGCCCTGGTGCTGGACCTGGCACGGCGGCAGCTCACCGGCGCTCAGCTGGCGCGCCTGCGTGAGCTCATCGACCGGGAGTTCGCGCCGCCCGCCGCGCGGAAGGAGGCGCAGTCGCTGCCCCTGGCGCCCCTGCTGGCCCCGGAGCGCATCGTGCTGGGCCTGTCCTGCTCGGGCCTGGAGGACGCGCTGGATGTCGCGGCGGGGCGCCTGGCGGCGATGAATCCCGACGTGAGCGCCTCGTCGCTGGCGGCACGGCTGCGGCAGCGGGAGGAGGAGGTGCCCAGCGCGGTGGGCAATGGCGTCGCCGTGCCCCATGCTTTCGTGAGTGGCTGGGCGCCCCAGGCGGCGGCGCTGGTGACGCTCGCGAGCCCGCTGCGCACGGAGACTCCGGACGGCTTGCCCCTGCGCCTGCTGGTGGTGCTCGTGGGCACCGCGGGCCGGGCGCACCTGATGCGGCTTGCGCACGTCGCGAGGCTGGCCAGCGACGGGCTCGTGGACCAGCTGGGCGAGGCGCGCAGCTCCCAGGAGGTGCTGGAGCGGATTGGCGAGCTCGACGCGCTCGCGTGAGACACCCGGGCGGAGGACCGGCTCCGTGATGAGCCGGCCGCCCGCCCGGGGACTTCAGGCGCTGCTCAGTAGGCGAAGGTGATGCGCGTGCCGGTCCGGCTGTTGTTGTCGTCGATGAGCTCGGGCAGGTGGCCGAACGGGTCCACGACGGCGCCCAGGTACATCGCGCCGGTTCCCGGGCCGGAGGCCTGGAGGGACTGCGTCAGGCACTCGCCCGGCGCGAGGGTGGGGGTGAAGAAGTAGCCCGCGGGCTGGTCGGAGGGCGTGCCCGGCGTCATGGGCGGGGTGATGACCGTGTCCTCCGACAGGTACAGCTCCACGTGGGCGCCGCCCGGCTGCGTGCCCTGGTTGCACACGCGGATGTTGGCGGTGAACGGCTGGCCGGGCGGGACGCTCGCGGGCGCCGTCGCCGAGGCCACCACGAAGTCAGGCCGGTCTCCCACGCCGATGCGGCTGCCGGCCTTCGTGTTGTTGTCCACGAAGAACTCGGGCGCCTGGTTCTGCGGATTCACCGCGGCGCCCAGGTAGTACGCGCCCTCCGGGAGCATGCCGCTCGCGAAGCCCTCGACGGTCACCGTCTGGCACGCGCCCGGGGCGAGGAACTCCGAGAACGCACGGCCCACGAACGCATCCGTCGATGGCTGGGACGGCGTGTTCGGGCTGATGACCGTGTCCGCCGACAGGTACAGCTCCACGGGCGTCATCTCGGCCCGGGTGCCCTGGTTGCACACGCGGACGCTGGCGGCGAGCCACTGGCCCTGCTGGATGCTGGCGGGGCCCGTCACCGACTGCACCACGAAGTCAGGCCGGTCGCCCACGCCGATGCGGCTGCCCGCCTTCGTGTTGTTGGTCTCGACGAACTCGGGGACGGTGTTGGCGCGGTCCACGATGGCGCCCACGAAGTACGTGCCCTCCTGGAAGGGGCCCGGCGTCCCGGTGACGGTGGCGTCCTGGCACTCGCCCGGGGCGAGCACGCCGAGGCTCGCCATGCCCAGCGGCGCGTCGGCCGGAGTGATGGCGGAGTCCGGGGAGAGGAACACGTCCGCCTGGGTGCTGCCCGACGGGGTGGTGCCCTGGTTGCACACCTGGACGGTGGCGGTGAGCGGCTGGCCCGAGGAGATGCTCGTGGGAGCCGTCACGGACGAGACGACGAGGTCGGGGCGGCTGCCCACGCCCACCGGGGCGCTCAGCCGCGTGTTGTTGTCATCGATGAGCTCGGGGATGAAGCCGGCCGGGTCCACGATGGCGCCGAGGTAGTACGCGCCTTCGGGGACGCCCCCCGGGGTGCCCGTGAAGGTCAGGGTCCGGCAGGCGCCGGGCGCGAGGGCGCCGGTGTCCTGGCCGCCCAGGCGCACGTCCGTCAGGGGATTGGGGGGCACGTGGGGCGTGATGACGGTGTCCGCCGTCAGGTACAGCTCGACGGGAGCGCCGCCGGGGTCCGTGCCCTGGTTGCACACCTTGACGGTACCGGTCAGCGGCTGGCCCGGGGCGATGCTCGTGGGGCCCGTGACGGACGTCACCACGAAGTCAGCGCCTCGTCCCACGCCGATGCGGCTGCCGGCCCTGGCGTTGTTGTCGTCGTTGAGCTCGAGCACCGCACCCGCCGGGTCCACGATGGCGCCGAGGTAGTACGCCCCGTCACGCGGCAGCTGCGCCGTCACGTTCAGCGACTCCGTCTTGCACTGGCCCGGAGCGAGCGAGCCCACGGGCAGCTCGCCCAGCGCGCGGTCCGACGCGGGCGTGACGGGCTGGTCCGGGGTGATGATCGCGTCCGCGGACAGGTACAGCTTCACGGACGTCGAGCCCGGCTCGGTGCCGGGATTGCACACCGTCACCGTGGCCGGGAACGACTGGCCCTGGGGGGTGGAGGCGGGCCCCGTCACCGACGACACGATGAAGTCGGGCCGCCTCCCCACGCCGATAGGGCTTCCCGCGCGGGTGTTGTTGCTCCGGTCGGACTCGAAGGCGCCATTCCGGGGATTCACGATGGCACCCAGGTGGTACGCCCCCTGGATGTTGACGGAGGCCCGCGCATTCACCGTTCGCGTCTTGCATTGCCCGGGGGCCAGCGACTCCGGAGGGAGCTCCGCCACCATGACGTCCGAGAGGGGCGTGAGAGGCACGGCCGGTGAGATGACCCTGTCCGCTGACAGGTACAGCTCCACGGGGGCGCTGCCCGGCTCCGTGCCCTGATTGCACACCGTCACCGTGGCGTCGAACCACTCGCTGTCGCGGACACTCGCGGGGCCCGTGACGGACGACACCACGAAGTCGGGCCCGGGGAGCGCGGCCGTCGCGAGCGCGCTCTGCTCGGTGTGGGGGATGTTGGAGGAGGTTTCGGGTTCACTACCGACAGGGCTCTCACCGCATGCGGCCAACGTCATCAATGCCGCGAGCCCCGTGACACAACCTGCGCCTGCACTTCTGGAGTTCATGCACGTCTCCTCGCGGGATCCTCCGGCCAAGGCCCCGTTCGAGTGTCGCTACTGACGTGCAGGTGCAGTTGATATTCAGGTGCAGATGAAAGATTCGACCTAGCGGGACTCGTGCCTGCGGACGGGCACGTGCTGGTCCAGGAAGCGGCCCACCCAGGCCTGGGCGAGCTGACGGCCGAAGCCGCCATCCCAGATGTCGAAGCCGTGCTCCGCATACGGCAGGGTGTGGAGCCCGTGAGGCACACCCGCCTGGGAGAGCCGCTCGGCCAGCACCCGCGAGGCCTGGAGCGGCACCACGCTGTCGGCCTCGCCGTGGAGCAGGAGCGTGGGCGGGGCTCCGGGGCCGACGTGGGTGAGCGGCGAGAGCAGCTCGTACAGCTCACGGTTGCCCTCCAGAGGCACGCCCGTGAAGCCCTCGAGCGTCTCACCGAAGCGCGAGGCATAGGAGACGAGGTCGCTGGGCGCGTAGAAGCTGATGAGCGCCTTCACCGACGTGTCGCCGGGAGCGCAGGAGGACGGCAGGCGAGGGTGGCCCGCCGCGTAGCCCACCAGCGTCGCGAGGTGCCCGCCCGCGGACTCGCCGAAGAGGACGAGCCGGTCCGGGTCGATGCCGAGGCTGGCGGCGTGGTCCTTGACCCAGCGGATGCCACACTGGACGTCTCCCGGCGCCTTCAGGCCGGTGGCAGGCGGGAAGAGCCGGTAGTCGAGGGCGATGAGCGCGTAGCCCCGGGCGTTGAGGAAGCCGGCCCAGGCACGCGCATAGCGGCGCTCTCCGCCGCGCCAGCCACCCCCATGGAGGTAGAGCACGGCGGGGCGGGGCGCGGTGGCCTCGTCCTCGGGGAGGAAGAGGTCGGCATGCAGGTCGCGTCCCTCGACGGTGGCATAGCGCTCCGTCCGGCTCGGCTGCGGGCGGTCTCCCACCAGGGGGCGGAAGTACTCGCGGAGGCTGAGCGGGACTCCGGCCTCGCGCGCCATCCGCCAGGCCGAAGCGGCGGGCCACACGGCGAGGAAGAAGACGAGGAGCGCGCAGAGGCCCGACGCCCAGCGCAGCCATCCCCAGGCTCCGGCTTGAGCCACCCAGACCGAGACCAGCGCCGTCAGCAGCGCTGGCAGCAGCAGCACGAGGCTGTACTCCCGCAGGATGCCCTTGAGCAGGTGGACGAGCGGGGGCACCCCGAAGGGCGCGAAGAAGATGGCCGCGAGCAGCAGGCAGCCCACGACGTGCAGCAGCGCCAGGAAGGTCGGCATGCGGTGGAGGACCCGGAGAGGGGCGCCGCAGCGTACTGCCTGGAGCGTCTGTCAGGCTGTCACTTCTCAGGCCAGGGACGCGGCATACTGGGTCCGACATGAATCGATGGAAGCTGGCCTTTTTCGGAGTGCTGGGGCTCTGGGTGATGACGCTGGTCGTCGGGGCCTATGCGACGGTGGACGCGGGCGTCACCACGGCCTACATGGGCGAGGGCTATGCCGACTGCGTGGCGCACCGCGACTGGCTCGACGCGATACTGCGTGGCCGGGTGACGCGGGCGGAGGTGAAGGCCGCCCGCCCGAAGGTGACGCGAACCCTGGATGAGCACAGCTACGCGCTGGAGCCCGGCGACGTGCGCGTGCGCTTTGACACGAGCGGCCGCTACGCCTCCTCCCAGTTCGGCGCGAGCACGACGCCAGGCTACGCGGAGTAGCCTGGGGCCCACCCTCATGCTGGGCGAGGGCGCCGGCGCCGCCTCGCGCAACAGCCTGGGCACGGCGGTCTTCGGCGGCATGCGGGTGTCCACCGTCGTCAACCTCGTCTTCACCCGCGCGGGAGTGCTCAAGGGGACGGGAGGATGCGGATGTCCTCCTGGAACACGGGGTCCACTTCGTACTCGCCGAGGAACTCTCCGCTGAAGCCCTGGATGACGACGCGCTGGCCCTGCTCCAGTTCGCTCACGTCGATGCCCGTGCCGGTATTGACGAACACGAAGGTGGGGCCGGTGCCATCATCCACCGCGAACTTGAACCCGAAGGGGGCGTCATCCTCGATTTCGCTGACGATGGTGCCCTTGATGCGGACGAGGCGGCCCTCGGTCTCCTCGCTCACCTCGCCCGTCTTCACGGGGTGGGGTGGGGGCACGTTCGCCTCGCCCAGCACCTCGATGGAGGTCGGATCGACGCTGAGCACCTGCCCGAAGGAGTTGGTCAGCGTGCCCGTCACCTGGACCACCTGGCCGACCTGGATGTCCGCGTCGAGCGAGTCGAGGATGTAGATGCCGACCTTCCCGTCCTGGATGGCGAAGCCGTTGTCATTGGGGAAGAAGGCTCCGGTGAATGAAGTCGCCACGCCCACCACCGTCACGGTGCTGCCCAGGGGCTGCTGACGCGCCTCGGCGATGGAGTTGAGCGGGGCCTTCGCGACGACCGCGCCTGGAGCAGCAACGAGCGTCACCGCGAGCAGCGCGGCCAGCCCGACCTTCCACTGCGTCCGTACCGTGAACATAGGGACTTCCTGGTTCTGCTTCCCGAAGGAAGCGGTGAGCGCCCGATTCAATGGCGCGTCAACCCTTGTACGCCCCTGCTCGTGCGCGCGCAGTCAGACTGCGGTCGCAGTACCCGTACATCGGCACAGAGACTCTGACTTCTTCGACATGTGGAATAGCCCTCTGCTCGAACGCACACTGAGTTGCCCTCGCCTGCACATGCGCAGGCGGCGCGCAAAGTGGCTCACGCGAGCGAGGCTTTGCGTTGCCCCCGAGCTCGACGGTGTGGGCGAAGGTCAATATTGATGTCGGCGCGCCGGAACGCCTCAGCGCCAAATGTCGCAGCCGGTGCGGGGGGCTCGTGGCCGTGTCGGGACGAGCTCGCATCCCTGGGCCTCCATTGGGTGAGCGCTGATGCGTTCGGGCGCCGCGGGCCCACACGGCCGCGGTCCCCATCCACCCCACGGAGGTAGTCCCCATGCTGCGTTTCGCCACGAAGCTGCTCCCGCTGTCCCTTCTCACCCTGTCCCTGGCCGCTGCCGGTTGTGGCGGCGCCGAGCCCTCCCAGGAGGCCGCCGCGGAGGTCCCCGTGCAGCCGGAGGTCTCCACGCCTGCCGAGCAGCACGAGCACGTCGCCTTCGTCAACAACGTGGAGACCGCCCCGGAGCTCAACCGCATCACCATCCACGAGTCCAGCGCAGGCGCTCGGGGTCGTGCAGCACCTGCCAGCCCTTGGGTGACAGCGACAGCAGCTTGTCGGCCGCCAGGCCCGCCAGGGTCCGGTCCACGCTGCGCCGGGCGGCACCAATCGGGGGTGAGCGCCTCCACCGAGGCGGCCCAGGGGCGCCCTTGGAGGACCTCCAGCAAGCTCCAGGCGGGCACGCGTCAGCGGGTGGCAGGTCTCCAGGGGGCGCCAGCTCATGGATGTCTCCCTTCGGTGGGGCTCTCAACGGGTAGAGGCCCGCGCGCCGCTGGCGTCTTGGAAAATGTGCATGGCCCCAGGGAGGACCCCCTCTGGAACAGCGGGGCTCCACAGTCCTGCCAACAGCGCTCCGGCAATTCCTCACACGCGCCTTCCTGCTTGTGAAGCCTTGCAAGGGTGGCAAGGCGAGAGTGGACGGCACACGTGGGGAGACCCTCCAGGAACCAGGGCTCCAGCACGCACTCTCTGTCCATGTTCCTCGGGTGGCCCGATGTGTGCCTTTGGAAGGCGTCGTGGAAACCCCTTGGGCTGACGTTCAACAGAATTGCAACGTGTCTGGATTGCAATCGTTCATGCGCATTGGAAATCCATGAATTGCGCGGTTTGATTTGTAATTCAATTGGGGGCGGTGTTAGTAAGGCATTGGCTTCGGCCAACTCCGCACCATCAACTCAGGAGAAGTCCATGACGAGGAACGTGAAGCGTTTCCTGGCTGTCTCGCTGCTGTCCCTCACGCCGTCGATTGCGTTCGCCGGGCAGGTCGAGTTCGGGTTCCCCGACCTCCTCTCCCAGCGTGACGAGTACGTCAGCCTCCGTGAGGAGGCGGTCCAGGTTCCGGTGCGGCGTGGGCCCGCGGTGCAGTCCATTGGCCCCGCCCTGGAGAACCTGCTCGTCCTCAACCAGACCGGCCTCAACATCTCCCTGGGCCTCCAGGTCCTGACGGGGACGCTCAACGGCGTGTTCAATCCCTACCCTGTGCCCACCGCCAACTACGGCGGGTTCCAGGTCAGCGCCCCCGCCCCCGCCCCGCTGATCGCCCAGCAGTACTACTGGACGGTCGACCCGGCGAATCCGGCCGGCGCGAAGACGTGCGTCTGGCGGGTGGAGGTCAGCGACGTTGGCGGCAGCTGCGCGGCGCAGGTCTTCTCCGGCACCTACGGCGGCGCCAGCTGCACCGTCGACGCGGTCAATTCCTTCATCGACCCGACCACCTGCCAGACGCAGATCGTCACCATCATCCAGTGAGCCGAGCCGCGCGCCGCCCGCGGCCTTCCGTGAGGCCGCTGGCGGCGCGTGAAGCGCTCAGGGTTCCCCGGAGCTGGCGGTCTTGGGCGCCCTGGGGGCGGCGGTGACGGAGGAGAGCAGGGCCCGGCGGGCCGCCGCGAGCTGGCGGCGGTCCGCGTCGTTCGGGGCTCGCGTGAAGGCAGCGCGCGCCGGGACGAGGAAGCTGTTCAGCGCCTTGCCCTTCGGCAGGGCCTGCTCCAGCTCGCGCATCACCGTCTCCAGGGTGAGTCTCCACACGAGCGGGTCCTCGGCGTAGGGCCCTTCGAGCAGGAGCTCCACGAAGGCGAGCGGCTGGGCCACGCGCCGGTCTCTCCGGTCGGGCTCGTAGGGGTCCTTCTCGTCCCCCACGGCCTCCAGGTAGGCGACGAGGTCCTTCCGCTCGTCCGCGGTGAGCCCGATGCCGAGCAGCTTGTCGACCTCCACGACGGCCTCCGGAAGGGTCCGCGCCCGCGCGTCGTGGAGGTACGGCGGCGTGGAGACGAGCCCCAGGAGCGTGGGAGTCTCGTAGCGGTCGTTCCGGGGGCCGAGCGTGTGCACGCGGCCATCCGTGAAGCCCTGGCCCGGAGGATGGCACGTGGCGCACGCGTCACCGCCGAGCGAGGCGCGCGGGAGGTGGAAGGCGGCCTCGCCCCGGAGGGCGGCCTCGCTGGCGCCGGGCGCGAGCCGTCCGCGCGGGCCGAGCTTCGGGTTGGGCAGCGGGTCGAGCTGGTTCAGGTAGGCAACGAGCGCGTCCAGCAGGTAGTCCGGCACCTCCGGCACGGCGAACTCGACGACGATGACGTTGCGCACCTGCTCGCGCAGGCTGGTGATGCGGCCATCCAGAGGGTAGGGCGCGGTGTGGCGGATGCCGCGCAGCGTGGGGACGACGCGCGCGTTGAGGATGCCGTCATCCCCCGTGGGAGAGAAGTAGGAGACGGTGAGGTCGACACGGCCGGGCACCATGTAGGAGTGCTCGGTGTAGATGATGGGGTTGGTGGCCCCATGCGGGTGGCACGAGTGGCAGGACACGCCCATGCGCACGCTCAGCGGCCCGAGCACGCGCGGCGCATGGAAGAGCATCTCGCCCAGCAGCACGGACCAGGGGGTGCGCCGGCCGCCGTCCGTGTCCCCGGGGATGTTCACCCAGGGGAGGGTGCTCGCGGGGCCCCGGTTTTCGTGCGCGGACTCGAAGCGCAGCGCGCGGCGCGGCACCCGGGGCGGGAGCGGCACCATGGGCCGGCCCTCGAAGGTGACGGGCATCGCCACCAGCTCCTCGAAGGTCTTGGGGAGGGAGGACGCGGGCCCCTCCGAGGAGCCCAGGGCCATGGCGAGCCCCCATGCGAGCACCGGATGCATGACTGCGAGTATGGGGTGTTCCACAAGATGAAGGCCAGGGGGCCCCCTGCGTCCCCATCGTCGCGCCATGGACCGTTATTGTTTCGGAATCCCCGGGTAGCTGGCTAGCCTCCGAGTCCCCCCTCGGAGGAAAGCCCCCCATGCGTCACCTGTCCCTGGCCGTGCTGTTGCTGCTGTCCGGCACCAGTCTCGCGGCACTGAAGAACGTCTCCACGGTATCCCAGCTCCAGTCCGCGCTCGCCTCGGCACAGGCCGGCGACGAGATTGTGCTCGCGGACGGCACGTACGACGTCAGCCAGAACCTGAGCTGTTCCGCGGAGGGCACCGCGGCCCAGCCCATCGTGGTGCGGGCGGCAAACCGGCATGCGGCGCGCATCCGGTTCAACGCGACGGAGGGCTTCAAGGTCTCCGGGCGCTACTGGACCTTCGATGGCCTGGACATCGAGGGTGTGTGCGCGCAGGACAGCACCTGCGAGCACGCCTTCCACGTCACCGGGCACGCGGAGAACTTCACCCTCCGCAACAGCCGGGTCCGGAACTTCAACGCGCAGCTCAAGTCGAATGCGGTCCGGAACACCAGTGGCGTCTACGAGCAGCCGCACCGCGGCCTCATCGAGCACAACGAGGTCTACGACACGCGCGCCCGGAACACGGGCAACCCGGTGACGAAGCTCAACATCGACTCCGGTGACGACTGGGTGGTGCGTGACAACTACCTGCATGACTTCGCCAAGGCGGGCGGCATCTCCTACGGCGCCTTCATGAAGAGCGGCGGCCGCCGGGGCCTCTTCGAGCGCAACCTCGTCATCTGCACGAAGGACGCGCCGGCGGGCGACACGCGCATCGGCCTGTCCTTCGGCGGCGGCGGCACGGGCAACGCGTTCTGCGCGCCGGCGTTCGACGCGAACGTGCCGTGTGATCCGGAGCACTCGGATGGCGTCCTGCGCAACAACGTCATCATCAACTGCTCGGACGTGGCCATCTACCTGAACAAGGCCACGAGGACGCAGGTGCTGTTCAACACCCTCATCGCCACCACGGGCGTGGACTTCCGCTACGCCTCCAGCACCGGCGAGGCGCATGGCAACGTGCTGTCGTCGGTGATTCGCCGCCGTGACTCCGGGAGCTTCACCGCGGGCACGAATCTCGTGGAGGTGACGTCGGCGACGTGGTCCACGTGGTACCAGGCGCCGCTGGCGGGCGACCTGCGCATCAAGGGCAGCGTCTCGCAGCTCATCGGCGCGGCCGCCGCGCGGGCCTCGGTGACGGGGGACTACTGCGGGCGGCCCCGGCCGACGGGGTCGGCCTACAGCCTCGGGGCGCTGGAGCACTCGCTGGGAGATTGCAGCGACGCCGGCACTGGCGGCCCCACGGATGCCGGCACGAGCGGCCCCGACGATGCGGGCACGCCGGTGGACGCGGGCACGGGGACGGGGAGTGACGCCGGGACCACCGGAGGCGATGTGGACGCGGGCCCCAGCCCCAGTCCCAGCGACGAGGACCGGGACGGCGGCGGAGGCTGCGGCGCGGTGCCGGGGCTCGCTGCGGTGCTCGTGGGCTTGCTGCTGCCCATTGCACTGCGGCGCCGTGGCTCGCGGGCGTAGGACCCCTCCACGCGAGCCGGGTCCAGCCCTCCCTGGAAGCTGGGAGCGCGTCGAGCTCACGGTGAAGTCCACCTGGGCTGGCCCGGTACGCGAGGGTGGCGCGAAGCGGAGAGGAAGGGGACGCCGCTGAAGGAGTAGAGTGCGCCGTTTCTACTTCGACAGGAGCGTTTCCCTTGAGAACGACACGCCGGGTCCGGGCACTGCTGGCATGGACATTCGCGGTACTCGTGGGCTGTGGTGACATCGCGGAAGAGGGGGCCGGCGCAGAGGTGGCGCCTCGTGCCGCGCGGACGGAGCTGAACCTGGGCACCCCGGGGGTTCGGGACATCAACACCCGTCCGGTGCGGTTTCCCAACCTCGAGCCCGCGTCCGTGCCGCTCACGAGCACCGTGACGCTCTTCGCGGCGAGCGACGAGCTGCGTGGCTCCGAGCTGTGGCGCAGCGATGGCACCGAGGCGGGCACGTCGCTCGTCAAGGACCTCTCGCCGGGGCTCGCCAGCTCGAAGCCCCGGTTCCTGACGAAGGCCCAGGGCGCGGTCTTCTTCGCGGCCCGCAGCGAGGAGGGCTGGGGAAACCTCGGCACGGAGGCCCTCTGGAAGACCGACGGCACCTCCGCCGGAACGGTCCTGGTGAAGCGCCTGCCCAGGGTCGACGACTCGGACCAGATCGCGGCCATGGCCCAGGCCGGCGGAACGGTGTTCTTCCTCTATGACCAGAATCACGGACCGCAGCTCTGGAAGAGTGATGGCACCGAGGCTGGCACCGTGTTCGTCCAGTCCCTGGGACCTCCCGGGGACCTCAAGCTGCTTGCCGTGGGCAACACCGTGTTCTTCACCGCGAAGGACGCCACGTACAGGCCGGAGCTGTGGAAGCTGGACATGGGGGGCGCCGTGCGCCTCGCGACCTTCCCCTCCAGGCCGAGCTCCTACGCGCTGGAGCTCCTCACCCCCCTGGGGAGCACGCTCTATTTCGCCGCGGACAAGGCGCTGTGGAAGAGCGATGGGACTGCCTCGGGGACTGTCGTCGTGTCCACGCAGGCCTCCCGCATCTCCGAGCTGGTGGCCGTCAACGGCACGCTCTTCTTCGCGTCCGGAGGCGCGCTGTGGAAGAGCGACGGCACGACGACGACCCTGATTCGAAGCTTCGACGGGGGCCTGAGAGGCCTCGCCGCGCACGGCACGGCGCTCTACTTCTCCGCGACGGAGGCCACCTCCGGCAGCGAGCCGTGGACGAGCCAGGGCACGCTCGCGACCACGCGCCTGGTGAAGGAGCTGGTCTCGGGCACGGCGGGCTCGGAGCCCCAGGAGTTCTTCTCCTGGAACGGCGGCGTCTACTTCACCGCCTCGACCTCCGCGGGCACGCGCGGGCTGTGTCGCACCGATGGCACCGCCGCTGGAACCGTGACCCTCAAGAGCTGGGCCGAGGCGGAGATGCCCTGGTTCATCAAGCCCCACCTCCTGACGCCCGTGGGCAGTGCGCTGTTCTTCACCGTGCCGGAGGCCCCCGAGGACCACTTTCCGCAGCTCACCTGGAGGACCACCGGCACGGCCAAGACGACGCGGGAGCTGACGGGCCTGTGGGCGGGCACCCGGAGCTCCCAGGCCCGCACGCAGCCGCTCGCCGTCGTGGGCGACAGCGTCTACTTCATCGCCACCGATGGCACCCCCGGCGAGTCGCTCTGGAGGAGCGATGGGACCGCGGCGGGCAGCTTCCTGCTCAGGACCTACGCGCAGTTGGGGGACGAGTCCCCGACAGCCTCCTGGTCGGGAGCGCTCGGCGTGGGAGGGACCCTGTTCTTCAGGGCGGACGACGGAGTGCATGGTGTCGAGCTCTGGAAGAGTGACGGCACCGCGTTCGGGACCGCCCTCGTGCGCGACATCAACCCGGGGCCGGACGGCTCCTACATCGACTCGTTCGCCGAGCTGGATGGAACCCTGTTCTTCACCGCCTACGACGCCGTCAACGGCACGTCGCTGTGGCGCAGCGATGGGACCGGCGCGGGGACCGTCCTCGTCATGGCGCAAGGCTCCACCGGCGGCGTCAACGAGCTCGCCGTGATGGGAGGCGCGCTCTACTTCTCGACCTCCGCGGACGTGCAGGAGGCCGGCCTGTGGAAGAGCGATGGAACTCCGGGCGGGACGAGTCTGGTGAAGGTTCCGCTGGGGGGCGCCTGGTCCTACCTCCACGACCTCACGCCGGTGAATGGCGCCTTGTACTTCGGCACCGGCGATGGCTACGGCGTGGTGCAGCTCTGGAAGAGCGACGGGACGGCGAGCGGCACGGTCCCCGTCAAGACCGGGTTCGACAGCCTGGAGGAGTTCTATCCAGCAGCCTGGCAGGACTCGCTCTACTTCCTCGCGGACGACGGCCTGCATGGCTACGAGCTGTGGCGGAGCAATGGCACGGCGGCCGGGACGGTCCTCGTCAAGGACATCCTGCCCGGCCCCGGGAGCGGTGCGCCGCACTCCCTGACGCGCGTGGGCGGGCAGCTGGTCTTCGCGGCGAATGACGTGCTCCACGGTTGGGAGCTGTGGCGCACGAACGGCACGGAGGCGGGAACGGGCCTGCTGGTGGACCTGACGCCGGGGCCGGGCACCGGCTTGAGCCTCACGGAGGGAGACTTCGCCCAGTTCCTGGGCGTGGAGGACCGCGGGGTGGCGCTCTTCCCCGGGGTGGACGCGGCGGGCGGCGCGGAGCTGTGGCAGACCGATGGGACCGTGGCGGGGACCTTCCGGCGCGTCGACCTCGTCCCCGGTCCCGGCTCCTCCGACCCCAACTCGATGGCCCGCGTCGGCGACCGGCTCTTCTTCATGGCCGGCGATACGGTGAATGGCCGCGAGCCACGGTTCGTGGCCTTCCCCGCGGACCTGGGCTCGGCCTCGGGCGCCGCCGTGGTCCAGGGCTCCACCTGCACCGCGCTGAGCCAGGTGACGCCCACCTGCACCCAGAACGCGCTGGCGCAGGATGCCTCGTTCTCCTGGACCGCACCCGTCTCGGGGACCTTCGTGTTCACCACGGAGGGGTCCGGCTACGACACGAGCCTCGAGGTGTCGGACCCGGTCTCCGGCGCCTCGCTCGCGTGCAACGACGACACGGGCGAGACGCTCCAGTCCTCCGTGACGGTGAGCGTGTCCGCCGGGCAGACCCTGCTCATCACCGTGGACGGCTACGACACCGAGTGCGGCACGTTCCAGCTCGGCATCCTTCCCTCGCCGTAGGCCCGTGCGCGACGTCTCGGCGAAGCACCGGAGCGTCACGCCACTCCCAGGGTGCGCCCTGCCAGCGCCGAGCTGGCCAGGGCGACGGGGTGCTGAAGCCCGCCGGCCGTGGGGTGGGGGTTTCCGCCGACCAGTCCATGTCGTCCGGATGATAGACCCTGAGCCATGGCCCGCACTGGACCCCGAACCTCCCGCTGCCCCGACTGCAACGCTCCCTTCAAGCTCCAGGCCGGGCAGACGCACTACACCTGCGGCTACTGCGGCATCGCCTTCGATCTCGGGCCCACGCAGGCACGCTCGTCGCTCCCCCCGCCCACGGCCCCCCGGGCAAAGCCCGTGTCCCCGTGGGTCCTGTGGTGGCGGTGTTCCAGAAAGGGAACAGGAAGCCCCTGTGGCACGGCGGCGTCGCCGACATGGATCCCACCCACATGAGGGACACTGCGCCCGGCGTCGCCGAGCTGTCCGGAGACGCCGTGTTCATCGCCTATGAGCTGGAGCAGCCGGGCGGCTTCCACCTCATCCGGCGGGACGCGCGCACCGGCGCCATCCGCTGGGACGTGCCCATTCCCCGCTCCAAGGAGGCCACCGGCCCGTCCGCCCTCTGGGTCCACGGCGGCCGTGTCTACGTGCCGCACTGGGCATGGCTGGACGTGTTCGACGCCGAGACGGGCAACCTCGTCGGCACCCTCGGGCGCTGGTGACGTCAAAGGTGGACGCGGCGTTCTGTCATCCAGGTGGGTCGCATCGGCTGAAAAATCGTCGCAGGTATGGCGGGTTCGCCGCGCTACTGTCTGCTCTATGCGCATGACCCTTCTGATCCTCGGGGCACTGCTGGCCAGCGATGCCGTTGCAGCACCGGTACGGCTGAGAACGCAGATCGAGTGTCTGGCCGAGGAAGTCGAGTGCAAGGCTGTCGAGGCCGCGATGGCTGTGGGGATCAAGGCCGAGCGGCTGGGTTCCGCCGCGGCGGATGCCTACGACTTCGAGCTCCTCGCAAAGGTTCAGCCGGTCGCGGTGTTCTTCGAGCTACGCGATCGCAAAGGTATTCGGCTCATCGCTCACACCGACGTCGCGGAGTATCGCGCCCCGCATGCGGCCTCGGACACGCTCGTGTCGCTGGGCTTTGTCACGTTGCTCTTCGCGCCGCTCGCATACGAGCTCCATCAGCCGACAACGCTGGCGGATCGGTCACGCGCGTGGACCCTGATGACACGGCGGGTGATCCGGCAGGGAATCCGTGGTGGGAAGTCGTACGTTGGCGCGCGTGAGGCGCGCTCCAAGCAGTGGAGGGTGGAGTTCGGCACGCCCGAGGTGCGCCGGAAGCGTGTGCTCGCGGATTACGAGGTGCTCGCCCAGGACTCCGACTTCGAGCTCGCCACGGAGGGCTCCGACGAGGTGCTCGAGGCGACGTACAGTGTGAGCTTGCTGCTGCCGGAGCTCGTATCGTTGCTCGACAGCGCCGAGTCGATCGAGATCGGCGACGGTAAGGCCACCCTGGTGGTTCAGATGATCGAAGGTCGCTTTCACCCGTCATTGCAGGTGCGCGGGAACGCGGCGCTCTCGCGCACGCTACCGAGGTCGAGCAAGCACGTTCCACCGCGCGCTCGCGCCATCAGCCTGCCCGGCGCCACACGCGTCCTGGTGCCGGTGACGCTGCGCCGGCGGTGAGCGCGGTGCCGTGGGCGGTCGCCGTGCCCGGACCGCCGGAGTGGGCCGCTCGTGCGGAACCGACCCTCGCGGCGGACTGTGGGTGGAGAGCCTCACTGACGCTGGCGCGAGGCTTGCTGTTGCTCGGGGCATGGACCTGAACCACACCCTCGCAGCCTCCGTGCTCCTCTTTGCCAGCGTGGTGGGGGCGGACCCGAAGCCGGCCCAGGAGCCGAGGCCCACGGCTGCCGTCGCCTCCGCGTGCGCACAGGTGCCCCTGTTCAAGCGCTACGCCAAGAAGGGCATGGTGGACACTCTGCCAGGGGGACAGGTGCGACTGTCGGTGGTGACGGATGCGCACGGCGCGGACTGCGGCACCCCGGACTGCTACTTCACGAGCGTGAAGGTCGTGTTCCACCTGTCCACGAAGGGGGGCGAATGCCGCGTCCGGGAGGTGGAGGTGTCGACGGAGGAGGGGGGGCTGCATTCCGGAGGACCAGCGCTCGCCGCCCCGACGTGAGTCGTTCTTCACGAAGGATGCCGCGAATCTGGCGGATCCCAAGCTCCAGCGACTGACCCTGCACACGCGCAAGAGAGACCGCGCGCTCGTCATCCTTCCAGACAACGTCTTCTACTTCGAGGGCGTGAAGGCGGGTGCTCCGCTCCACACGACGCTCCAGAGCGGCGCCGAGGGGGAGCCCGAGTGCTGCTGGGGCTCGTCCATCGCGGCGTCGCACTTCCTGGAGGAGGATGCGAAGTAGCGTCCAGGCGGCCACGAAGTCCGCGGTGCCTCGTTGGCGAGAGTCCCACGGCCCCTCATTGAGGAGGGGACGACGCATTGCGCCTTTACGTCGCTGAACCAAAGATGGTTTGTTCGGACGACGAACAAAGTGGTCGGCTGAGGGGAACGTTGCTTCGACCCGTGCGCGGTATCTGCGGCTTCATCCTCATGGCCGGCGCTGAGGTGCTGCACGTCGAGTTCCTCACCACCGCCCCGGGCACTCTCAACGTCGACAACGTGTACTTCCGTCAGTAGCGCAGGGGCTCACATGCACTCGCCACTCTTCAGATTCTGCCTCGTCCTGTGTGCGGTCCTGGCGTGCGAGCCAGCCGATCCGCGGCCGCCGCCAGTGCCAGTGTCGCCAGTGCCAGTGATCGACAGCGCGCTCACCCAGGCGGGTACCGCGGGCGTGACGTTGAGCTACCAGATCACCGCCACGCACTCGCCAACGGCCTACGACGCGAGCAACCTGCCGGCGGGGCTGAACGTGAACCCGATGAGCGGGCTGATCTCGGGCGCGCCGGCCGGGGCGGGCACCACCCGCGCGACGATCAGCGCCACCAACGGCAGCGGCACCGACTCGAAGACGCTGGTCTTCACCATCGCTGAAGCCGGGGCCCCGCCGTCCATCACCAGCCCGCTCACCCACAGCGGAACGGTGGGCACGTCGTTGAGCTACTTCATCACCGCCAGCAACGCCCCCAGTCGCTACACCGCGACGGGGCTGCCACCCGGCCTCGGCGTCAACCCTGCTTCGGGAGAGATCTCAGGCACGCCCACCTCCGCCGGCACAAGCAGTGTGGCCATCAGCGCCACCAACGCCGCCGGTACCGGTTCGAAGACGCTGGTCTTCATCATCGCCGAAGCCGCGGCCCCACCGTCGATCTCCAGCCCGCTCACCCAGAGCGGAACGGTGGGGATGGCGCTGAGCTATTCCATCACCGCCAGCAACGCTCCCAGCAGCTACGCCGCGACGGGGCTGCCGCCCGGCCTCAGCGTCAATCCTGCCTCGGGAGAGATCTCGGGCACGCCCACCGCCGCTGGCACCACCCGCGTGGTCATCAGCGCCACCAACGCCGCCGGCACCGACTCGAAGACGCTGGTCTTCACCATCAACCCGCTGGGAACCAACCTCGCTATCGGCAAGGTGTACTCGGCGTCCAACGCCCAGAACGCCACCAACACGCCCAACAAGGCGTGCGACGGAAACCTCGGCACTCGCTGGGAGAGCACCCCCACCGACCCCGGCTGGCTCTGGGTCGATCTGCTCCAGAGCTACTCGATCTCCACCGTCGTCTTGCGCTGGGAGACGGCCTACGGAAGGGACTACAAGATCCAGCTCTCGGACGACCTGACCACGTGGACCGACGTGGTCACGGTCACCGGCGGCAGCGGGGGAGTCGCCACGCACGCCGTCTCGGGCTCCGGCCGCTACGTACGCATGCATGGCACCGCACGCGGCACCTCGGGTGGCTACTCGTTGTGGGAGCTGGAAGTCTATGGCGCCACCGTGCCGAGCACCCCGGCCGTGCCCGCAGGCCTGGTCGCGACCGCCGACAGCGAGAGCCAGCTCACCGTCTCGTGGAGCGCGGTGCCGGGCGCGACCGGGTATGACCTGCAGCGTGACGGAGTGACTGTCACCGGCGTGACCTCGCCCCACGTACACTCCGGCCTGGCGGCCGGCTCTGCCCACACCTACGCGGTGCGGGCCACCAACGCCGCTGGCGCCAGCGCCTTCAGCGCGAACGTGACGGCGACGACGCACGCCGCGCCTACCGTGCCGGCGGTGCCCACAGGCCTGGTCGCGACCGCCAGCAGCGAGAGTCAGCTCAGCGTCTCGTGGAACGCGGTGCCGGGCGCGACCGGGTATGACCTGCAGCGTGACGGAGTGACTGTCACCGGCGTGACCTCGCCCCACGCGCACTCCGGCCTGGCGACCAGCTCGACCCACACCTACGCGGTGCGGGCCACCAACGCCGCTGGCGCCAGCGCCTTCAGCGAGGCTGTGACGGCGACGACCCTGGCAGCGGGCAGCGGGCCGGTGCCGTTGTTCGACGCCACCACCGTGCTCGAGCCGGCGATGGTCGAGGACACGCCGACCGCCTTGATCACCCGGTTCGGGGACCGGGCGCGCGACCGCCACGCCCGCGAAGCGGAGTTCCACATCTACGACCACTACCTCACGTTCTACTGGGAGCAGCGCACCGCGAAGATCGAGATCGTCGACAAGGTCGCGAAGGGCGGAACTGAAATCGAGTTCAACATCAACCCCGAATGGCCGCTCGAGGCGCCGGAGTTCCGGGCCATCTTCCGCGGCATCACCACCAAGGCCGAGTACTTCTGGAACCTGAGCGCGACCCGGCTCGACCCGCTGCACTACCGCGCCACCATCAGCCACAACCCCAAGGAGAACCGGCCGCTGCGGATCGGGGATCGCATCGAGATCGAAGTCAGCCAGTTCCTCCAGGCTCCGACCAATGGCCGCGCGAACTACTACGGCACCACGGTGCTGTACGTCATTGGCTCGGGCGGCCTCGTGCCCTGGTACGGCCAGGGGCCGGTGCTGCCTTCGGGCGCACAAGACTCGTTTCCCCTGCCGCAGTCGGCGTGGATGGGCGGCCGCGCCACGCTGCCGTACCAGTACTCCAACGAGCCCCTGCACCGGTTCAAGCAGATCGCCGGACACATGTCGGAGAACAGCGTGCAGCCGTTCATGCTCGGCCGCCGCCTGCACCACACCGACTTCGGCGACGGCTCGCACGAAGAGCCCGGCAACCCGAGCTTCACCGCGCAGGCCGGCAAGCTCGGCCCTGCCTTCGTCGCGCGAAGCTGCGTGGCCTGTCACGCGAACAACGGCCGGGCGCTCCCGCCCGACGTCGGTGCCCCGATGCTCGAGTCCGTCGTTCGGGTCGGCGGTGACGCGACCGGGGCCTCGCACCCGAACCTCGGCCGCTACCTGCAGCCGCAGGTCACCTCGGGCGTGGCCGAGGGCAGCGCCTACCTCAGCGGCTACACCACCACGAACGGCACCTACGGCGACGGCACGCCCTATTCATTGCGGAAGCCGAGCTACACGTTCACCGGCGTGGTGCCCTCGTTCTACTCGGTGCGGCTGGCGCCGCAGCTGGTCGGGCTCGGGTTGCTCGAGGCGGTGCGCGAAGACGCGGTGGCCGCGCTCGCCGATCCCAACGACGTGAACGGCGACGGCATCTCTGGGCGCATGCAGGTGGTGATCGACCCGCAGACCGGCGCTCAGCGCCTCGGCCGGCTCGGCTACAAGGCGGGGCAGGCGCGAGTGACCCATCAGCTCGCGAGCGCGCTGGTCAACGACATGGGAGTCACGACGTCGATCTTCCCGAACGTCGACCGTGGCGCGTCACAGTCGGCGCCGGGACCGAGCACCGAGCTGTCCGACGCCGACCTGGCGCTGCTGTACCGCTACATCGCGACGCTCGGTGTCGCCGCGCGCCGGGACCTCACCGACCCGGAGGCCTTGCAGGGCGAGACGCTGTTCACCTCGGCGGGCTGCGCGCAGTGCCACGCACCGACGATGACCACGAGCCCCCATCACCCGCTCGCCGAGCTGCGGGGGCAGACCATCCACCCGTACACCGACCTGCTGCTGCACGACCTGGGACCCGGCCTGGCCGACAACCTGTCCGAGTGGACCGCGTCGGGAGCCGAGTGGCGTACGCCGCCACTGTGGAGCATCGGGCTCACCGCCGGCGTGAGCGGAGGCGAGGCCTATCTGCACGATGGCCGCGCCCGCAGCTTGAGCGAGGCCATCCTCTGGCATGGCGGCGAGGCCGAGGGCTCGAAGGAGGCGTTCCGCACCATGTCCAGCACGGACCGTGCGGCGCTGCTCAAGTTCCTTCAGTCACTCTGAAGACCGCGGCGAGCGGGTGTCGGTGCCGCGCAGTCCTCGGAGACGAGCTCGGCACCGTCACGCCTTGCTCTCGCCGCAGCCGCACCGCCACTCGCTGCTAGCGCAGCGCCGCCAGGGCCGCGCCGACCTTCGCCACCGTC
Organism: Pyxidicoccus xibeiensis; assembly: GCF_024198175.1. NCBI lineage: Bacteria > Pseudomonadati > Myxococcota > Myxococcia > Myxococcales > Myxococcaceae > Pyxidicoccus > Pyxidicoccus xibeiensis. The sequence continues at coordinate 178,960 of NZ_JAJVKV010000008.1, forward strand.
ACCGACACGGGTGTCGTCACCTCTGGGGCAAAGATGGCCACGCGGAGCTCCTCGAAGGCCCACCTCAGCTCCTGCGCCGCCTCCTGGTCACGCACGGTGGCGCGCCTGGCGAGGAAGGACTCCCACAGGGGGGTGAAGGGCGCGGCCTTCCCGGCGTCCTTGCTGGGGTTCACCACCGCACGCGACAGCCGTGCCTGGGCCGCGCGGAGGTAGCGTGGGTAGTTCAGCAGGCGCGCGAAGGGAATCCACTCGATGAGGTTCGCGGGGAACAGGTGCCCGAGCTGCGAGCGGATTTCACGCACGGCCGCCGAGCCGCTCGGCCCCTTGGATGCCGCCTTGAGTGCCGCGAGCGTCGCAGCGAGCTCCGCGGAGGTGACCACGACGGCGTTCGCCCAGTCCCGGGCCGAGCTCTCGATGCGCGGTGAGCCCTCATGGACCAGCGCCTCGAAGGCCGCCTTCGTGCGGGGCAGCGGCGCACCCGGTGCGAGCTTGAACGCCTCGTCGACGCCGCGTGCGAGGACGAGCGCCCGGAAGGCGTCGGCCTGGCCCCGCGCGGGTGGCGCGCCGTCCAGGGACGGGAAGGGCAGCGGCATGCGCGCGGCGCTGACGGCCACATGTCCGCGCGCGGCGAGCATCAGGAGCCGGCGGACTCCCGTGCGCGTGGCCGCGTCGGCGGCGGCGGAGGTCTCGAGCAGTACCAGGTCCACGGTAGCGCCCCGGTCGACGAGCGCGGGGTAGCTGCGGACCTCGAGCGCGCCGACCCGCCGGGTGACCACGGCGGGCAGCTCGCCGAAGGTCCAGGCCGTCAGCCCCTTGCGCTCCCAGTCCGAAGTCGGTGCCGCGCTGCGCAGCGCCGCTCGTGCACGTCCCCCGTGCTGCTCGAGCAGTGCGTCGGCGTCGCGGCTCCGCGCGAGCTCCTTTCCCCGCTCGTCGAGCACCCGGAGTGTGATGCGCAGGTACGGCGGCACGGCATCCGCCCGGAGGGACTCCTCGGGCACGTCCACGCCGCACAGCCGGGACACCGCACGCGCGAGCGCTGGAATCATCGGCCCGCGGAAGGGCACCAGCTCCTTCTCGAGACGGTCGACCAGGTCCGGCAAGGGCCCCAGCTGCTTGCGCTGGGCGCGGGGGAGCTGCTCGAGCAGGGCGGTGAGCTTCTCCCGCAGCCACCCGGGGATGGTCCAGTCGAGCTCACCCGGGACCAGCTGGGCGAGCAGCAGCAGCGGCACGCTCAGGGTGATGCCGTCGTCCTCGGCCGAGGGGTCGAAGGTGTACGTCACCGGCACGGACGCGCCGTGCAGGGGGATGGCGTCAGGGTAGTGCGCCGGGGACAGGCCCGGGTCGTGCGAGAGGGCATCCTCCATCGAGAGGACGAGCACGTCGGGGTCGGCCGCCTCGGCCTTGCGGCGCCAGGCCTCGAAGCTCGCTCCGTCCGTCACGTCCGCCGGGAGGCGCTCGTCGAAGAACGTCAGCAGCGCCTCGCTGTCGAGCAGCGCGCTGCGCCGGGCCTTGTCCCGCAGGCGCTCCACGCGCTCGAGCACCTGGAGGTTCTTCTCCTGGAACGCCCCCCGGGTGCGGTACTCGCCGCGCACCAGGGCATGCTCGAGGAACATCAGCCGTGCCCGGGCGGGGTCCAGGCTGGCCAGGGACACGGGGCGCTCCTTGAAGACCTGAAGCCCGAAGAGGGTCGCGTTCTCCTTCACCACGGCGCGCGCGGACTTCTCCGACCAGTGCGGTTCGGAGTAGCTGCGCTTGAGCAGGTGGGGAGCCGCCTCCGCGAGCCACTCCGGGTCGAGCTTCGCCACGGTGCGCGCGAACAGCTGGGACGTCTCCACGAGCTCGAACGCCATCACCCAGGCAGGGGGCTTCTTCCCGAGCGCCGACGAGGGGTGGACCATGAAGCGCGTCTGCTTCGCGCCCGTATAGTGGCGCTGCTCCGGATTCCACTGGCCGATGCGGGACAGGAGCCCGGTGAGGAGCGCCTGGTGCAGGACGTCCCCGCGCGCCGGGGCGCCCTGGCCCTTGCGCGGCAGGCGCAGCTCGCGGACGGTCTCCTCGAGCTGGCGCTGGACGTCCCGCCACTCGCGCACCCGCAGGAAGGACAGGAAGTTGTCCCGGCACACGCGCCGCAGATGGGATGTCCCCCGGCCCTCGGCCTCGCGCACGAACGCCCACAGCTTGAGCAGCCCCGTGAAGTCCGAGTGCTCGTCCCGGAAGCGCCGGTGCAGCTCGTCCGCCTTCTGCGCGAGCTCCCGTGGCCGCTCGCGCGGGTCCTGCAGGTTGAGCGCCGCGGCGACGATGAGCACCTCGTCCAGGCACCCGTACTCGGCGCCAGCGAGAATCATCCGCGCGATGCGCGGGTCCACCGGGAAGCGCGCGAGCTGGTGCCCGAGCGGCGTCAAGGTGCGCTCCTTGCCCTCGATGGCCCCGAGCTCCTCGAGCACCCGCCATCCCTCGGCGATGGCCCTCGGCTGGGGCGGGTCGAGGAAGGGGAAGTCCTCGACGTCACCGAGGCCGAGGGACTTCATCCGCAGGATGACCCCCGCGAGCCCGGTGCGCTTGATTTCCGGGTCGGTGAAGGCGGGCCGCGTGGTGAAGCCCACCTCGTCGTAGAGGCGCACGCAGATGCCCTCGCGCACGCGTCCGCAGCGCCCCTTGCGCTGGTCGGCGCTGGCCTGGGAGACCGGCTCGATGTGCAGGCGCGTGGTGCCCGAGCGTGGGTCGTAGCGCGACAGGCGCGCCACCCCCGTGTCCACGACGTAGACGATTCCCGGAATGGTGATTGACGTCTCCGCGACGTTGGTGGCGAGGATGACCCGGCGCTGGGGGATGGTGGCGAAGACGCGCGACTGCTCGGCGGCCGACAGGCGCGAATACAGGGGCTGAACCACCGTGCCGCGGAGCTCGCGCGCGTTCAGGGCACTCTCGGCCTCGCGGATTTCCCGCTCCCCGGGGAGGAACACGAGGACGTCCCCGTTCGGGTCGAGCGAGAGCACGTTCGCCACCGCATCGGCGACGGAGTCAGCGAGCTCGTCGTCCTCGGGGGGCGGCTCGTAGAGCACGTCCACCGGAAAGGTACGGCCCTCCACCTGGATGACCGGAGCCCCCCCGAAGAACTGCGAGAAGCGCTCGGTCTCGATGGTGGCCGAGCTCACCACCACCTTGAGGTCGGGGCGCCTGGGGAGGAGGCGCTTGAGCCACCCCAGCAGGAAGTCGATGGTGAGGCTGCGCTCGTGGGCCTCGTCGAGCACGATGGTGTCGTAGCGCTTCAGGAGCGGGTCGCTGTGAATCTGCGCGAGGAGGACTCCGTCGGTCATGAACTTCACGGCCGTCTGCCGGGACGAGCGGTCCTCGAAGCGAATCTGGTAGCCGATGTCCGTGCCCAGCTCCGTGCCGACCTCGCGCGCTACGCGCGCTGCCACGCTCGTCGCGGCGATACGCCGGGGCTGGGTGACGGCAATCTGGCGCGGGCGGCCGCGCCCCATGGCGAGCAGGACCTTCGGCAGCTGCGTCGTCTTTCCCGAGCCGGTGGCCCCCGCGACGATGACCACCTGATGGGCGGTGATGGCCGCGGTGATGTCCTCCACCCGGCTCGAGATGGGGAGCTCGGGGGGGAAGTGCAGGGTGGGCACGCCGCCGGGGGCGGGGATGGGTGAGTCGCCGGACATGGCAGCATGGAGTAGCACTGAAGCGCACGCTGCGCCCCTGACGAATCGTGTGGGCACCTGCGCTCCCGGCGTTCCTGGGGGAGAACCACCGCGCCATCCAGATGCTGGAGGAGGGGCGGGAAGTGTGTCCGGCGATGGGACGCGCAGCGGGAATGGCGCCCGTATCTGGGACGCGGGCAGCGCCGCTCGCGTGATGCACGCTCGCGGGGAATATGGCCAGGCGGGCTCACGTTGCCCACACTTTTTCCGAGCATGACCCCAGCCCCTTCCGAGAGCTCTGCCCCCAGCGCCGAGCCCCGTCCCGTGGATTCCGGCGAGCGACTGGCGCTCCTCGACACGCTGCGCGGCTTCGCCCTGTGCGGCGTGTTCATCTCCAATGTGATGGTGTGGTTCAGCGGCAGGGTGTTCCTGCCGCGAGAGCAGGTCCTCGCGGCGATGAGCAACGCGTCGCTCGCCGACACCATCACCTGGCAGGCGTTCTCGGTACTGGTGGCCGGGAAGTTCATCACCATCTTCTCCTTCCTCTTCGGCCTGGGCTTCGCGGTGCAGATGGGCCGCGCCGAGGCGCGAGGAGCCACCATCACGCCGCTCTATGTCCGGCGGCTGGGGGTGATGCTGGTGATGGGGCTCGCCCACCTGTTCCTCATCTGGTACGGCGACATCCTCAGCACGTACGCGGCGCTGGGCTTCGGCCTGCTCCTGTTCCGGGGGCGCTCGGACCGGACGCTGCTCATCAGCGCCCTGCTGCTCGCCGTGGGGTGGGGCATCGTCGGCGTGGTCATCCTGAAGTTCCCACAGCTGATGGCGGACACGCCGGAGGCCGGCGCAGCCATCGCCAAGGCGGCCGGCGAGAAATCCGCGGCCATCAGGGCGCAGACGCTGGCGGCCTACATGAGTGGGAGCTGGCTGGACGCGACGAAGGCGACCGCCAACTTCTTCTTCCGCGACTACCTGCCCCTGCTCGTCGCCATCACGTTCTCGACGTTTGGCCGGTTCCTGCTGGGCCTGCTGGCGGGGCGGCGCCGCATCTTTCACGACGTGCCCCAGCACCTGCGGCTGTTCCGCCGGCTCCTCGGGTGGGGGCTCGTGGCCGGGGTGATTGGCAGCGGCAGCGGCCTGGTGGTGCAGCAACTCATGCTGAAGAAGGTCTTCACCCCGGAGACGCTGCCGACGTGGGTGCCCTTCGTCACGGCGCCGCTGCGGCACCTGGGTGAGCTGGGCTTCGCGGCCGTCTACGTGGCCGGCCTCACCTTGCTCTTCCAGCGAGCCACCTGGCAGCGGGTGCTGGGCCTGCTCGCGCCGGTGGGGCGCATGGCGCTGACGAACTACCTGTCACAGTCCATCATCAGCGTGCTGTTCTTCTACGGGTACGGCCTGGGCTTCATCACGAAGCTCGGCCCGGCGATGTGCGTCGTGTACTGCCTGGCCGTCTTCGCCGTCCAGGTGGTGTGGAGCCACCTGTGGCTGTCGAGGTTCCGCTTCGGCCCCGCGGAGTGGGTGTGGCGGTCGCTGACGTATGGAAAGGCCCAGCCGATGCGCCGTGCTGACGCCTCGGGCCAGCGCACGACGGTGCCGGCGTAGCGCGCTTCTACCCTCCGGCTCCTTGGCTACGGCGCCTGAGGGGGCATCGGTCTGTACCGCACCGGATTGTTGAGATATCCGGTGGGTCGCAATCGGGCCGCCTGCTTCGACTGCATCAGCGCTCGCCGGCCACCGCCTGGACGAGCGGCACGGCGCGCTCGCGGATGTGGGCCGACAGCCGCTCCTCGTCCGCGGGGTCGAGCGAGCGGCACGCGAGGGGAAAGGCCAGCTCCAGGTCCACCCGCACGTCCAGCACCACCTCGTCGAGCACCTGTCCGGCGTCGCTCCGTCCCCACTTCGACAGCGCGCTGGCGATGCGCGCCGGGTTCACCAGGCGCTCGGTCCAGGCCATGAGCGCAGGGAGCGACAGCCGCTGGTTCGGGTCCCACGCCGCGCTCTCGTCGAACCGGGCCTCGTCGAACTCCTCGATCTTCCGTTTGAAGGCGGCGCGCTGGCTGGGAGTGGTGCGCAGCTCGGACTTGATGACCAGGCCCTCGGCCACGTTGCCGGCGATGGGGGGCAGCCCGAGCAGGGAGGGGAAGCGGGTCTGCGCGCGCGTGGGCACCCCTTCGAGGTCGGAGCGCGTGCCTCGGCGTAGGACAGGCGGGGTCAGCAGTCCCGCCTCGTGCGCGAGGGCCTCCAGGTCTCCGTGGGCCACCAGCACGCCCGCGTCCTCGTCCGAGCGGGCCACGAGCATGTCGAACGGCACCCAGTGCAGGTCCGGCGCGTACCAGATGCCCGTCTGCACAGGTGACATCCCCGGCACGGCGGGCACGTCCGGGTGCGGGTAGTGGCCGCCGAGCAGCTCGCCGTAGAGGTAGACAGTGGAGTCCTCCGTCCCCACGGCACGGGCCATCCGCCGGGCAGCGTCGCCCAGTTGTGCGCGCAGCAACTGCCAGCCGAAGAAGGGGTCCTCGTCGGTCAGCCAGGCCTTGCGCTTGCCGAAGTGCACCTGGCCTCGCTGGACGGCCAGCACGAGCTGGGCGCCGTGGAGCTTCTCCAGGGCCACCCACGTACCGCCGGGGCTGGGCTGGGCTCTCGCCTCACCAGCGGAGGACATCTTGGCGTAGGGACGGAAGCGCATGGCGGGGCCGGAGGCGGGCGAAGAGGACCCTCGCATGACGCCCGAGGACGCTCCGGCCTGACTCCTCCAGTCCAGTCATCCTCCAGTCTTCAACACCACGCGCGCCGAAATCGAGTCGCTGCCGACGCTCGTTGCGGACCTGGGGCCCGTCTCCATGCCGAGCGTCGGGGGCCGCGAGGCTGACTGGCTGATTCCCAGCCTCGGGTTTGAGCTGAACCGGGCCGCCCCTCCACGTCCGAGGATGCGGGGCGGCCGGTAGGTGGAAGACTACCTGTGCGTCGTGCTTTCGCCGGAGAGCGTGACGTTCTTCGCCGTGCTCTGCACGGTGACGACGTCCACGTCCTGCGCGGCGCCAGCGCTCGGGGCGTCTGCGATCAGCACCAGCTCATCGCCGACGACGGGCTCCGAGAGCTTGACGGCATGCCCCAGCGTGACGCCATTGGATGGCGACTTGAAAGACATGCTGAGGTGGGGAATCGCGCCGTTGCTGAGCGTCAGCACATTGCCGGCGTCCCGGCGGCACGGGATTTCACAGTGGGGGCAGGCGAGTGGGCCGCCGCCGCCGATGCACATCTGGTAGCACAGCTCGCGGCTCACCGTCGTGCAGGTCGGGCGGAGGGAGTGGCTGACCGACTGGGCCGCGATGGTGCCGCTGGGCAGGCCCCTCACGGAGTCCACGAGCTTTCCCTTCGAGTACAGAAACGCTGAAAAGGTGGTCGGCTCGCCGTCCGCGTCGACGAAGGTGGCAGCGAAGGTCTGCTCATCGCTCCGCTCCGTGACGGTGGAGGTGGCAACCACCTTGCCGCCCGCCTCGAACGTCGTCACGGTGATGTCCTCACCCGTGCCCGAGGGGTCGCAGGTCTGCCCCGCGCTCCAGGTCTTCGCACCCAGCGTCTCGATGGCCACGCCGTCCATGCCGGACGTGTCGCTCACATGGGCGGTGAGTTCCTTGCCCTGGACCATCAGCCTCGCGCCGCCCACCGCGCAGTGCGTCAGCCCCGAGAACTGGACGCAGTCCTGCGCCTGGGCCTGGGACAGTGGGAGGGCGAGGACGAACATCGTGATGACACTGGAGTGGGCCCAACGGCGAAACGAACGCATCAATTGCTCCTGACACCTTCTCAAGGGAATTCCCGGAAGGGTGGGCTTGCGCGTTCACTTGCTGTGCCAGGAATCCTTCACGTGGCTCCGTCGTCCGCGACAGGTCCGGACGCGCGGTTGTGGCATGGAGTGTCACAGCTCACGTGCGGTTGTGACAGGCGGCGCTACACTAGGGATCGCTCCCGCCAGACGGCCGGGCCAATGCCCTGAACGCCTCGTAGACCACCTCATCCGAAATCAACTCCGGTGTGAGGATGCGCTGGAAGGTGAGCCCTTCCACGAGCGAGTTGATGACGCGGACGAGAACGTCGGGCGGCATCGGCAGGTCTTGCTCGTCGAACATCGACAGGAGCCAGGCCGCGCCAGCGTCATAGCCGGCGGCCATGACGTCGCGGAACCTCGCCCGCACGTCCTCGTGGCGAAGGGCGTAGGCTCGGAACGTCAAGGCTCCGACCGCCGCAGGCTGCCGATGCGGCATCGCCGCGAGGGTGGCCGCAGCCACAGCGTCCATCAGCTCTGCGAAGGATGCGCCCGGCCGGAGCTCCGGAACAACAGGCGCCCACTGACGCTCCGCCAGCGCCATGAACAGCTCGTCGCGGTTACGGAAGTTGCCGTAGATCGACCCCGTGCTCACGCCAGCGCGGTGGGCGATCTCCTGCATCGTCGTCTGCTCGAACCCCTTCTCGCGGGTGAGCTCCAGGGCCGCATCGAGCAGGCGTGCCCGCGTCCGTGCCCGCTTGTCGCCCTTCGGACTGCCTCGCTGCGTCTCTGACTTCACTCCGGAGAAAATACCGACTTTATTTTATAACGGCATTATATTATTCGTAGGGCATGAACAGCGTCCATCCCGCCCAGAACGACATCGACGCCCTCGTCGCCGCAGGTCAGCTCGCCGGGGCGGTTGGCCTGGCCTGGAGAAACGGCCGGGTCGCCGGCCAGCTGGTGTCCGGATGGCGAGACCTGGATGGCCGGTCGCCGATGAGGCGAGACGCCCTGTTTCGAATTGCATCGCTGACCAAGCCGGTGACCGCGGTCGCCGCGCTCATGCTGCACGACGAAGGTCGCTTCGAGCTGGAGGACCCGATCACCGGGTGGGCGCCGGAGTTCCGGGACATGCGCGTGCTGTCCACGCCGGACGGATCGCTGGACGACACCGTTCCCGCGGAGCGGCCGATCACGTTCGGGGACCTGCTCTCGCACCGCGCTGGGTTCACCTACGGCGCGTTCCACTCAGGCCCCCTGCGGAGCGCATACCGCGAAGCCCTGGGCGCCGACCTTGACAGCCATCGTTCGGCGGACGAGTGGGTGGCTGCGCTCGCGAGCTTGCCGCTCGTCGACCAGCCCGGCCGCGGCTTCCACTATGGCGTCTCGATCGACCTGCTGGGCTTCCTGATCGCGCGCATGGAGGACGCGCCGCTGGAGGACGTGCTGCGCCAGCGCATCTTCGCGCCGCTCGGGATGGACGACACCGGCTTTGACGTCCCTGAGGGAAAGCGGGAGCGGGTCGCCGCCATGTACGGGTTCGACGATGAAGGCCGGCTGGAACGGCGAGACAGCCACCCGCCTGAAGAGCCTGCCTTCCTGCCGCGTCGTCCATCGGGCGCGACCTTCGTGTCCGGAGGCGCGGGCCTCTGGTCGACTGCAGACGACTACCTCACCTTCGCACGGCTGTTCGTGGAGGACGGCGCGGTCGGGGACCTGCGCCTGCTGAAGCTCAGCACCCTGCGCCGCATGACCGCGAACGTGCTGACGCCTGAACAGATCGCAGGCGCAACGATGATGGGGCTGCCCGCCTTCTCCGGACAAGGGTTCGGACTTGGGGTCGCGGTCGTGCTCGATCGCCAGTCCGCCACGGTCAATCCTTGCAAGGGTGGGGTGGGAACGGTCGGCTGGCCCGGCGCATATGGAGGCTGGTGGCAGGCAGATCCGACCGACGGCTCGGTGCTCGTGTTCCTCGCGCACAATGCCCTGGACTTCGACAAGGCGGCGCGGGGCCTTGGGCTCGCGGTCTATTCGGCCATCAATCAGTTCCACGCTTCAGAGTGGGTGCATGCGCAGCGGCTCTAGCGGCACGGGGGCCGGCCGCAAGCCGAATCCCCCCGCTCGCGCACGTCCTCACGCGATGTACTGCGGCGGACGGGTGCCCGGGAGGATGGGCTCGCTTTCGTAGGTCACCTCCCAGTCGGGGTGGCCAAAGGGTGAGGTGTACAGCTCGCCGCCCAGGCGTGGGTCCAGCCCCAGCGGCCCCAGGTCCTCGGGGTTCGGTGCGCCGCGCAGCGCTTGCAGCGGCCCCACGCCGAAGTAGCGGCCCAGGTCCCAGTCCGTGTCGTGGGCCATGGCGATGCGGCTCGCCGCGCCGGGGTACTGGCCCGTCGGCAGGATGTGGGACCCATTGCCGGCGGTGCCGCCGAATGGGTCGAACTTCATCCACCACGAGGCGGGAATCTGCCCGCCGGTGCGCGCGCTGGCCGCCTCGGCCCACGCCACGTGCGACGGCGAGCCGTAGTACCCCGTGTCCCTCGCCCACTCCTCCAGCGACGCGTAGCCCGCCTCCTCCATTGCCGCGCCATAGGCGTTCGTGTCGTCCGCGAGCTTCTCCGCCATGGCGCGGTCCAGCTCCGCGGGCAGCTGCTCCGGCGCAATCCCCAGGTCCAGCGGCGTGACGCGAATCTCGATGTGGTTGCGCGTCTCGAGCATCAGGGGCCAGAGCACGGTCGTGCCCGCGTCCACGCGCACCGTCACCTTGCCGTCCTCACCGGGGCCGGACACCTGCGCCACTTCCTGCGCCTGCAGGGCGGCGGAAGTCCCGCGCTGTGGTGGGACCTCCAGCGCCACGGGTTGCCGGGTGTCCGCCTTCGACGAAACGAAGGTGTCGCCGGACGCGGCGGCCGTCGATCTCGGGGTGCTCTCGGACCTGGCGACGTTCTGCTTCCTGGGCTCCGGTGCCTTCACCTCGGGCGGAGGCGGCGGTGCTGACTTCTTGGAAATCCGGGTCATGTGGCGACTCCCCCTGGCGCGGCGTGCGGTGGCCGGCGTTCACAGGAGATTGTCGTCCCTGTCCGTCCGCGAGTTGACTGCGAAGCAGGCCCTGCAGAACACGATGCTTGCGGCCTTCCCAGTATGGCTGGAGCCCCTGATTGCTCGGGGGCAAGGCGCGACCGGGACAGCGCGTCAGGAGGGGCAAATATAGAAAAAGCCCTGCTTCCGCGAACTTGGGAAGCAGGGCGATGACCCCGACAGGAATCGAACCTGTGGCCTGCGGTTTAGGAAACCGCCGCTCTATCCAACTGAGCTACGGGGTCGTGATGGCGCGTTATAGCAGGCGGACCGACGCGCGCAACGAGCGTGAGGGGGTGGAAAAAATGCCCCTGTTCGAGCGCGCCCCTGACGCCTACCTGACAAAAGAGGAGGCGGCCGTGGAGTCTGCAGCCGCTGCCGCCCGCAGTGCAGCGGCAGGGCCGCATCACCTTCCTCTGTAGGCTGAAGATGAGGGCCGGAACGTCATCGTCCCTGGGGCGACCTTCCCGTAGATTGGAGCCCTCCTCGCGCTGGAAAGCGTCTCATGGCAACCCGTCTGGGCGTCACGCTCCTGCTCCTCGTCCTGCTCAATGCGTGCGCCACGCCGCGTGTCATCCGCCTCGACACGGGGCAGGGCTCGCCCCTGGAGTACAGGCCGTCTTCCTCAACCAGGTCCGTGAAGGTGGACGCGGGAGCATTCGAGGAGGCGCTCGCACGGCTGGTGCTGGAGGTGCCCCTGTCGCTCCGTGCTCCTCAGCAAGGTTTGCTGGTGCGAGCCTCCCACCCGGGTAGCAGTGCTGACACCCAATGGCGGCGCCTGATGCGCAAGAGCTTCAGCGGCCTCTGCGAGCCGGGCCAGCGCAGGGACCACTGCCTCTCCCTGCTCGACATCGGGCCTGGCCTGGGCGAGTGGGACAAGCTGGGGGTCGCCCTGGGGCTGTCGCTGGAGCCCCTCAAGGAGAGCATCGCCCGGGCAGTGGAGAAGACCCTGGCGCCCCAGCTCTTCTACACCGTCATCGCCACGGGCCTCGTCACCTGGGCCGTCCTGGCGGCGAATCCCGAGCCGGTGTTCACCAAGGTGGCGGCCATCGTCTCGGCGGTCCTGCTCATCTACCTGGGAGTGGAGACGTTCCTGGAGGTGGTGGACGCGAGCCGGGAACTGAAGCGGGCCACCGACCGGGCCACGACGTGGATTGAGTTGGAGCAGGCGGGTCATCGCTTCGCGAACCGGGTGGGGCCGGAGGTGGCGCGCGTCTTCGTGCTCGCGGTCACCGTGGTAGTGAGTCAGGGCATGACCGGGGGCGCCGCGTGGCTGGCCTCGCGGCTGGCGATGCTGCCCAGCTACATGGAGGCAGCGGCAGTCGGGGCCTCACGGGTGGGCATCAGCCTTGCGAACGTGGGGCAGGTGAGTGCGGTAGCCGTTGAAGGAAGCACCGTCATCGTCTCCCTGCCTGCCACGGCGGTCGCCATGGCGGCCCGGGGCGTGAGAGGCGCAGCGGGAGTCAGTCCTGCCGGCTTCAGGTCCTGGGGCTCGTTCAGCGGCTTCAAGAGTGCTTTGGGTCCAGCGGGTCCGGGGAAGCAGTGGCACCACATCGTCGAGCAGACGCCAGGCAACGTGGAGCGATTCGGTCCTCATGCCCTGCACAACACCGAGAACGTCATCCCGCTGGAAGAAGGGCTGCACACCCAGATCAGCGCCTTCTACTCGCGAAAGCGCTTCTTTATCACCAACTCGGAGAACCTGACCGTCCGAGAGTGGTTGAGCACGCAGTCCTTCGAGGCTCAGCGTCAGTTTGGCTTGCAGGCCATCGAGAACATCAAGAAGGGAATCTGGCGATGACCATTGAGGAGCTTGTTGAGGAGTTCGCCCGAAACGTAGCCGCGCAGACCGATGCGATCTTTCGCGGGGATACCAGCACCGGAGATGAGCACGCTGAACGATACATCTCTGCTTTCAAGAAACTGCGCTCCGTTGGAGACGCGGGGCGGGATGCTCTTGCAGTGCTGCTGGAGCATCCTCGCATGGATGTGAGAGTCGGAGCTGCCGCATGCCTGCTCCGCCATCGGACGGCAGAATCCAAGGCGGTGTTGGAAGCAGCGGCGAGGGGGGAGGGGCTCGCTGCGTTCGAGGCTGCCCAGGTGTTGAAGAACTGGGAGAACGGCACCTGGGCCTTGGACCCTGCATGACGCTGCGCAACCTCCAAGGGGTGAGCGTCGATGAACTCGCCCAAGAGTACGAGCAGGCGGCGGTAGTCTACGGACAGGCGCTGGCCGCTGCGAATCACCGTGCTGCCAATCGGGCCCACGACAGGATTGCAAGCGCCTACCGTGAACTTCGCATGCGAGCGACGGCCCCCCATCTCCTCCCGCTGTTGAAGAGCGAGAACGAGAACGTCCGTTCATGCGTGGCGGCACACGCGCTTGAGTTCGCACCAGAGCAGGGGAACCGGTTCTGTTGGAGCTTGCGGCCCGTCCAGGGCGAATCCGGACACCAGCCGAGTACGCGCTCAAGGCGTGGCGTGAGGGCACGCTCAAGCTCCCATGAACCACCCGATGAAGGTGAACGATACGCAGGCGTTCCGCACTTGGACTACTGTGGTCTGGAGGATCGTCTCCGAGGAGAGCAAGGAGGCATTGGAGAGCATGGGACCATGGGGACGAAATTCATTGAGGTGTAGCTCGTAGCAAGCTCCTTCGGCGGCTTCCCCTCGGGGCAAAGAACAGCGCAAGAAAGTATTAGAGATCGTCTTTTCGCTTTCTCGCTGCTTTGATGGAGGACGCCGTGACATGCGAGAGGTCGTAATAATCAACTGCCACGTGGATCAGTGGAGCATTCGCTTGCAGAAGCTCCGGATAATATGCGACGACGACGAGAGTATTGATTTTCTTATTGCGAAAGAATGTTTGTGGTGGACCAGTCCTGTAGACATAGTGAGCGAGGGCTTCGTCTAGCGTCACTGGCGCTCCGTACTTCTCCTGAATCGTCTTGAGGAACACACGAACAACCTCGTGAGCCCCTTCAAGGCTATAGGTAACGAACGTCAGACGGCTCTGGGACGCTGCCCCCTCGAAGAAGAACTGTGCTAACGACACGTACATGCCACCGAGTTGCCCACCCTCCAAGGAACAAAGGAGAGGCGGGATGCACCGGGCCGATGGATGTGTTTTGAGGAGTTCTTCCTGGGTAGTTGACCAACTTAGGCCACTACCTTGGCCATGAGTTGGCGGTGCGGCCAGGAGGAGAGCAATCGCGATGACGAGTGCTGCCGAGAGGCGAGGTGGACTCATACGTGGAGCATAGGCAAGATTGAGGACTTCTTGCAGGCAGAGGGGCAGAGAAGGGCCGCTGACGGGGGCCCAGCAGGGCCGAGCGCCGAGTCGGTGCACGGGCTGTGCAGGCCCCTTGGGGCACACGCCTGCTCAGGCGGCTGTCCCACCTGGGATTAGGGGCTAGCAGTGGGCTCTGTTCTTCCGACTGGCTCCGCCCGCATTTGAGGGGAACGGTACGCAATTGGTCCGTAATCGGTCGGCCGCTGGTGATCGCCCACGTCCAGTAATCTCAGGGATTCAGCCGCCGCTACCCGAGGACCAAGGGGCCCTGCAAGGGTTAGGAAACCGCCGCTCTATCCAACTGAGCTACGGGGTCTTCGGGGCGCGTTATTGCAGGCGACCGGAGCCGCGCAACGGGAACGAAGCCCGCGCGGAACAGGCCCTTTCGAGCGCGATCCTGATGCCTACCTGACAAAGGCGGAGGCAGCCGAGAAGGCCACCTCCGCCGCAGTCATGGGGCGGGGTGGGGCGCCCGCTTCCTCGCCCGCCTCAAGGCCGGGGGCTCAGCCAGCGTCCGCGGTCTCCGGCGGCTGGTCGGTCGGCATGGCGGGCAGCGACGAGAAGAACTTCTCGTCGCGGTCCGCGCAGAACGGATACGGCTGCAGGGAGTAATTCTTGAGATTGAGCCGCTTGTTGCTCTTGTCCTCGCAGGCCGCGAGGTTCCCGTAGCCGCTCTCCTTGAACATGGCGTCGCCCAGCTTCTCGTACTTCTTGATCAGCGCCTTCGTGTACTCGACGCCCTGCCTGTCGCCCTTCTCCATCTCGGCGATGTTGTCCGGCTTGATCTCGATGACCTGGCAGTCTCGGATGCAGTCGATCCGGCACCCGGAGCCCCTGTAGCGCGGGTTCGGATTATCGCAGTAGGTGCTCTCGATGTAGATCTCGATCCCGTGCGGACAGCTCGAAGAGGTCTGCCGGCGCTTGTGCTCGGCCTTTCCGTATTCGATGTGCGCCCGGATCTTCGGATTGTTCGAGCCGAGCAGCTGTCCCTCCTTGACCTTCTCGATGCTGTCCATCCGCGAGACGATGGCGCGCTTGAGCTTCGGAGCGGACTTCACCTTGTTCTGCGTGATGAGGACGTCGACGGCCTTCAACATCCGGTCGTACCGTCCGGTGATCGAGCCCCACTGACTGTTGAGCTTCGAGGAGTAGCCGTCCGCGATCTCCGTCACCTTCCGCTCCCAGTCGTACTCCTTGCAGAACGCCTCGCGAACCTCCCGCGCGTCCTGCTCCGCGGTCTTCCGGAACTCGAGGACATCGCGCTCCCATTCCCGGAAGTCCTTCATGATCGCGCGGTAGTTCTCGGCGACGCCGCCCTTGTAGCGGCTGAGCTCCTGCATCGCGCGCTCGACGTCGGGGTTCTTCTCCCCGAGGAAGAGGTTCTTGCAAGGGTCCTTCTCGTAGATCTCCGAGCGCCTGGCGTTCCAGTAGGCGAGAGTCTTGTCGGCGGAGGCGTCGAGGTTGCTCTTGATGCTCGACCAGGTCCCCTCCGTGAAGGAGAAGGCCTTGGTGGCCGCCACGCGCCGCTCCATCGTGTCCTTCTGGCGGTCGGTCTCCGCCTTCTTTCCCGCCCACTTCTTCCCGAGCGAGGCGGACAGCTCGGTGAGCTTCGCGACACCTTCCTCGTGGTCGTCCTTGCTGCCGACGTAGCGGCGGATCGTCTCCTGGAGCCGGGTCTCGTCCGTCCGGCAATCGCGGACGTCCCCGTCGAGGACGTTCTGCTCGGACTTCAGCCTGCGAATCGACTCGATGGCCTCCTTCAGCGACCGGGTGTGGGCCGGCCAGCGCTCCGCGAGCTGGCGGGCCTCCGAGTCCTCGCCCTGGATGTCCTTCAGGTCGCCCAGGAAGGCGAGCACGTCCTCCACGGCGCGCAGTGCCTCGGAGAGCTCGGAGGACGCATCGCCGCTGCGGGAGTCCAGGTCCTTGACCTTCGAGGCGATGGTCTGCAGCTTCTCGTCGATCTTCTTGCGTACCACCGTGCGGACCTGCCCGAAGTTGCCGAGCTTCGACATCGCTTCCTTCACGGCGTCGTAGTCCTTGCCCTTCGCGAGTTCGGTGCACTTCGACTTCGTCTCGTCCATCCGGCGCGTCCAGCGGTCCCAGATATCGTTGGCGCCGTCATGGAGCTCGCTCTTCACGTCCGACCAGCGGAGGTGCGACTCGGAGAAGTTCTTCGCAGAGCTCTTCCAGCGGTCCATCGCGTTGTGGACTTCCTGCTGCTTACGGTATTCGTCGTTGTAGGAGCGGCCGATCTTCTCGGCCTCGTCCGGAATCTTGAGGAGCCCGTTCGGGTCCTTCTTGTCGACGAACGTCTGCATGAACGACTTCAAGTTCCGGTCGGCCTCGGAGCAGCGCTCGTGGAGCCGCGACTCGTCCGCCTTCACCTGGGCGTCCTTCATCCGCTTCAGGTCCTGCGCAGACTCCCGGAACTTGGAGATCCAGTCCGGGTAGTAGGAGGCCATGTACTTCCCCGGATCGTTCTGGGGATTGAGCGACTTGAGCTTCTCGACGTTTTCCTTGACCGTGTTCAAGTATTCGAGGGCGGAGTCGATGTCGCTCGAGCTCGAATCCGAGACGATGCCGTCGAGCTTGTCCTTGATGCGGGAGAGGGAGTCGTCAACCGTCCGGACCCGGTCGTCGATCTCGTCCGCGAACGCGGGCGAGGCAACGAGGACTGCCAGCACCACCGCTATCAATTTCTGCTTCATCATCAGGTTCCCCCCTCGAGTTCGAGCCCCTCCGCGGATCACCTGCTGGTTCCTCGGAGCGGGCCAGCGGCTGAGTGTAGTATCGACCACAGGACAGACAAGGATCCTGTTGCGCATGACGGCCGCGCACTGAAGCCCGTCCTACCGGGAGGCTCGGCCTTCGAGCAGCTCGCCCAGCAGCACCTGGCCTTCGGGCCAGGTGCCCAGCCGCGCCGCGCTGCCCAGGTGGTCCTTCGCGCCCACGTTCACGAGGCGCGAGCCCCAGTCCCTGGCCAGCCCGGTGACGCGCTCCATCGTGATGTATGCGTCGTTGGTGCTGGCCACGACCACCGAGGGAAATGGCAGCGGCTGGCGGGGCATGGGCGCGAAGCCCGACGTCCCCGCGGGAAAGTCAGGCGCCTCGACATCACTGGGCGCGACGAGCAGGGCGCCCTTCACGTTGCGCACCCGGGCCTGCTTCGATGCGGCCCAGTGCGCCACCAGGATGCACGCCAGGCTGTGCGCGACGAGCACCACCGGCTGGCCCGCCCCCACAATGGCCCTGTCGAGCGTGGCGACCCAGTCCTCCCTGCGCGGCGTGTTCCACTCCGCCTGCTCGATGCGCCGGCAGTCCGTCCGCTCCCGCTCCCAGAACGTCTGCCAGTGCTCCGGGCCCGAGTTGTAGAGGCCCGGAAGGAGGAACACGGTGGGAGCAGGAGCAGTGGACATGGTGCCCCCGGGCGTACCCGGCTCACTTCGGCGGGTCAAGCCGGTGGGAGTCGCGCGGCCTCGGGCTCGCTACCCACTTCCGTCACCGGGGGCGCCGCCTTCCTGCTCCGGCACCGGACCTCGGCGGCCCGTGTCCTCGCGGCCTCCTCGTGCCGTCCGGCCGCCTCCAGGATGGCCGCCGCGCGCGCATGGTGGTCCGCGGCCTGCTCCAGCAGTCGAAGCTCCTCGTCCGCCTGCGCCGCCGCGAACAGGTGGGGCAGGGCGCGCGCCTCCTGCCCCGCTTCCAGCCAGTGGTGGGCCAGCAGGTTGGCCGGCGTGCCCTCCCGCTCGAGCACGGCCGCGAGCCGGCCGTGAAGGAACCGGCCCACCGCCTTGCCGATGGTCGCCTGCACCGTCTCCAGCACCAGGTCATGGCTGAAGCGCTCGCCCACCAGGAGCTGCGTGGCCTCCAGCTCGGAGAGCGCTGCATGACTCGACGCCGCGCTCACCTCCAGCGCCTCGGGGATGTGCGCGGCCCGGAAGTTCGAACCCGCACATGCGGCGAGCTGGGCGACCTGCAGCGCCAGCACCGACAGCCGCTCCAGCCGGCGCTGGATGAGCGGACCCACCCGTCCCGGAGGCGGCAGCCGGTGCGGCCAGTCCTTGTGGAGCGAGTCCGTCTCGAGGAGGTGCTTGAGTGTCTCGACGATGTAGAGGGGGTTGCCTCCCGTGTATCGGGTCAGCGCTTCCGTGTGGGCCTCGGCCCCGGGCAGCTCCAGGCTCCCCAGCAGCTGGCGCACGCCGTCGATGGAGAGCGGGCTCAGGTCGATGACGCGTGCCACTCCCACGTCCACGAGCTTGCGCACGTTGGCCTCCGAATAGGCGGGCAGCTCGTCCCGGCGGTAGCAGTCGATGAAGCAGGGCAGCCGATGGATGGGCACCCTGCGGTCCCGGTACTGCGTGAAGGCATACATGAACAGCCGTGCACTGGCATTGTCCCAGTACTGCACGTCATCCACGACGACGACCTGCTCGCCTTCGAGCAACAGGAGCAGCGCTTCCGCGTGAGCCTCGAAGAAGCGCAGCTCGTCGGCCTCGGACACGAGTGGGGGAGTGGGCCGTGAGTCGCCGAGCTCGGGAACGAAGCGCGATAGCTCCGCGCGCAGGCGGTCCGGCAGCGTCACGTCGGGCCGTCGTGCCAGCTGTATCCGGAACGCCCGCGCCTGGGAGGCGAAGGGGACGTCCTGGTCGCCAGGCCGAGCCTCGCTGCGCGTCCACCGGCCCTGCGCGGCCGCGAACTCCTCGGCGAGGCGCGACTTGCCAGTGCCAGGCTCGCCGGTGATGAAGAGCATCTGTCCCGCGTCGAAGCCTTCCTGGAGCTCCCTCCAGGCGGATTCCCGTCCCGCGAGCAGCGGCGGACGGAGGACTGTCAGGGGCAGCGCCGGACGGGAGACGGGGGCGGGGCGGGCCACCTGCGAGCCCTTCTCGATCTGCCGGACCAGCGAGAGGGTGTCTGGCATCGGGCTGACACCCAGGTCGTGGGACAGCGTCGCGCGCAGCCGCTCGAAGGCGGAGAGGGCCGCGCCGCGGTCTCCCCGGAGGTAGTGCAGGCGGATGAGATGGCGGCCGGCCTGCTCGGACTCGGGTTCCTGCTGCACCCAGTCCTGGGCCAGGGCGAGCGCGGGTGCCCAGGCATGGTCCGCCACATGCCGTTGGATCTCCGCCTCACGCGCGTTGCGGACCCAGCCCTCCACGGCGGCGCGGGCACCGTCCAGCCAGCGCGCCAGCTCCTCGCATTCATCGAAGTGGAAGCCGGACAGCAGCGCCCCGCCACTCCCCCCGGACCGCAGGAGGTCGAGGATGCCGTCGTAGGAATGCGTCCCCGCGGCGGCTCGCAGGCTCGCGACGTCCAGTTGCAACATGGGCGCCAGGGCCAGCCGCTCGGAGTCCGCTTCCACCAGCTCCACGCCGCCACAGAGCAGGCGCAGGCGGCGCAGGAGCTGGCGCATGTTGTTGCGCACGGTGACGGGGGGCGAATCCGGCCACAGCAGGCTGGCGATGGACGACTTGGAGGAGGGACCTTCCAGGCCCAGGTAGGCCAGCAGTGCCGCGGCCCGTCGCTCCAATCTGAGTTGCTGCCCCTCGGGCCCCTCCAACCGGGGAAGACCCAGGACTCTCGCGCTCCACGGTGGCCGGCTCAACGAACACTCCTTGGACTGGATGTGGTTCCGCACCGGCCCGTGCGAGCCTCCCTGAAACGACGGGGAGGACTTCACATACTGGTGTCCCCCCAGCTCGATTGCCAGTGTCTCGCCGTTACGCTTCGGTGGGCTTCATGGGCCGCCGGCACGGGGAGGCCCGAGGGTTGGCATCCCGGAGAGGGGACGGGTACAACGCAGGCATCTCTCGCGGTGGCGCCCAGGAGCGCAGGCCGCGGGGATGCCTCCGTCGAGGCCCACTCGTCTCCTGCTGCATCCGCGCGCCGATGATTGCCAACCTCCACAACGCCGACATTCCCAAGCCCGTGCTCGACGTCATCGGCCGGCTGCGCGAGCTGGGCCATGCCGTGTACCTCGTGGGAGGCTGCGTCCGGGACATGGTGCACAACGTGGCCCCGAAGGACTTCGACGTGGCCACCAGCGCGCTTCCTGAAGAGGTCCAGCGCGCCTTCCGCAAGGTCATCCCCACCGGCATCCAGCACGGCACCGTCACCGTCGTGCAGGGCGGCACCCACGTGGAGGTGACGACGTTCCGCTCCGAGGGCGACTACCACGACGGCCGCAGGCCCAGCTCCGTCGCCTTCGAGCGTGACATCGTCAAGGACCTGTCCCGGCGCGACTTCACCATGAACGCCATGGCGTACAACCCCGTGGACCGGGAGCTGGTGGACCCGTTCGGCGGTCAGACGGACCTCCAGGCCCAGCTCATCCGCTGCGTGGGCTCGGCCCAGGAGCGCTTCTCCGAGGATGGCCTGCGCTCGCTCCGGGCGGTGCGCTTCGCCGCGGTGCTCGGCTTCTCACTGGACCCGGACACCCGGGCGGCCATTCCCGCCACGCTCTCCGTCTTCCGGAAGGTCGCCTTCGAGCGCATCCACGACGAGCTGGTGAAGCTGCTGCTGACCCCCCGTGCCGAGCTGGGACTGGAGCTGCTCGCGGACACGGGCCTGTTGGACGTCTTCCTTCCCGAGCTGGCGCGTGCGACGCCCGAGGCCGCGCGCCTGGCTCGCGCCGCCGTGCAGGCCGCGCCCGTGGAGCTCGAGGTCCGGCTCGCGGCGCTGCTCTCTGACCTGGTGGACCGCACGCAGGCCCGAGACATCTGCCTGCGCATGAAGTTCCCGAATAAAGTCGCCGACCTCGTCGCGCTCCTCGTGGAGCAGGCGAAGCTGGAGACGCGGGTGGGGGAGCCGGACGCCGCGCTCCGCCGGCTCCTGGCCCGTGTGGGGTGGGTCCAGCTGCCACAGCTGATTGCCGTGGCCCGCGCCCGGGTCCAGGCGCGAGAGCCCCAGCGGCGGTCCGAGGTCGAGGCCCTCTTCACCCGGCTGGAGTCACTCGCCGCCGCGAAGCCGCCGCTGACTCCCAAGGAGCTGGCGCTCACCGGCGCCGACATCATGGCCACCCTGGGGGTGGGGCCCTCGCCCATCATCGGCGAGGCCACCCGGTTCCTCATGGAGTCCGTGCTCGATGACCCGTCCCTCAACTCGGCCGACACCTTGAAGCGCGTGCTGAAGGAGTGGCACGCCCGGACCGCGCGCTGAGGCGCTGAGGCCCAGTCCGTCCTGGTAGGACAGGGGGCAGCCCTCCGGCCGGGCGCCTTCCCGGGCGGTCCGGGCCCGCCGCCGGCCGGTGCGCATGTCGGGAAAGGAGCCGCCCGGGCGTCCTCTCGCGTGCGCCCGGACGCGGGGGCGTGTAGGAAGGAGCACCATGCGAGTCGTCGTAGCCATGAGCGGCGGGGTGGATTCCTCGGCCGCCGCCGCCCTGCTCAAGGAGCAGGGCCACGAGGTCATCGGCATCACCCTGCGCGTCTGGTCCTACGAGGGCAAGGCGAAGTGTGGGAGCTGCTGCAGCCCGGACGATATCGATGACGCGCGGGCCGTGGCCCAGTCGCTGGGGATTCCCTTCTACGTCGCCAACGCCGAGGAGATCTTCCAGGACCGGGTCATCAACCCGTTCGTCCAGTCCTACCTCGGCGGTCGCACGCCCATCCCCTGCGTCGCCTGCAACCGCGACGTGAAGTTCAACTTCCTGCTCAAGCGCGCCCGTGCGCTCGGGGCCCGCCTGGCCACCGGCCACTACGCCCGCGTGGAGGAGGTGGACGGCCGCTACGCCCTGCGCCGCGCCGTGGATACGGCGAAGGACCAGAGCTACTTCCTCTTCACGCTCGGCCAGGACGAGCTGCGCGACATCCTCTTCCCCGTGGGCCACCTGACGAAGGCCGAGGTCCGCGCCGTCGCCGAGCGCCATGGCCTGGTCACCAGCCACAAGCCGGAGAGCATGGAGATCTGCTTCGTGCCCGACGGCGACTATGCCGGCTTCGTGGAGAAGGTCGCCGGGCCGCAGCCCGCGGGCGAGATTGTCGACACCGAGGGACAGGTGCTCGGCAAGCACCAGGGCATCCACCGCTACACCGTGGGGCAGCGCAAGGGCCTCAACCTGGGCGGAGGCGAGGTGCGCTACGTCCAGCGCCTGGAGCCGGAGACCCACCGCGTCGTCGTGGGCCCCGCCGAGGGCACGGGCCGCGACGCCTTCGGCCTCCTCCAGCCGCACTGGGTGGACACTCCGCCCCCGCCCGGGAAGGCCGTGGAGGTCCGCATCCGCCACCGCCACGCGGGGGCGCCGGGGCGCGTGCAGATCTCCCCGCACGGCCTCGTCTCCGTGAAGCTGGACGCGCCCGCGCGCGCGGTGACTCCAGGACAGGCCGCGGTGGTCTACGATCAGGACCGCGTGCTCGGAGGCGGTTGGATCGTCTGACGCGGGCCGCGAGGAGGGAGCCGCACATGGCGCAGCGCTGGATGGGAGGTCTGCTCGTGGCCGCCGTGGCGGGGCTCGCCGCTGGCTGCAAGGAGCGCTCGGACAAGCCCATCGCCGGGCTGCTGGCGGCGGGCGCTCCCGTGATGCGGCTGGAGGGCAAGGGCTATCGCCCCATCGCCGTCGGCTCGCAGCTCCTCCCGGATGCGCAGCTGTCCGCCACCGGGCCCGCCGTGCTGGAGTACTTCGGCGGCGGCCTGCGCTTCCTGGAGAAGGGTGACACGCTGGAGGTGGGCGACGCGGACGAGGCGAAGCTGCACGGCGTCAACCTGCCTTCCCTCCGCTGGGAGGAGGGGCAACTCCAGGAGGCGCCCCGCGCCCTGCGGCTGGTCGCCGCGCGCTACACCAACGTCCAGGTGACACCCGCATCGGCATTGCAACAGGACGGGGAGTACAGCTCGTCCCAGTACTTCGTGGCCTTCTTCACGCCCAACGGCCTGCAGAAGCTGGGCTCCGGGCCCAGGGCAGAGGGGCCGAACCGGCCGCTGCCACCGCCGCCGCTGCGCCCGCGGGTGCCCTTCATCCACGCCGGGGACCTGGGGGAGGGGGGCCTGGTGGCCACCGTGGACGACGGCTTCGTGGTGGCCGAGACGGACGACCTGGCCACCGCCGTGCTGCTGGAGGACCGGGAGGTGCCGCTGGGACGCACTGTGCGTCTGTTGGTGCCGGACGGCGCCGAGGTGGTGCTGCGGTCCGCCGACGGCCGGGAGACCGAGGTGGAAGGCCCCGCCGACGTCCGCCTGCGCTGAGACGTGGGAGAGGGTGGTTTGTCCTGGCGGCCCCGCCTTCTGTAGAGTCCCCCGTTCCCCCTGGGAGCTTGGGAGGTGTGCGATGACGAGGAGTGAGCTCATCGAGCGCATCGTGGCGCGTGCCCCGCACGTCCCCCGGCGTGAGGTGGAGGCCATCGTCCACGCCGTCTTCGAGTCCATGTGCCAGGCGCTGGTCGCAGGCAAGCGCATCGAGCTGCGGGGCTTCGGCGTCTTCTCCATCCGGACGCGCCGCGCGCGCACCGGCCGCAACCCGAAGACGGGCCAGAGCGTCGCCGTGCCGGAGCGCCGGACGCTGTCCTTCGCCGCAGGCAAGGAGCTGCGCGAGCGCCTCAACGCGCCGCCGGCCGCCGCGGCCGCGCCCGTCCCCGGGCCGCTCGGACCCCCCGCCGAGCCCGCACCGGCCTTGAGTCCGCCCCCCCTCGCCGCGGCGTCCGCCTTCGCCACGCCCGCGACGGGTTGACAGGGCCAGGAGGTTCCGCTTCCGTGAATTTGACCCGCCCAGGGGTGGGGCGTACCTTGCCCTCCATGCCGACGCTACAGGCCGCAACACGGATTCGTGTTGCCCGCTGCGTCCGCGCCCGAGGATTGCCAAGCCATGCGTGACGCCCACCGGATGAAGGAGAAGTTCGACGTCTCCCTGGACAACCGGCAGATCGTCAGCCTGCTCATCGCCGGCATCGTGGTGATGGGGGCCGTCTTCGTGCTGGGCGTCGTCGTCGGGAAGAAGCTGGCCGGCAACGTCCAGACGGCCAACTCCCCGGACCTGCTCTCCGCGCTGGACGCCAACGCCCAGGCGCTCCAGGACGTGCAGCGCGACTCGCCGCTCACCTTCCAGGACGAGCTGACGCGCAAGGCCGCCGCCGAGCCCCTCAACCCGCCCGTCCCCAAGGCCACCGCGAAGGCGCCTACCCCGGCGCCGGTGCCCGCGAAGCCGGCGGCGCCCGCGCCTGAGTCGGCCACCGCCCAGCGTCCCACGGCGCCCGCGCCCACGCCGGACCCGGACACGGGGGAGCTGCCCCCGGAGGAGCCCGAGGAGGATGTGGCCGAGAAGGTCGTCGCCGCCGAGGCACCGACTCCGCCCGCTCCGGCCGCGAAGCCCGCCGCCGCTCCTGCTCCGACGCCCGCGGCGCCGGTGGCCGTGGCCGCGAAGGCCGTCCCGGTGTCCGGCAAGGTGGAGGTGGCACCCGTCCCCACGCGCACCACCAACAAGGAGGGTGGGGGACTGAAGGAGGCGATTGCCCGCGCCGCCCAGCCGCCTGCCCAGGCCGTGAAGGGCGGGGCCTTCACCCTGCAGCTCTCCGCCTTCCAGGACCGGCAGGAGGCCGACCGCTTCGCCGCCCGGTTGCGCGACAGGGGCTATGCCCCCTATATCCTGACCGCCGAGGTGCCCGGAAAGGGCACGTGGTATCGCGTCCGCATGGGCAGCTTCGCCTCCAAGGATGCGGCCAGCCGGTATCTGTCAGACTTCAAGCGTGAGACCCAGCTCGACGCCTTCGTGGCCGGCACGAACTAGAGCGGGGCGAGGAAGACGGTAAGCATCATGACGACGACGAAGCGGGTGGAGAAGCCCTGGGGCCACGAACTCATCTGGGCTCACACCGAACGCTACGTGGGCAAGCTCCTGCACGTGAAGCAGGGCCACAAGCTCAGCCTGCAGTTCCACAACCGCAAGGATGAGACCATCCACGTCCAGAGCGGCAAGCTGCTCTTCGTCGTCGACGAGGGTCAGGGGCTCATCGAGAAGGAGATGAACCCCGGTGAGAGCTACCACATCAAGCCGCTCACCAAGCACCGCATGGTGGCGCTGACCGACTGCGACATCCTCGAGGTCAGCACCCCGGAGCTGGACGACGTGGTGCGGCTCGAGGACGCGTACGGCCGCACCGGCACCAGCAAGCCGTAGTCGCCCGGACCTCCCGCGAAGCGCCAGCGCGGACCGCCGTGCCTACTCGGCGGCCGCGTTGTTCGGATTGCGGGTCCACTTGTCCACGGTGCCGTCCCCGTCCAGGTCCTCGCCGATGCGGTCCACCTGTCCGCCTTCCCAGTACTCCCAGTAGTCCACCTTCCCGTCGGCGTTGGTGTCGCGCTCCTTGCGCACCAGCGCGCCGCGCTCGTAGTAGATGAAGCTGTCCGCGCGGCCGTCGCCGTTGACGTCCCGCTCGCGGCGCGTGTTGACGCCCTTCTCGAAGAAGTAGGTGGCGTCCACCTTGCCGTCGTAGTCCAGGTCCAGCGTCTCGCGCACCTGCGCCCCGGTGGCGTCGAAGTAGCGCGTGAGGTCCACGCGGCCGTCCCAGTTGAGGTCCAGCTCCTGGCGGACCTTCCGGTCTCCCACGGTGTACGTCCAGACGTCCGGATTGCCGTCGCCGTTGACGTCCTGCTCCGTCACCTTCTCGTCGGCCGAGCGCTCCGGCTGGATGGCCTCCGCCCGCGCCCGGACCCGGTCCGCGGCGCTCTCCGGCGCCTCCCCGCGCTCCGCCGATTTGCCGCCCGAGCAGCCCGCCAGCGCTCCCGTGGCCAGGAAACCCAATAAAAACAGCCGTTTGTTCAGGGACATGCAGGGCTTCCGGAGGGGCGGGGCGCCTTGCCCGCGCCGCGTGAACGAGATGCTTTCGCGCGCCACGTCACTTCATATATTTTCACATATCGCCATGGCCCGAAAGAAGATCAGCACCACCATCTACATCACTCCGGAGCAGAACGAGCTCCTCAAGGCGCTGAACCAGAAGACGAAGGTGCCCGTGGCCGAGTACATCCGCCAGGGCATCGATCTGGTGCTGGAGAAGTACAAGGCTCAGCTCCCGGGTCAGGTGACCTTCGACGAGCTGTGAGAGAGAGGCGTGACGTGAAGAGCATGCGTGGCAAGCGGGTCGTGGTGCTCGGCGGGGCGGGCTTCGTGGGGTCGCACCTGTGCGAGCGGCTGCTGGATGATGGCGCGGCGTCGGTGGTAGCGGTGGACAACCTCATCACGGGCAACGAGGAGAACCTGCGCACGCTCACCGGGCGCCCTGGCTTCGAGTTCATCAAGGCGGACATCGTCGAGGGCATCCCCGTGAAGGGCCCCTGCGACTATGTGTTCAACATGGCGTCGCCCGCGTCTCCCATCGACTACGCGGAGCTCCCGCTGGAGACGCTGCGCGTGGGCTCCATCGGCACGGAGAACGGGCTGAAGTTGGCGGAAGCGAACAAGGCCGTGTTCCTCATGGCCTCCACCTCCGAGGTGTACGGCGACCCGCTCGTCCACCCGCAGCGCGAGGACTACTGGGGCAATGTGAACCCCATCGGCCCGCGCTCGGTGTACGACGAGGCCAAGCGCTACGCGGAGGCGATCACGGCGGCCTACGGGCGCAGCCGGGGCGTGCAGGTGCGCATCGTCCGCATCTTCAACACCTACGGCCCGCGCATGCGCCTGAAGGACGGCCGCGTGGTGCCGGCCTTCGTGGGCCAGGCGCTCAAGGGCGAGGACTTCACCGTCTTCGGTGACGGCAGCCAGACGCGCTCGTTCTGCTACGTGAAGGACCTGGTGGACGGCCTGGTGCGGCTGATGCTGTCGGACGAGCCCAACCCGGTGAACATCGGCAACCCGCGGGAGATGACCATCCGCCAGTTCGCGGAGGCCGTGCGCGCGGCGGCCGGCGGGGGCGGGAAGATCATCGAGAAGCCGCTTCCCAAGGACGACCCCAAGCAGCGTCAGCCGGACATCACCCGCGCCCGGACGCTTCTGGGCTGGGAGCCGAAGGTGTCCCTGGAAGAGGGTCTGAAGGAGACCATTGCCTGGTTCCGGGAGGTTGCCGGTCGCAAGCCCACGGCATAGCTTGGCGGCGGCTGGAAAATCGATCAGCTGTAGACATTGTGGCCACATGGTCGGGTGGCGGGAGGAAGCGTGAAAGTCCTGGTGACGGGTGGCGCGGGCTTCATCGGCTCGCATGTGTGCGACGAGTTCCTGCGAAGCGGGCACGAGGTCATCGCCCTGGACGACCTGTCCGGCGGCAAGCGGGAGAACCTGGACCCGCGCGTCCGCCTGGCAGTGCACGACATCCGGAGCCGGGAGGCCGCGGAGCTCATCAAGTCCGAGAAGCCGCAGGTGCTCTGTCACCTGGCGGCGCAGATGGACGTGCGCCGCAGCGTGGATGACCCGGGGTTCGACGCGGACGTGAACATCCGCGGCATGCTCAACCTCCTGGAGGCCGCGCGTGTCTCCGGGGTGAAGAAGGTCATCTTCAGCTCCACCGGCGGCGCCATCTACGGCGAGCAGGACGTGTTTCCCGCGCCCGAGTCGCACCCGACGCGGCCGGTGTCCCCGTACGGCGTGTCCAAGGCGGCCGGCGAGCTGTACCTGGGCTACTACCGGGCCCAGTACGGCCTGCCGTACGTGGCCCTGCGGTACGCCAACGTGTACGGCCCCCGGCAGAACCCGCATGGCGAGGCTGGCGTGGTGGCCATCTTCAGCCAGCGGCTGATCGCCGGTCAGGGCTGCACCATCTTCGGCGAGGGCAAGCAGACGCGTGACTTCGTCTACGGCCCGGACGTGGCCCGCGCCAACCGGCTCGCCTTCGAGAAGGACTACGTGGGCGCCATCAACATCGGCACCGGCGTGGAGACGGACATCAACCGCCTGTACGCGCTGCTGGCCGAGGCCGCCGGCTCCACCGCCGCCGTCACCCACGCGCCGGGCAAGCCGGGCGAGCAGCTGCGCTCCTGCATCGACAACGCCCTGGCGAAGAAGGTGCTCGGGTGGGAGCCCACCGCGGACATCCGCGAGGGCCTGCGCCGCACCGTGGCCTTCTTCCGCGAGAAGGCCAACGCGCCGGCCCGCGCCCACGGCTGAGCGTCAGGGCGGGGTGGAGGCAGCGGTCTCCACCCCCTGTGCGGAGCCGGGCGTTGGAGCAGCTGTCCTGGCCGGAGCCGGGGCGTTCGGGGAGTCAGGGGCGCGGTCCGGGAGGGGGAGCCCCCTGCCGGGCGCTGGTGGCGGCTGGGGAACAAACGGGCTCCCCTGGCGGGTTGCTCGTCGTGCGGGCGCATGTGCGTGGATTTTCGCGCGGTTCCCTGTTAGTCACGCCCGCTTCTCCCGACGAGCGCCCTGAACATGCCGGCTGAAAACGCGCACATCCGCAACTTCTGCATCATCGCCCATATCGACCATGGAAAGTCGACGCTGGCCGACCGCCTCCTCGACAAGACGGGGACGCTGAGCAAGCGCGAGGCGCAGGCCCAGTTCCTCGACAACATGGACATCGAGCGCGAACGGGGCATCACCATCAAGGCCCAGTCCGTGCGGATGAACTACACCGCGAAGGACGGCCAGCAGTACGTCCTCAACCTCATCGACACGCCGGGACACGTGGACTTCGCCTACGAGGTGAGCCGCAGCCTGGCCGCGTGCGAGGGCGCGCTGCTCGTGGTGGACGCGTCCCAGGGCGTGGAGGCCCAGACACTGGCCAACGTCTACATGGCGTTGGACCATGACCTGGAGATCATCCCGGTCATCAACAAGATCGACCTGCCCAGCGCGGACGTGGAGCGCACCCGGGCGGAGATTGAAGACGTCATCGGCATCGACGCCTCCATCGCCGTGCCCGCCTCCGCGAAGGAGGGCATCGGCATCCACGACATCCTCGAGTCCGTGGTGGCGCGCGTGCCGCCCCCGAGCGGCTCGCCGGACGCGCCCCTCAAGGCCCTCATCTTCGACTCCTGGTACGACAACTACCGGGGCGTGGTGACGCTGGTGCGCGTGCTGGAAGGCACCCTCAAGCTCAAGCAGAAGATCAAGCTGTTCAGCAACAACAAGGTCTTCGAGGTGCAGGAGCTGGGCGTGTTCAGCCCCTTCTCCCGCCCGGTGCAGCAGCTGATGGCCGGCGAGGTGGGCGTGCTCGTCGCCAACGTGAAGGAGCTGCAGGACGCCAAGGTGGGCGACACCGTCACCGAGGAGGCCCGCCCCACGGACGCGCCGTTCCCGGGCTTCAAGGAAGTGAAGCCCATGGTGTTCTCCGGCATCTTCCCGGTGGACTCCGCCGAGTACGAGAACCTGCGCGACGCGCTGGCCAAGCTGACGCTCAACGACTCCGCCTTCACGTACGAGCCCGAGTCCTCCACCGCGCTGGGCTTCGGCTTCCGCTGCGGCTACCTGGGCCTGCTCCACATGGAGATCGTCCAGGAGCGCCTGGAGCGCGAGTACAACCTCAACCTCATCACCACCGCGCCCAGCGTGGTGTACCGCATCACCACCAGCAAGGGTGACGTGATGCTGGTGGACAACCCGGCCAAGCTGCCGCCGACGCAGAACATCGAGAAGTTCGAGGAGCCCCTCCTCACCTGCCACATCCACGTCCCCAACGACCACCTGGGCGCCATCCTCAAGCTGTGCCAGGACCGGCGCGGGGTGCAGAAGGACATCAAGTACCTGGGCAGCAGCGGCCAGCGCGTGCAGGTGACGTACTCGATGCCGCTCGCCGAGGTGGTGTTCGACTTCTTCGACAAGCTCAAGAGCGTGTCGCGCGGGTACGCGAGCCTGGACTACGAGCTGTCCGGGTACACGGAGTCCGACCTGGCCCGCCTGGACATCCTCATCAACGGGGACCCGGTGGACGCGCTGAGCGTCATCGTGCACCGCGAGCGCGCCTACCTGCGGGGCCGCGAGGTGTGCCAGAAGCTGAAGGAGGTCATCCCGAAGCAGATGTACGAGGTGGCCATCCAGGCGGCGATTGGCGGGAAGATCATCTCGCGAGAGACCATCTCCGCCATGCGCAAGAACGTGCTCGCCAAGTGCTACGGTGGTGACATCAGCCGCAAGCGCAAGCTCCTGGAGAAGCAGAAGGAGGGCAAGAAGCGCATGAAGCAGGTGGGCACGGTGGAGATCCCGCAGGAAGCCTTCCTCGCGGTCCTCAAGTCGGAGCAGTAGGCCATGAACGCGGTCAGCCCTTCAGCCACCCCTCCCGTGAAGCTCGCCGCGGCGATGGCCGCCCGCCGTACGCCGGAGCAGCTGCGCGCCCGGCGTCTGCTGGTGTGGCGGGAGCTGCTCACCAGCCTGTGGGCCCCGCTGTGCATCATCGGCCTGGCCTTCGTGCCCTACACCGTCCTCATCGAGTTCGCGCCCGCGGCGGCCGCCTGGGCCCAGCCGGCCATGAAGGGGCTGGGGCTGCTGATGGTGGCCTACTTCGTGGCGCTGCTCGTCTGGCGCAACGCCTCTCCGAAGGAGAAGGCGCTGCGGGCGCTGCGCCACGAGGCGAACGAGCTCCTGTCGGAGAACGAGCGCATCCTCCAGAAGCCGCAGGTGCGGGCGAAGCTGGGCGACCCCGTCCCCGAGCGCATCGCCGAGCAGGCGCTGCGCGTGGAGTCCGCGTCCGTGGAGGGCAACGCGGAGCGGCTGCGCGAGGAGCTGAAGGGGCTGGAGGCGCTGACGGCGCAGCACCTGGGGCCGTTCCGCAAGCAGTCCGCCGCGGACTTCATCGGCGGGTTCGGCAAGGCGCTGCTCATCGCCCTGGTCATCCGCACCTTCATCGTGGAGCCGTACCGGATTCCGTCCGGCTCCATGCTGCCCACGCTGGAGATTGGCGACCAGGTCTTCGTCAACAAGTTCATCTACGGCGTGCGCGTCCCCTGGGCCAACGTGGTGCCGTTCGTCATCGTCCGGCCGCCGGCGCGCGGGGACGTCATCGTCTTCAACAACCCGGTGGACGAGTCCAAGGACTACATCAAGCGCGTGGTGGGCGTGCCCGGCGACAAGGTGGAGATCTTCGAGGGCGTGGTCCACATCAACGGCAAGCCGCAGAAGCGCGACCTCGTCGCCGCCGACTTCACCGTCCACAACATCACCGACGACGGGCGCTGGTATGACCAGCAGGAAGCGCGCTTCGACGAGGACCTGGACGGGGTGAAGCACGCGGCGCTGCAGACGCTGTCGCGCATGCCCCAGCACGAGGGCCCCTACGAGGTGCCGGCGGACCACGTCTTCGTCATGGGCGACAACCGCGACAACAGCGCGGACAGCCGCCACGGCCTGGGCTACGGCTATGGCAAGGCGGAGTACGTGCCCTACGGCCACATCAAGGGAAAGGCCATGGTGGTGTGGCTGTCACTGGGCTACCAGGGCCTGCTGCACGGCCTGTTCGGCGGCACCGGCCTGCGGGTGGACCGCTTCTTCGAGCCGGTCCGCTGACGCACCCCCCGGGAAGCGGCCCGCCTGCGTGGCCGCTGAAGCACATCCGGGGTCCGGCCGGCCTGCCAGTCCACGCACGGTGCTTGACGCGCCGTGCGGCCCGGGGTACGCGGCGCCCCCGGCCATGAGACACCTCCTCGGAATCGAAGGCTGGCGCCGGGACGAGCTGGAGTCACTGCTCGACAGAGCCCAGGCGCACCTCCCCGGCAAGCCGGACACCACCCACGTCCTTCGGGGAAGGGTGGTAGCGAACCTCTTCTTCGAGGACTCCACCCGGACGCGCACCTCGTTCCACATGGCCGCCAAGGGCCTGGGCGCGAGCGTGATGAACTGGACCCAGACGGGCTCCTCCGTGTCCAAGGGCGAGACGCTCCTGGACACCGCGCGCAACATCGAGGCAACGGGCGTGGCGGCCATCGTCATGCGCCACAAGTCCTCCGGCGCCCCGCACCTGGTGGCGAAGCACGTGCGCTGCGCCGTCATCAACGCCGGCGACGGCACCCACGAGCACCCCTCCCAGGCCCTGCTGGACGCCTTCACGCTGCGCCAGCGCTGGGGCTCGCTGGACGGGCGCACGGTGGTCATCGTCGGCGACATCCTGCACAGCCGGGTGGCCCGTTCCAACCTCCTGTGCCTCAAGGCCCTGGGCGCCCGCGTCGTCATGTGCGGCCCGCCCACGCTGATTCCCCCGGGCCTGGAGGCGATGGGCGCGGAGGTGACGCACAACCTGGACGCGGCGCTGCCCGGGGCGGACGCGGTGATGTGCCTGCGCCTGCAGACCGAGCGGCAGAGCGAGAACTTCCTGCCCTCCACCCGCGAGTTCGCCCGGCTGTTCGGCCTCAACGCGGCCCGCGAGGAGCGGATGAAGCCGGAGGCGCTGGTCCTGCACCCCGGCCCCATCAACCGCGGCGTGGAGATTGCCCCGGCGGTGGCGGACGGGGCTCGCAGCGTCATCCTGGAGCAGGTGTCCAACGGCGTGGCCGTGCGGCGGGCCATCCTGGAGGTGTGCGCGTCATGAGCTCCACGGTGCTCTTCCGGAGGGGGCGGGTCATCGACCCGCGCAACGGGGTGGACGGCGTCCGCGACGTGCTGGTGCGCGACGGCAAGGTGGTGGAGGTGTCCGAGGCCCTGCTGCCCGTGCCCTCCAGCGCCGAGGTGGTGGACGCCACCGGCAAGTGGGTGCTGCCGGGCTTCATCGACCTGCACGTGCACCTGCGCGAGCCGGGCGAGGAGGGGAAGGAGACCGTCCTCACCGGCTGCCGCGCCGCGGTGGCCGGCGGCTTCACCGCCGTGGTGGCCATGCCCAACACCAAGGTGGTCAACGACAGCGGCATGGTGACGGAGCTGGTGCTGTCGCGCGCCCGCGCCGCCAACCTCTGCCACGTGTACCCCGCCGGGGCGATTACCAAGGGCCTCAAGGGCGAGGAGCTGGCGGAGATGGGCGAGCTGGTGTCCGCCGGCTGCGTGGCCATCACCGACGACGGCCGCCCGGTGATGAACGCGGCGCTGATGCGCCGGGCGCTCCAGTACTCCACCCAGTTCGACGTCCCCATCATGGTGCACGAGGAGGACCTGACGTTGTCCTCCGGCGGCGCCATGCACGAGGGCCCCACCTCCACGCGCCTGGGGCTGCGCGGCATCCCCGCCTCGGCGGAGGTGGCCATGGTGGCCCGCGATCTGGTGCTGCTGGAGGAGACGCGCGCCCGGCTGCACCTGGCCCACGTGTCCTGCGAGGGCAGCGTGCGCCTCATCCGCGAGGCCAAGCGCCGGGGGCTGCGGGTGACGTCGGAAGTGACGCCGCACCACCTCATCCTGGATGACCGGGCGGTGGGGGACTACGACACCCACGCGAAGATGGCGCCGCCCCTGCGCTCGGACCGGGACGTGGAGGCGCTGCGCGAGGCGGTGGCGGACGGCACGGTGGAGGCCATTGCCACGGACCACGCGCCCCACGGCGTGCTGGACAAGCTGGTGGAGTTCGAGAAGGGCATCAACGGCATCGTCGGGCTGGAGACGGCCCTGGGGCTGACGCTGGAGCTGGTCCACGCGGGCGTGCTGACGGCGAAGCGGGCCGTGGAGCTGCTGACGCACGGGCCGGCCAAGGCGTTCGGCCTGCCGGGCGGTCACCTGGCCCCCGGGGCCCCGGCGGACGTCACGGTGGTGGACCCGCAGGAGGAGTGGACGGTGGACGCCCACCGGTTCTATTCCCGCAGCCGGAATACCCCCTTCCACGGCAGGAAGCAGAAGGGGCGCGTGGTGCAGACGTGGGTCGGTGGCCGCAAGGTGTTCGAGAATGGCCAGGTCGGCCAGAAGGAGTCGCGGTGATGACGAAGCGGGCAGTGCTCGCCCTGGCGGATGGCACCACCTTCGAGGGCCGGGCCTTTGGCGCGGTCGGCGAGACGGTGGGCGAGGTGGTCTTCAACACGTCCATGTTCGGCTACCAGGAGGTCCTGACGGATCCCTCGTACGTCGGGCAGATCGTCACCATGGCGTACCCGGAGATGGGCAACGTCGGAGCCACCCCGCAGGACGAGGAGGGCTCCCGGGTCCACGCGGTGGGCATGGTGGTGCGCGCCCTGACCGAGCAGCCGTCCAACTGGCGCGCCAAGGAGACGCTGGACGCGTACCTCAAGCGCAACGGCGTCGCCGGCATCGAGGGCCTGGACACCCGCCGCCTGGTGCGCCACCTGCGCACCCACGGCGCGCAGATGGGCGTCATCTCCAGCGAGGGCCTGTCCGCCCCGGCCCTGGTGGAGCGCGCCCGCACCGCGCGCGGCATGGAGGGCCTGGACCTGGCCACCGGCGTCTCCACCAAGGAGCCGTACACCTTCACCGAGCCGTCGCCGGACGTGTTCACCGGCGTGGCCGAGCCGCTGGAGAAGACGGGCCACCGCTTCGACGTCGTCGCCTATGACTACGGCCTGAAGAAGTCGATGCTCCACTTCCTGGTGGACGCGGGCTGCCGGGTGACGGTGGTGCCCTCGCACACCACGGCAGACGAGGTGCTGGCGCGCAAGCCGCACGGCGTCTTCCTGGCCAACGGTCCCGGGGACCCGGCGGCGGTGAAGGGCGCGGACCGCACCGTGGCGGCGCTGCTGGGCAAGGTGCCCGTGTTCGGTATCTGCCTGGGCCACCAGATCATGGCCCTGGCCCTGGGCGGCCGGACGTACAAGATGAAGTTCGGCCACCGCGGCGCCAACCAGCCGGTGAAGGACCTGACGACGGGCAAGGTGGAGATCACCGCGCAGAACCACGGCTTCGCCGTGGACGACGCCAGCCTCAAGGGCAAGGCCGTCGTCACCCACATCAACCTCAATGACGGTACGGTGGAGGGCCTGGCCGTCCCGGACGCGCGGGCCTTCAGCGTGCAGTACCACCCCGAGGCCTCGCCGGGCCCGCATGACGCGCGCTATCTCTTCGGCAGGTTCGCGAAGCTGATGGCGGAGTAGGATGGCAGACCGCCCTATGGACTCGCCGCTGTCACCGCTGTCGTACCAGCCGTACCTCGACCAGCTCATCTCCTTTGGCAGCCAGGAGCCCCGCAAGGAGGACCTCCTGCAGGCCAAGGCCGACTACTTCCGCCTGACCGGCGAGGTGTTCGAGGACGACAAGCTCTTCGAGCTGCGGATGGCGTCCTTCCTCGACTACTACCTCTACGACCGCGTCTCGCCGCTCACCGGCAAGACGCCCGCCGCGGAGCTGTACGAGCAGCGCCTGGCCAACGCCCCTCCCGAGGAGGCCAACGCCTTCCGCAGCTTCACGGAGACGGTCCACGGCCTCTTCGAGGTCCGCAAGCTGGGCAAGGGCGAGGTCCGCCTGCGCGAGCTGTACTCTGGCAAGGACTTCGACGTGACGGAGCGCCGTCACATCGCCGGCCTGGAGACCGGGGACATCATCGAGGCCCGCCTCATCCCCTTCGGCGGGCACCTGCTCTTCTCCTCGGCCTTCTGCTACCACCCCCGCGTGGCGGTGAAGCCCATCAAGGCCGAGGTGAAGCGCCGCAAGAAGAAGGAGCCGGAGCGCACCCCCAACGAGCTCGTCTGGGAGTGTGCCCGCCGCGCCCTCAACGTGGAGCGCTACCGCCAGCTCCCCGTGGAGAAGCTCTACGACTTCGAGCAGAAGGTGCTCTGAGCCGTCCTGCGGCTCCGCCGTTGCCCCGGCCCGCGCTGCCTGGCGGGCCCGGGCGGCCGGGCCTTCAGATGCGGTGGATGCTCATGAGGTTGGTGTTGCCCGGCACGTTGAGCGGCACGCCGGCCACCACCACCACGGGCGTGCCCACCTTGCAGATGCCCGCCGTCTGGCAGAGCTTGCGCACCTGCCGGAGCATGGCGTCCGTGTTGTTCACCCGGGCCACCTGGTAGCCCGACACGCCCCAGTAGAGCGCCATCCGGTTCACCGTGTCCGCCTTCGGCGTCAGGGCGACGATGCGGGCATTGGGCCGGAACTCGGAGATGAGGCGCGCGGTGTGGCCGCTCTCCGTGTACGCGACGATGGTGCCGATGTTGAGCTGCGTGGCCGCCGCCACCGCCGCCGCCGCCACGCCGGTGCCCAGGTCCTCCGAGCGCTCGAAGGGGGAGTGGTGCTGGTGCCGCGTCACGCCGCGCTCCGTCTCCTCCACGATGCGCGCCATGGTGGCCGCCGCTTCAATGGGGTGGCGCCCCGCGGCCGTCTCGCCCGACAGCATCACCGCGTCCGCGCCGTCGAGAATCGCGTTGGCCACGTCCGATACCTCGGCGCGCGTGGGGCGCGGGTTGGCCACCATGCTCTCCAGCATCTCCGTGGCGACGATGACCAGGCCGCCCATCCGGTTCACCACGCGCACCATGCGCTTCTGGATGGCCGGGAGCTGCTCCAGCGGCATCTCCACTCCCAGGTCGCCACGCGCCACCATGATGCCATCCGCCGCGTTCGCGATGGACTCCAGGTCGTCCACCGCCTGGGGCTTCTCGATCTTGGCGATGAGGGGCGTCTTGAGCTTCTTCACGTGCTCGCGCGCCTTGTGGATGTCGGCCGCGGAGCGCACGAAGGACAGCGCCACGTAGTCCACGCCCAGCTCCTGGCCGAAGGCCAGGTCCACGATGTCCTTGCGGGTGATGGTGGGCACGGACATGGGCGAGCCCGGCAGGTTCAGCCCCTTCTTGTCCTTCAGCACCCCGCCAATCTCCACCTCGCAGGTGACGTCCTGGCCGTTCACCTTCAGCACCCGCAGGCGCACCCGGCCGTCGTCCAGGAGGATGTCGTGCCCGCGCGACACGTCCTTCACCAGCGACTTGATGGGCGTGGGGATGATGGAGCCCTGGCCCATGACCGCGCGCGTCGTCACCGTCACCTTCTGGCCGGCCTTCACGGTGAGCTGCCCGCCTTCGAACTTGCCCAGGCGGATCTTCGGGCCCTGGACGTCCTGGAGGATGGCCACCGGAGTGCCCAGGCGCTTCGCCAGCTTGCGCAGGGTGTCCACCCGCCTGCGGTGCTCGTCGGGCGTACCGTGGGAGAAGTTGAGCCGCGCCACGTTCATCCCCGCGCGGATGAGGCCCTCGAGGATCTCAGGTGAGTCGGACGCCGGTCCCAGGGTGCAGATGATCTTCGCCTTGCGCATATGCGCGCGCATCCTAGGCGGCTGGGGGCCCGGCTTGACAGCCTCGCGCTCCCAGGACAATCCTTCGCCTCACGCAAGGCGCTCCACCGCACCGGGGCGACCGCGCGACCTTTTTGTCTGAAGGTGTCGTCGCTTCAAAGAGAAAGCCCGGCTTCCCTGGGAGGGGGGGCCGGGCTTTCTTGCGTCTTCTGGCTGGCTGCGGGAGACGGCACGCTACAGCTCGATCTCCTTGCCGGTGCCCTTGGGCGGGGCGGGCAGCGGGTGCCCGGGCGGCAGGCCCTCGGTGTCCATCTGGATGGGGGGCTCGCCCGTGTCCGGCGCACCGGGCATGCCAGGCAGGGGCAGGGGAGTGCCATCCTCCTCCAGCATGCCACCCTTGCCGCTGCCGCCCACGCCGGGGCCGTCCTTCTGCAGGCCCTCGATTTCGTCGCGGCTGATGCCGGCAATCGTCAGCACCTTGCGGGTGACGCGGATGCGCGCGTGGCTGGTGAGCGCCATGGCGATGGAGTCCGAGGGGCGCGCGTCCAGCGTCATCTTGCGCTTGCCCTGCTCCAGGAAGACGCGGCCGGAGTAGACGTTGTCGCGCAGGTCGTCGATGCGGACCTCGGTGACCTTGCCGCCCAGCTGCTTCACCACGTCGTCCAGCAGGTCCTGGGCGAGCGGCTGAGGCGGGTCGCGGTCGGCCAGCCGGAAGGCGATGGAGACGGCCGAGGCCTCGTCCACGAAGACGGGCAGGACGATGGCGCGGTCCTTGGTGGTGAGCACGACGGCGTGCGTCTGCGCTTCGACCAGGGGGACGACGTCCTGCACCTCGAGCTCCACGAGCTCGGCGCAGGCCTTGGGGTCGTCACCCTTGGCGGTGATGCAGGGTTGACCGACCGCCGGTGTCACGGCGGAGGCGGCGATGGCTCCGGATGAAGGCCCGAACGCGGGTAGGAGCAGCAGCCCTCCCAGCGCCAGGAACACAGCCGACAAGGGGGCGACGAAGAGGGCGGCGCGGTTGGGCGTTTTCACACCTCTAAGCTACGCACCCGGTACCCCCCCGGGAGGGTACGGCTCCGGGCCCGCCCTTCCCGCGCGGGAGGCCCGCCCTCCGGGTCGGAGGGCAGGCGGGCGGGCGTGGGAGTCAGTGCTTCACGGCATCAACGACGGTCATCGTCCTCGTCGTCGTCGTCGTAGTCCTCCTCGTCGTCGACGTCCTCGTCCTCGTCCTCGTCGAGGTCGTCATCCTCCTCGGACTCCTCCTCGTCCTCGTCGTCGTCCTCCTCGTCGTCGAGGGTGTCCTCCACGTCCACGGACTCGAGCGTCATGGACACGGCGAACTTCTTGTCGAGCGCGGCAATCTGCGCGCGCATCTCCGTGAGCGCCGCGACGAAGTCCTCCGACAGGTTGGCGGGCGCCTTCGCGTC
Source organism: Pyxidicoccus xibeiensis (assembly GCF_024198175.1). Classification (NCBI taxonomy): domain Bacteria; kingdom Pseudomonadati; phylum Myxococcota; class Myxococcia; order Myxococcales; family Myxococcaceae; genus Pyxidicoccus; species Pyxidicoccus xibeiensis. The sequence continues at coordinate 217,088 of NZ_JAJVKV010000008.1, forward strand.
GCAGTGGGGACAGACGAGCTTCTCCGTCCCCTCGATGAGATCCTGGGCGTCCAGCTCGAAGCTCGCCTCGCACTTCTGGCAGGTGAAGTCGATGCTCATGGTCGGGCGCGGCATACAAAGCCCTCCAACCGCCTGTCAACGTCGGATACGCGCACCTTGGCTGGCGGGCCCCTCCGGGCATCCGGTAGCTTCCGGCCATGGAACTTCCGAAGACCGTCGTTCACGCGCTCCATGACCGGGCCACACAGCAGGATCAGCAGCCCGCCATGTGGACGCGCCGGGGTGGCGCCTATGTGCCCACCTCGTGGTCCGAGTACGCCCAGCGGGTCCGCCGCTTCGGCCTGGGACTGCACGCCCTGGGGTTCGAGGCCGGTCAGCCGGTGGGCATCCTCAGCTTCAACCGCGAGGAGTGGCATGTCGCTGCCCTGGCGACCATCGCCCTGGGCGGGGTGCCGGTGGGCCTGTACACCACCAGCTCCCTGGAGCAGCTCGAGTACATCCTGGGCCACTGTGAGGCCACCGTCCTCGTGGTGGAGAACGAGAAGCACCTGCGCACCGGCCTGGCCCTGCGCGCGAAGCTGCCCAAGCTGCGCCACGTCATCGTCATGGACGCCCCGTCGCCCCTCCCGGAGGGCGTGCTGACGTATGCGGACGTCCTGGCGCGCGGCACCGGCGTGGACGAGGGGCCCTACTGGGACAGCGTCAACGCGCTCCAGTCGGAGGCGATGGGCACCCTCATCTACACGTCCGGGACGACGGGCCACCCCAAGGGGGTGATGCTCAGCCACCACAACCTGACGTGGACGGCGAAGCAGCTCGTCGACTCGGTGGAGTTCGGCCGGCACAACCCGTCCTCGCTGGTGTCCTACCTGCCGCTGTCCCACATCGCGGAGCAGATCATCTCCCTGCACGGTCCGCTGCTGAAGGGCATCCAGGTCTACTTCGCGGAGTCGGTGGACACGATGCCCAACACCCTGAAGGAGGTGCACCCCACCTTCTTCTTCGGCGTGCCCCGCGTGTGGGAGAAGTTCAAGGCGAAGGCGGAGGCGGGGCTGAACTCGCAGCCGCCCCTGAAGCGCAAGCTGGTGGCCTGGGCCCGGAGCGTCGCCGCCGAGCGCCATGAGCGTGCCATGCGCCACGAGCGCCTGCCGGTGCTGCTGGAGGCGCAGTACCGCCTGGCGCAGAAGCTGGTGTTCGCCCCGCTGAAGGCGCGCATCGGCATGGACCGGGTGGAGTTCTTCGCCACCGCGGCGGCGCCCATCGGCCGGGACGTGCTGGACTTCTTCGCCTCCATCGACATGGTCCTCCACGAGGTGTGGGGCATGACGGAGGTGTCGGGCCCGGGCACGGTGAACACCGAGGAGCACACCCGCCTGGGCACGGTGGGCCGCGCGATGATGGGCACGGAGCTGCGCATCGCGGAGGACGGCGAAATCCTCATGCGCGGCGGCAACGTCTGCATGGGCTACTACAAGAACCCGGAGGCCACCGCGGAGCTGCTGGAGGACGGGTGGCTGCACACCGGTGACGTGGGCCGGCTGGACGCGGAGGGCTACGTCAGCATCACCGGGCGCAAGAAGGAGATCATCGTCACGTCCGGTGGCAAGAAGACGGCGCCCGGCAACATCGAGGAGCTGCTCAAGTCGCTGCCCGGCGTGGGCAACGCGCTGGTGGTGGGCGAGCGGCGCAACTACCTCGTGGCCCTGCTGGTGTTGGACGGCGAGAAGGTCAAGGCCCTGGCCCAGGAGAAGGGCTGGCCCGCGGACCCTGCCGTGCTGGCCGAGGACGGGCGCCTGCGCCAGCTGCTCCAGGACGCGGTGGAGCGCGACGTCAACCCGAAGCTGTCCCGCTTCGAGACCATCAAGAAGTTCGCCGTGGTGGCCACGGAGTTCTCCGTGGAGGGCGGCGAGCTGACGCCCAAGCTGAGCGTGCGCCGCAAGGCCGTGGAGCAGAAGTACGCCGCGCTCATCGAGGCCCTCTACGCCGACTCCAAGGGCGAGGCCCACGCGGGCTGAGGCGCGGAGGCCGCGAGCCTCCGGGGCGCTGGAGCCTCGGGGGGCGCAAGAAGCAGAAGGGGCGGGGAACCTTCTTCGGTTCCTCGCCCCTTCGCGCTTCAGGGAATGGCCGTTGCTGACGTCAGGAGGCGCGGACTACTTCGCGGCGCGCTTGTCCATGGCGACGTAGTCGCGGCGCGCGGAGCCCGTGTACACCTGGCGCGGACGGGCAATCTTCTGCTCCGAGTCCTTGACCATCTCCTCCCACTGCGCGCACCAGCCCACCGTGCGGGGGATGGCGAAGAGCACCGGGAACATCTCCACCTGGAAGCCCATCGCCTCGTAGATGAGGCCCGAGTAGAAGTCGACGTTGGGGTACAGCTTCCGCTTCACGAAGTACTCGTCCTGGAGGGCGATGCGCTCCAGCTCCAGGGCGATGTCGAGCAGCGGGTTCTTGCCCGTCACCTCGAAGACCTCGTCCGCCACGCGCTTGATGACCTTGGCGCGCGGGTCGTAGGACTTGTAGACGCGGTGACCGAAGCCCATCAGCTTCTTCTCACCCTCGCCGCTCTTCACCGACTTGATGAAGTCGGGAATCTTGGAGATGTGGCCAATCTCCCGGAGCATGCGGAGCACCGCCTCGTTGGCGCCGCCGTGCAGGGGGCCGAAGAGGGCGCCGATGCCGGCGGTGACGGCGGAGTACGGGTCCACCTCGGACGAGCCCACCGTGCGCACGGACGTGGTGGAGCAGTTCTGCTCGTGGTCCGCGTGGAGGATGAAGAGCACGTCCAGCGCGCGCTCCAGCACCGGGTGCACCTTGTAGGTGGTGGTGCCGATGCGCTTGATCATCGCCAGGAAGTTGGCGACGTAGGACAGGTCGTTGTCCGGGTAGATGTACGGCAGGCCCATGCTGTGCCGGTAGGAGAACGCGGCGATGGTGGGCATCTTCGCGATGAGCCGCGTGATCTGGATGCGGCGGCTGCGCTCGTCCTTGATGTTCCGGGCGTCCGGGTAGAAGCCGGAGAGCGCGGCGACGGTGGAGCCGAGCATGGACATGGGGTGCGCGTCGTAGCGGAACCCGTCCATGAAGGACTTCACGTTCTCGTGCACGTACGTGTGGTGCGTGACGAGGTGGATGAACTGCTCCAGCTCCTTCGGCGTGGGCAGCTCGCCGTTGAGCAGCAGGTATGCGACCTCCAGGAAGCTCGACTTCTCCGCGAGCTGCTCGATGGGGTAGCCCCGGTACTCGAGGATGCCCTTGTCGCCGTCGATGAAGGTGATGGCGCTCTTGCAGTTGGCGGTGTTGAGGAACGCCGGGTCGTAGCCCATCAAACCAAAGTCGTCCTCGCTGGCTTTGATCTGGCGGAGAGCATTGGTGCGAATACAGCCGTTCTCGATCGGGACCTCGTACGTCTTCCCGGTCCGATTGTCGGTGATCGTCAGCGTGTCCTTGGCCATGGGGCGCAGATTTCACAGGGCGCAGAGCGCTTTCAACAAAAAAGAACCATAAGTCCGAAGGTCGGACACTGATGGTCCTAGGACTGCTGGGAAATAAGAGCGCCCGAGCGCGAAAGCTGACGCCAGAAGCCGGGGAAGCTCTTCTCCACGCACTCGGGGCCGGTGAGGTCCAGCGGAGCGCCGGAAAGCACGGAGAGCGTGGCGGAGACCATGGCCATGCGGTGGTCACCCCGGCTGTCCATCGCGAAACGGGCGGGAGGGGCGGCCGGGGGGCGGATCTGGAGTGACTCCCCCTGGAGGTCCGTGGTGCCTCCATAGGCCGCCACGAGCGAGCGGATGCCCTCCAGGCGGTCGCTCTCCTTCACGCGGAGGATGCCCACATCCGTGAGGGTGGAGGGGGCCGGAAGCACACAGGCAAGCGCCGCCAGGGTGGGCAGCAGGTCCGGGCACTCCTTGCCGGACGCCTGGAGCCCGCCCGTCAGGCGCCCCTGGACCTTCATCGTGTGCGTCTGTCCGGTGGGGACGGCCTTCAGGCCCACCTGCTCGATGAGCCGGAGGATGGCGCCGTCCGGGTGGGCGCTGCCCGGGTCCGCCCGCTCCACGGTGCCGCCTGTCTTCCAGGCGACGAGCAGCAGGTAGCCCAGCGAGGACCAGTCGCCCGGGAGCGGCGGGGCGGAGGGTGGGGCCTCGTGGCCGGCCACCGTGTAGCGGCCCGTCGACTCCCGGACCTCGAAGCCGAAGCGTCTCAGCCACGTCACGGTGAGGTCCATGTAGCCGGCGCTGGTCAGCGGGCCGTCAATCTCCACGCTCCAGTCGCGCCGCTCGCGCAGGTGGAGCGCCGCGGCGCCCAAGAGCAGGCTGGAGGCGTACTGGCTGCTCTGCGCGCCCGGTACGCGGAACACCGGGGCGACCTTGGAGGTGTCGCTCGGCGCACGCAGCTCCACCGGCCAGGGCGTGCCCTCCGTGAGGGTGAGGCCCGCCGGGCCGAGCGCGTCCTTCAGCGAGGTGAAGAGCGGGCCATGGGGGCGCTCGCCCAGGCGCGGCGTGCCCGTGAAGCGCACATGGGCGCCGGGCGTCACCGCGGCCTGGGTGACGAGGATGCGGAAGGGCGCGCCGCCATCCGCGCAGTCCACGTCGCGCTGGGGCCCCGGGGGAAGGCGCAGGGACTGGATGCCCCGGCGCATCACCCGCACGTCCGCGGGCAGGTCCTCGTCCGACTCGGCCTGCACGGACGGGAGCGGCCAGGCGCCGGTGAGGTGGCCGAGCACCAGCGCCCGCTGAGCGTCCGACTTGGAGACCGGCGGGGTGAGCGGTGAGGCGCTCAGGGCGCTCGGGTCCAGGTGGATGCGGGAGGTGCTCGTCGAGGTCATGGGCGCTTTCCTTCAGTCCAGGCGGGCCACAGCTCGCGCCAGGTGTGCTGCGCGACGTCGCGCACTTCGGTGGAGCCGATGGCGGTGAGCAGCACCATGCGCAGCTCGCCCGCGGCGCCCGCCTTCTTGTCCGCGTCCAGCAGCGCCACGATGTCCTTGAGCGGCGCCTTCCGGAGCAGGGCGGAGACGCGCTCTCTTCCGAGCACGCCTGGGCCGTTGGCCAGGGCCGCTTCCGCCTGGGCCGCCACGGGCTCGGGTGTCACGCCCAGGTGACGGCCCACGTCCAGGGCCAGCAGCATGCCCAGCCCCACCGCGTCGCCGTGGGACAGCTTGAAGCGTGACACGCTCTCCAGCACGTGGCCGAAGGTGTGGCCGAAGTTGAGCACGCGGCGCAGACCCTGGTGCTCGTACGGGTCCTGCGAGCAGACGCGCTCCTTGAGGGCGCGCGCGTCCTTCACCAGCTTGTCCAGCGCGGGCGGCTTGCGGACGTAGCGGCGGAAGACGGAGGAGTCGAGGCTGATGACCATCTTCCACGCCTCGAGCGAGCCCTCGCGCACCTGCGTGGGGGAGAGGGTGGAGAAGAACTCCGGGCAGAGCCAGCCCTCGTCCGCGTAGTGGAAGACGCCGGCGGGGTTCTTCACCACGCGGCCGCGCACGGTGAGGTCCACCGCGCCCTTGCCGCCGAGGCTGCTGTCCACCGCGGCCAGCAGCGTCGTGGGCACCTGCACCAGCCGCACGCCGCGCTTGAGCAGGTGCGCGGCCACGGTGGACACGTCGCCCACGGTGCCGCCTCCCACGGCCAGCAGGGTGCCGGAGCGCGGCAGGGACAGGCCGCCGGCGAGGACCTTCTCCAGCGCGGCGAACGTCTTGGCGCTCTCGCCGCCGGTGAGCTGGACGATGGCGCGCGGCCGGCGGGCCTCCAGCGTGGGGACGAGGTCGGGGTGGAGCTTCGCGACGGTGCGGTCCACCACGGCCACGCTGCCCTCGGGCAGGCTGGCGGCGAGCCGGGAGAAGGTGCCCCAGCGGTCGACGGGGGGACGGTAGGCCCCGGGGGGAAGGAAGCTGCTCATAGGGTGTGGGGCCGGGCGTTGAGCTGCAGGACGAGGTCGGCGATGACCAGCGACACCATCGCCTCCAGGACGGGGACGGCGCGGGGCATGATGCACGGGTCATGGCGCCCGCCCTTCGCGTGGTCCATCAGCGTCGCGGGGGGCTTGAAGTAGGCGCGCACCTGCAGCGGCTCGCCGTTGGCCAGGCCGCCCTGGATGCCGCCGTACGCATCCTTCACCGAGTGGAAGACGGTGCCGGGCTGGCCGATGCGCTCGAGCAGGTCCGGCGGCCCCCACACGACGCCCGTCACCGCGCCGATGCTGCCCAGCGCCTGGGCGATGAGCGCCTTCACCTTTCCGAAGATGGGCTCGCCCAGGCCCACGGGCAGGCCCTCGACGCGCACGTCGATGGAGCCACCGAGGCTGTCACCAGCCTCCTTCGCGGCGAGGATGCGGCGGGACATCTCCTCTCGGACGCGCTCGTCCGGGCAGCGCGTGGCATGGGCGTCCACCTGGGCGCGGGTGAGGCCCGGCGGGGGCACGGCTGCCACCAGGTCTCCCACCTGCGACACGTACGCGACGGTGCGGACGGAGGGCAGGTCGCGGGCGAGGTACGCCTCGGCGATGGCGCCGCCGATGACGCGGCAGAGCGTCTCGCGGCCGCTCGTGCGGCCGCCGCCGCGGTGGTCGCGGTGCTTGAAGCGCTCGCGCCACACGGAGTCCGCGTGGCCCGGGCGGTCCTCGGCCTTCAGCTTGTCGTAGTCGCCCGAGCGCTGGTTGGTGTTGCGGACGATGGCGGCGATGGGCGTGCCGAGCGTCTTGCCCTCGAAGACGCCGGACAGGAGTTCGACCTGGTCGGGCTCGCTGCGGGCGGTGGTGATGGCGGACTGGCCCGGGCGGCGGCGGTCCAGCTCCACCTGGATCTGCTCGCGGGTGAGGGGCACGCCGGCGGGGCAGCCGTCCAGGATGGTGCCGAGCGCGGGCCCGTGGCTCTCGCCAAAGGTCGTCATGCGGAAGAGGGTGCCAAAGGTGTTCATATCGCGGACTCCCAGATCTGGCGCTGCCGCCGGGCCTGCGCGATGAACCACGCGGCGCCCAGCAGGACCGGTGTGCCTCCACGGCGGGAAATCTCCGCGGCGATGCGCCGGCCAGGCGCACCGTAGGCGATCACCGCGACGCGCGCCCGGTCGAATCGCAGGGATTCCGGCACGGGCACCCGGTCCGGCCACGTCCACACGCCCGCCCCCTTCAGCGGCGCCTGGATGTCCGCCCGGCGCACGATGCGCAGGTTGCAGCCAATCTCGCCCGACACCGCGCGCAGGGCCGCGGTGGCGCCGCCGTCGCCCAGGACGAAGGCGTCCATGGCGTTGAGGCGGTCCAGCACCGAGAGCGCCCCGTACGTGTCCGTGTTGAAGGCCTCCCAGCGGTCACCCCGGCGCACCAGGGTGTTGATGGCCTCCAGCCGGGAGCCCGTGTGCTTCGCCAGCCGCAGCTTGAAGGGGCTCGTCACCGCGAAGCCCGCGTAGTGCGGCAGCAGCGAGTCCACGAGCGCCTCGACGGGGCCGTCCTCGGGGATGTCGATGCGGTCGAACGGCTGGCGGTGGATGCGCGGCGAGCGCGAGTGGGCGATGGACGTGCCGAGGATGCCGAGCCGCAGGGGCGGCTCCAGCGTGGTGCGGTCCGCGCCCTTCAGCTCCCGGACGACGTCGTCCAGCAGGCGCTGGCCGGGCGCGGCGGCCCAGGAGCCTCCCGCCGCCACGTAGTCGAGCATGTTCCTGCGGGCCAGCAGCGCGCGCGCCGGCAGGGCCACCGGCCCCATGCCGAGCACGGTGACGCGGAGCACGCCGAAGCGCTCCATCAGCTTGCGCTGCGTCTCGAGCAGGGTGCCCAGGTGCTCCGGTCCCGTCATGGGCTCCACGTGCTTGACGAGGGCGTCCGGGGGCAGCTCGCGCTCCCACAGCCGCAGGGCCTCGTCGGTGGACAGCGGCCGGTCCGCATGGTGGGACGCGAGCAGCTTCCCGGCGGGCGCGTCCAGCGAGCCGTGGCGTCCCGTGGTGTCCTTCAAGTCCCGGTCCACCCGCCAGGCCACGGAGACCCAGTCGGGCGGCAGGGGCCTGCCCCGCTCGGAGACGAGCAGCGGGAGGGCGGCCCGGATGTCCCCGACGTCCACGGCCTCGGGGGAGTGGAGGTCCGTGCGCAGCTCCAGCACGTCGGCGCCCCGGCGCTGGCACTCGCGCGCGAAGCGCACGGCGTCGTCGCCGAGCACGGTGGGGGGGAGGGTGACGACACGCGTGGCGGGCGTCAGAAGGACACCTCGGAGATGAGGCAGCCCCGGAGGAAGTCCACCAGGGCCACGGTGGGGACGCGCCCGTGGAGGGCCTCGCGCTCATGGAACACGGAGGCGAGCTCCTCTTCCAGTGAGACGTCGGGCCGCAGTCGCGGGCGCGTCTGGTCCACGAGCAGGCGCTCGCGGTAGGTCTCGAAACTGATGGGCACGAGCAGGGGGAACAATCCGGCCAGTGCGTCCGCGTGGTGCGACAGGAAGCCGCCTCCCAGGGACACCAGCCCACCGGGCGGTAGCTCCAGGAGGGCACGGCGCTCGGCGGCACGGAACTCCGAGGGGGCCTCGGCCACCCAGGCGCGCAGCGGGCGGCCATGGAGGCGCTCCAGGTGGGCGTCCAGGTCCAGGCCCGTCCTGTCGAGCAGCCGGGCCACCAGGGGCAGCAGCCGCGTCTTGCCCGCGCTGCGGTGGCCGGCAATGACCACCGTCTGCCCCGGCGCGGGCAGCAGGGCAGGGCCCGGACGGGCGAGGGCCTCCCTCATTCCCGGCGAGAGCCGGGGGTCTACCGAGGAGAGGACCTGTTCGACGAGCTGTTGTCGCTGCTCAGCGGACGGTGCCGACATAGACGTAGGCAGTGCCGAACGTCAGCGGATGGGCGGCCCGCTCCGAGTACGCGCCGGACTGCTCCATCAACCCGATGAACTTCTCCCCGGAGGGGAAGGCCGCCGAGGTGCGGGGCAGGTATTCGTAGGCGGCGCGGTTGCCGGTGAGCAGTCCGCCCACGGCCGGCATCACCGTCTTGCTGTAGAAGCGGAACAGCGCGCCGAAGGCGCCGTCGGGCTGGCCGAACTCCAGCACCACCACGCGGCCGCCGGGGCGCACCACGCGCGCCATCTCCTTCAGGCACTTCACCGGGTCATCCACGTTGCGGATGCCGAAGGCGATGGAGGCCACGTCGAAGGTGTTGTCCGCGAAGGGCAGGGCCAGCGCGTCCGCCACCTGGAACTCCACCTGGAGGCCCGCCTTCGCCGCCTTGGCCGGAGCGCTCTCCAGCATCTCCGGGCAGAAGTCCGTGCCCACCACGCGGCCGCTGGCGCCCACCTTGTGCTTGAAGACCATGGCCAGGTCGCCGGTGCCGGTGGCGCAGTCGAGCACGCTGCTGCCCTCCTTCGCGCCACTGAGGCGCACGGCCTTGCGCCGCCACAGCCGGTGGATGCCGAACGACAGGACCTCGTTCGTCACGTCGTACTTCGTGGCGATGGAGGAGAACATCTCTCGGACTTCGGCGCTCATCGAGCCCTCGCGACATGGGCCGGAGAGTCCGGCCTCCAAAGGTGTCGGTCCACCGCTCCTAGCACGGCTGGCAGCCGGCGCATCAAAGTCTGGAAGCGCTCGGGTGTCAGGGCCTGGTGGCCGTCGCACATGGCTTGCTCCGGCCGGGGGTGGACTTCAATCAATAATCCATCCGCCCCGGCGGCCGCGGCGGCCAGCGACATGGGGAGGATGAGCTCCGGGTCGCCCGTCGCATGTGACGGGTCCACGATGACGGGCAGGTGCGAGCGCTGCTTCGCCCAGGCCACCGCCGCCAGGTCCAGCGTGTTGCGCAGCTCCGTCTCGAACGTCCGGATGCCGCGCTCGCACAGCATCACCTGCTCGTTGCCGCCGTCGAGGAGGTACTCCGCCGCCAGCAGCCACTCCTGCAGCGTGGCCGCCAGGCCCCGCTTGAGCAGCACCGGCCGCCGCACCTTTCCCAGGGCTCTCAGCAGCGAGTAGTTCTGCATGTTCCGCGCGCCCACCTGGAGGATGTCGGCGGACTCGAGCATCAGCGGAATCTGCGCCTGCTCCATCACCTCGCTGATGACGGGCAGCCCGTGGCGGCGCCCGGCGTCCGCCAGCACGCGCAGGCCCGGCTCACCCATGCCCTGGAAGGCGTAGGGGCTGGTGCGAGGCTTGAATACGCCACCCCTCAGCACATGGGCCCCGGCGGCGGCCACCGTGGCGGCGGCGCGCTCCACCTGCTCCGCGCCCTCCACCGCGCACGGCCCCGCCATGACGACGAAGCCCGGGCCGCCGAACTCCACGGTGCCCACGCGCACGCGGGTGCCCTCGGGCCGCGCCGAGCGGAGCACCTTCCGCGCTCCTGTGTCCCGCCCCGATACCGCCGGTGCGGGTGCGTCTGGCCGCTCGCCTCCCACGGACCCTCCGATTCATGGAGTTCAAGAGGTTTTGAACTCCTTGGTGCATGTATAGCCGAGATGGCTTAGAAGACAACCGAAGGTGATTGCGAGGCAATCATCGATGAGGAACGCTGATGAAGACGCTCAATCCCGTTGAGGGCCAGCGCTGGGTGGCCGGAATGATGCCCCTGGCGGTGGGGGATCCGCTGGCGGGAGCGGACGTGCTGGGCGTTCCTTCGGTGTACTGGGAGCGGCCCCTGGCGCAGGAGGCGGCGGCGGGCTGGGGCGAGGCCGCGGTGGTGGAAGCGGAGGACGCGGCCCAGGCGGCCGCGGCGCTGGCCTCGCTGGCCACGGCGTCGCTGCGCTGGGTGGGTGAAGCGCCCGCGGCCATGCCCGGCCCCTGGTTCGGCGGCATGCGCTTTGGCGCCACGGGGGCTCCCGATGCGGCGTGGGACTCGCACGGTGTCGCGCGCTGGACGCTGCCGGAGGTGCTGGTGTGGCGCGACGGCGGCGGGGTGAAGGTGGCGGCCTTCGCGCCCGAGGGTCGGGGGGGCGAGGACGCGGTGCGCTCGCGGCTGGAGCGGGTGCGCGCGTGCTTTCCGGAGTCCTACCGTCATGCGCGCGGCGCCCCGGTGGCGCTGAAGCTGGACTCCTCGCGCCCGGCCTTCGAGACGCGGGTGGGGCGCGCGCTGGAGGCGATTGCCTCGGGCCACCTCAAGAAGGTGGTGCTGGCGCGCTCGCTGGACGCGGAGGGGCCGGAGGCCTTCGACGTGGTGGACGTGCTGGCGCGCCTGCGCGAGCAGAACCCGCGCTGTGCCACGTTCCTGTTCCGCGCGCCGGATGGGGCATGCTTCCTGGGGTCCACCCCGGAGACGCTGTGCCGGGTGGACGGGCGCGTGCTGGAGACGGAGGCCCTGGCGGGCACGGCGGCGCCGGGACAGGCCGAGGGGCTGCGGGGGCACGACAAGGACCTGCGCGAGCACGACTCGGTGGTGCGCTACATCCTCGCGACGCTGCGGCCGCTCGCGGAGGGCGTGACGTCGGACGCGGAGCCGGCGCTGCTGACGCTGAAGAACGTGGTGCACCTGCGCACGGGCATCCGCGCGGAGCTGCGCGAGGGCGTCAGCGCGGCGCAGGTGGTGTCGGCGATGCATCCGACGCCGGCGGTGGGAGGCTTCCCGCGTGAGCGCGCGCTGTCCTTCCTGGTGGAGCACGAGGGCCTGGACCGCGGCTGGTACGCGGGGCCGGTGGGCTGGGTGGGACCGAAGCGCGCGCACCTGATGGTGGCGCTGCGCTCGGCGCTGGTGCGGGGGGCCAAGGCGCGCCTGTTCGTGGGCGTGGGCCTGGTGGCCGGCTCCACCGCGGAATCCGAGTGGCGGGAGACGGAGATGAAGAGCCTGGCCATGCTGCGGGCGCTGGGAGGCGGGGATGTCGTCCGACGCTAACCTCAACGTGCTGTGGGCGCGCGCGTTGCTGGAGGAACTGGCGCGCGGAGGGGTGCGGCACGCGGTGGTGTGTCCGGGCTCTCGCTCGTCGCCGCTGGCGCTGGCTTGCGCGCGCGCGGAAGGCGTGCGCACCTGGTCCGTCATCGACGAGCGGAGCGCGGGCTTCTTCGCGCTGGGCCTGGCCAAGCAGTCCCGCGCGCCGGTGGTGGTGGTGGCGACCAGTGGCACGGCGGGCGCGCACTTCTACCCGGCGGTCATCGAGGCGGCGCTGGCCCATGTGCCGCTGGTGGTGCTGACGGCGGACCGGCCGCTGGAGCTGCAGGGGTGGGGCGCTCCGCAGACGGTGCCGCAGCAGCGCTTCTACGGCGAGCACGCGCGCCTCTTCGCGGACCTGGGCCAGCCCGAGGCCAGTGACGTGGCCCTGGCCCACCTGCGCGCCACCGCGTCACGCGCCGTGGCCACCGCGATGCGGGCGCCGCGCGGGGCCGTGCAGCTCAACGTGCCCTTCCGCGAGCCGCTCGCGCCGCTGCCGGAGGCCTTCGGCGAGGAGCGCCTGTCCGCGCTGGTGAAGTCGGGCCGCCCCGGTGCGCCGCTCACGCGAATCGTCCCTCCCGCGCCCGTGCCGGACCCGGCGACGCTGGACGAGCTGCGCCGGCGCATCGCCGCCACCGAGCGCGGCGTCATCGTCTGCGGCCCGCGCGACGAGGCGGACGGCTTCGGCGACGCCATCAGCGCGCTCGCACAGGCGACGGGCTACCCGGTGCTGGCGGAGGCTACCTCACAGGCCCGCTACGGCGGCGGCCCGCTCACGGTGTCCCACTACGACGCGCTGCTGCGCCACGCGCCGTTCGCGAAGGCGCACCGGCCAGAGCTGGTGCTGCGCTTCGGCGGCGGGCTGACGCCGAAGGTGCCCCAGCAGTGGCTGGACGCGTCCGGCGCGGACACCGTCCTCTTCAGCGACGGGGGCGCGCTGTTCGACCCTGCGCACCGCGCGGCGCTGGTGGTGGAGGGCTCGGCGGTGGCGGCGTGTGAGTCGCTGGCGCGCGGCCTGTCGCGCGGGGCGGGGAAGTGGGCCCAGGGCTTCCTGGGGGCGGAGCGGCTGGCGCGCAAGGCGCTGGAGGCCGCCTTCGCCGAGCACCCCGACGCGCTCGGTGAGCCGCGCATCGCCCGCGAGGTGGTGGCGGCGCTGCCGGCCGGGGTGCCGCTCTTCGTCTCCAGCAGCATGCCCATCCGTGACGTGGATGCCTTCGCCCCGGCGGGCACGGTGCCGCTGCGGGTGCTGGCCAACCGTGGGGCCAATGGCATCGACGGTATCATCTCCAGCGCGCTCGGCATGGCCGCGGCGGCAGGAAGGCCGGCGGTGCTGCTCAGCGGGGACCTGGCGCTGCTGCACGACGTGGGCGCCTTCGTCACCGCGTCGCGCGCCCGCGTGTCGCTCACCGTGGTGGCGGTGAACAACGACGGCGGCGGTATCTTCTCGTTCCTGCCCATCGCCCAGGCGGCGCGGCCGGACGAGTTCGAGTCCCTCTTCGGCACCCCGCACGGGGTGGACCTGGCCCACGCGGCGGCGCTCGGTGGGGCGCGCCTGCACCGGCCCACGACGCCGTCGGCGCTGCGCGCGGCGGTGCGCGAGGGGCTGGAGGGGGGACTCCATCTGGTGGAGGTCCGGGTGGACCGGGCCGCCAATGTGGACGAGCACCGGCAGCTCTTCACGCGGATGGCTGCCGCACTGGGAGAAGGACCATGGGCGTGACGCTGGCATACGAGATGTGGGGCGAAGGGGCCCGGCCGCTCGTGCTGCTGCACGGCTTCACCGGGAGCCGCGATTCCTTCGATGACCTGCGCCCGTGGCTGGGCCGCTCGGTGCGCGCGGTGGCGGTGGACCTGCCGGGCCATGGCGCCACGCCCCTGCCGGAGCGCAAGGGCCGCGACGGCTTCCTGGAGACGGTGGACGCGCTGGTGGCCCTGGTGGACCGGCTGGAACTGGGCACGGTGGACCTGCTGGGCTACTCGCAGGGCGCGCGCGTGGCGCTGGCGGCGGCGGTGCGCGCTCCGGACCGCTTCGGCCGGCTCATCATGGAGAGCGGCTCGCCGGGCCTGCACCGACGCCAGGAGCGGGCGGCGCGGCGCGAGGCGGATGCGCAGCTCGCGGCCTTCATCCGCGCACGGGGCGTGGAGGCCTTCGTGGACCGCTGGGAGTCCCTGCCCCTGTTCGAGGGCCTGCGCCAGCTTGCGCCCGAGCGACGCGACGCCCTGCGGGCCCGCCGCCGCGCCTGCACGCCCGACGGGCTGGCCGGTGCGCTGGAGTGCCTGGGCCTCGGCGTGCAGCCCGACTACTGGCCGGAGCTGCATGCCCAGCGCCTGCCGACGCTGCTGCTCACCGGCGCGCGGGATGCGAAGTTCACCCAGACGGCGCGCCGCATGGCCGCGGAGCTGCCGGTGGTGTGGCGGCATGCGCTCGCGGACTGCGGCCACGCGCCGCACCTGGAGGCGCCGGAGGCGTACGCCCGCGAGGTGCTCGGCTTCCTGCAGACGCCCTGGTACGAGGCGCCGCAGTTCGACAGCCCCGCCGCCACGGTGGCGGGCGCGGGGAGGGTGACTCCGTGAGCACGTCGGTTCCTGGCGTGGGGCCGCTGGCGACGAAGCCTCGGCCCACGGTGAAGAGCTGGTTGCTGGCGGCGCGGCCGAAGACGCTGACGGCGGCGCTGGTGCCGGTGCTGGTGGGCACGGGGCTCGCGTTCGGCCTGGGCGTGGGGCGGTGGCTGCCCGCGCTGGCGGCGCTGCTGGGCGCGGTGCTCATCCAGATTGGCACCAACTTCATCAACGACTACTACGACTTCAAGAAGGGCGCGGACACGCACGAGCGGCTCGGCCCGGTGCGGGTGACGCAGAGTGGCCTCATCGCTCCGAGCACGGTGCTGGCCGGTGCGGCGGTGTGCTTCGCGCTGGCGACGGCGGTGGGGCTCTACCTGGTGATGGTGGGCGGGTGGCCCATCGTCGCCATCGGCGTGGCCTCGCTGGTGTGCGGCTTCGCCTACACGGGAGGCCCGTTTCCACTGGGCTATCACGGCCTGGGCGACTTGTTCGTGTTCCTCTTCTTCGGCCTCGTGGCGGTGATGGGGACGTACTACGTGCAGGCGGGCACGGTGGACCCGGCGGCGGTGTGGGCCGCGGTTCCGGTGGGTGCCAGCGGCACCATGCTCATCGTCGTGAACAACCTGCGCGATGCGACCACGGACGTGAAGGCCGGCAAGCGCACACTGGTGGTGCGCTTCGGCACGGGCATGGGCAAGGCGGAGTACGTGCTGTTGCTCGCGGTGTCCTATGCGACGCCCTTCGCCATGTACGCGCTGGGGCTGGCGAGCCCCTGGGTGTTCCTCGCCCTGCTGAGTCTTCCGCTGTCGCTTGCGCCGCTGCGCCTGGTGCTGAAGGCGCAGGGCGCGGCGTTGAACCCGGCGCTCGGCGGCACGGCGAGGTTGCAGCTCTTCTACGGCGTGCTGTTCGCGGTGGGGCTCTACCTGCGATGATGTGAGCCCATGCGGATTGCCCACGCGACGCTCACCCCACTGCGGTTGGACCTGCTGCAGCCCCTGAAGACAGCACGCGCCACGTATCCAGCGCGCGAGGGTTTCCTCGTGCGATTGGTGGACGAGGACGGAAGGGTGGGGCTCGGCGAGGCGATGCCGCTGCCGGAGTTCGGCACGGAGTCGGTCGAGGTCTGCGGCGCCATGCTCGGCGCGTGGCTGTCCTCGCTGAAGGGCCAGTTCCTGGGCGACTCGGTGCGCGCCATCGAGGACACGCTGTCGCCCTTCCCGCGAGAGGTGGCGCGCGGTGACGGCGTGCGCATCCGCGCCCAGCACCCCGCGCCGGAACGCCCGGTGCCCGCGGCGGAGCACGCGCTGGAGCTGGCGCTGCTGGACCTGCTGGCGCAGCGCCAGGGCGTGCCGCTGTGCTGGCTGCTCGCGGAGGAGGCCCGTCCCGAGGTGGCGGTGAATGCGCTGCTGGGCGCGGAGACACCGCAGGCGCTGGCGGAGGAGGCGAAGGCCGCGGTGGCCGAGGGCTTCGGGACGCTGAAGCTGAAGGTGGCCGGCCGCTCCATCGAGGAGGACGAGGCGCGCGTGAAGGCCGTGCGCGAGGCGGTGGGCGCGGACGTGAAGCTGCGCCTGGATGCCAACGGCGGCTGGTCCGAGCCCGAGGCGAAGCGCGCCCTGGACAAGCTGGGCTGGTACGGCCTGGAGCTGGTGGAGCAGCCCACGCCTCCGGATGACCTGCCGGCGCTGTGGCGCGTGCAGCGCCGCTCCCCGTGCATGGTGGCCGCGGACGAGTCGCTCGGCTCGCCCGAGGCACTTCGGGCGCTGCTGACGGTGGATCCGCTGCTGGGGGGCGGCCCCGCGGTGGGCGCGGTGGTGCTCAAGCCGATGGTGCTGGGCGGGCTGCTGCCGTGCCTGGTGGTGGCGATGCGCGCGACGCGGCTGGGCATGCAGTCGTACGTCACCAGCTCGCTGGACGGCGTGGTGGCCCGGGCCGGTGCGACGCACCTGGCGGCGGCGCTGCCCTCGGGTGCGCTCGCGTCGGGGCTCGCGGTGGGGCGCCTCTTCTCCAACGAGCCGCCCGTGCACCCCTACAAGCCGGTGAATGGGCACATCCGGCTCCCCGAGGCCTCGGGGCTGGGGCTGGACCCGAAGGTCGTGGGATGAACGCGGAGCCGGTGACGCGGAGGACTGCGTCCAGTCCGGCTCGCTCGAGACGCGCAGCGCGGTGGCTCGCCCCTCCCGGCGCGGCTGCGTGGAATGAACGTTCCTTCCGCGCAACCGCGAAGCGCCCCTGGGGGGAGGGTGGACGTACCCGAAGCCCGACTCCGCCGGCATCGAGGATGGGCCTGGAGCCCCGGCCGCGCGGCGTGCCCGCTCCGCGCGTCGAGGTGCCGAGATGACGTCCTGGACCTGTCCCATTCGAGAAGGCGCCCTGCGGCACCCGGACGCGGAGGCTCTCACCTTTGCCGGCCGCTCGTGGAGCTATCGCGCGCTGGACGCAGAGGTGGGCCGGTGGGTGGCAGTGCTCTCGGCGCGGGGGCTCGGGAAGGGCGAGCGCGTCGCGCTCCTGGCGGTGAACCACCCGATGTCCGTGGGTCTCTTCTGGGCCCTCGGGCGCCTGGGCGCGGTCCTGGCACCCCTCAATGCGCGCCTCACGCGCGCGGAGCTGGCGCCGCTGGTGGAGGACATTGCCCCGCGCCTCATGCTGGCCCAGGGCCCGCTCCTGGACCGGCTCCCCGGGGCCGAACCCCTGGAGACCTTCGTCCCGAGCTCCACTCCGCCGGCCGCCACGTGCCTGCCTCCCGCGGAGGACGCGCCGAGGGTGGTCCTCTTCACCAGCGGAACGACGGGCCGCCCCAAGGGCGCGGTGCTGACGGAGGGAAACTTCCGCGCCTCCGCGAGGGCCTCCGCCGCGAACCTGGGCGAGCACTCCCAGCCGCGCTGGCTGGGCACGCTGCCCCTGTTCCACGTCGGCGGGCTGGCCATGCTGACGCGCACGGCGTACGAGGGTGGCTGCCTCCTCCTGCACGAGCGCTTCGACGCGGACGCCGTCAACCGGGCGCTCGAGGCAGAGGGCGTCTCCCACGCCAGCCTCGTGGCCACCACGCTGGAGCGGGTGCTCGACGCGAGGAGAGACGCCCCCGTGCCGCCGTCCTTCCGCCTGGCGCTCATCGGCGGAGGTCCGGTGCCGGCGCTGCTGCTGGAGCGCGCGCGGTCCGCGGGGCTGCGGGCCCTCCAGACCTACGGCCTCACGGAGGCCTGCTCCCAGGTGACCACGGAGCGTCCCACCGAGGCGGACGGGCGCACCGCGGGCCCGCCGCTTCCGGGGCTCGAGGTCCGCATCGTCGACGAAGCTGGCACGGTGCGGGCCCCCGGTGAGGAAGGCGACATCGAGGTGCGCGGCCCCACCGTCATGGCGGGCTACTGGCAGCGCCCCGAGGCCACGCGCGAGGTGCTGCGCGACGGCTGGCTGCGCACGCGGGACGTGGGCGTGCTGGACGCGCGCGGGCGGCTCACGGTGCTGTCGCGGCGCACGGACCTCATCGTCCGCGGGGGGGAGAACATCTACCCCGCGGAGGTGGAAGCGGTGCTCGCCAACCACCCGGCCGTGCAGGAGGCGGCGGTGGTGGGCGTGCCGGACGCGCGCTGGGGCGAGGTGCCCGTGGCCTTCATCGCTCCGCGCGCCGGCCAGCCGCGTCCGGGGCCCGAGGCGCTGGAGGCGTGGTGTCGCCAGTCGCTCGCGGGCTTCAAGACGCCCGCGCGCTTCACCTGGGTGGCCGCGCTGCCGCGCAACGCCATGGGCAAGGTGGAGCGCACCGTGCTCCGGCAGCGCTCCATCAACTGACGCGCCAGCCTGACTCTGGAATCAAGTTGGAGACCGGGGGCTGCGCTCCCGCTCCTGGAAGAGGGGCGGAGGAGGTGCCATCTCGCGGTCTCCCGTGCCGTGCGCCTCGGGCCACCCGTGCCCTGGCCCTATCGGAAGAAGGGGGCCGGGCCTCGGGGGCGCGAAGGGCTCAGCACTCGGAGGCGGGGTGGCCCCAGGGGTTGGTGCGCGGGTACTCGCGCAGCATCGCGCTCAGCCGGTACGCCGCGGCCACGGTGGCGCTCGTCCCGGTCCGGCGGGCCGACAGTGCTCCCCGGCTCAAGGCGGCCCCGAGCCGGGCGGCCTGCTGCGACAGCTGCCGCTCCACTTCGGGGGACCAGCGGGGAAATTCGAGCCATTCCATCTGTGTGCTCCTTCGAGGACTGCTGAGTGCCCATCCAACAACCCTGAGCCAGGGAAATCACGACGCCATGCGTCGCCGCAGAGCGTCACTGCCAGCTTCCCGACAGGGGGGCCCAGGGTCAGGCGTCCGTCGTGTTGACCAACAGCAGGACGGCTCCCCGCCTTCCTCCGTCACGGACTCGCGACGAGCGGAATTTCCTGATCCCGTCCGGGCGCAATCTTCAAACCTATCGGGAATGGCCTCGCACAGGTCAGCGCGGCACCGCTGGGTGCGGGCGCACCCTGATTCAAGGTCCGAGACATGCTCTCGGGCCCTGCAATTTTTCCCGAGGGCGAATCTCAAACATGCAAGGAATTTCGCCCACCGCGTTCAAATAGATGAAGAGGGCGGTGGTGGGCGCAGAGGACGTGATGGGGCGTTCCGGGCGGGAAGTCGCTCGGAACGGAAGGTCGCCGCGATGCCGGGAACGGCGGCGGTTTCAGAGGGGAATTCGGGGCATGCGGGGTTTGGGAGTGAGTGGGTCCGTCCGATGTTGGTCAGGTCGGGAATTACTTCGGGTCAGGTTCAATCCCGAGGGGTTGTCAGGTTGTCTTGATATCTTTATCTCCCTGGCCAAGGGGGGAATCGGACCAAAGGCAGATCAGCTGAGCACGTACACAACGGGAGACGGACATGGCTCCAGAGTCGGTTGACGTCATCATCGTCGGATGTGGACCTGTCGGAGCGATGGCCGCGAACCTGCTGGGGCAGAAGGGCATCCGGACGCTCGTCGTGGAGCGGGAGCCCGCGCCGCACGGCCAGTCCCGCGCCATCAGCGTGGATGACGAGGCCCAGCGCATCTTCCAGGCCGCGGGCCTGGTGGGCGACCTGGACCCTGGCTTCTTCCCGTGCCGCCGCCTCCAGTACCTCGACGACGAGCTGCGCTCGCTGGCGGAGGTGGACTTCGGCAGGGTGGACAAGCCCTTCGGTCACTCCGTCGGTGCCTTCTTCCAGCAGCCGCGGATGGAGGCGGTGCTGCGCAAGGGGCTGGAGCGCTTCGCCCACGTGGAGGTGTGGAGCGGCCACGAGGTGGAGTCCTTCGTCCAGGACGACGAGGGTGTCACCGCCCGTGTGAAGGCGCGAGCGGGTGAGCAGGCCCTCACGGTGCGGGCGAAGTACCTGCTGGCCTGCGACGGCGCGCACAGCGCCATCCGCCGGCGCCTGGGGCTGAAGCTCGAGGGCACGACGGCGCTCGAGCACTCGCTGGCCATCACCGTGAGCACGGCCTCGCCGGACCCCGAGTTCACCGCCTACCTGTGCGGCCCGACGCGCCGGGGCTTCATCACCCGCACGTCCCGGGATGAGATCCGCTTCGACATCATCCTTCCGCCGGACCAGGACCTGGAGGCGGCGCGCCAGCCCGACTTCGTGCGCGCCCTCATCGCGCACTACCTCGACCCGGCGACGGTGAAGGTGCGCTCCGCCAACGTGTACTCGTACCACAGCCGTCTCTCGGAGCGCTGGCGGGTGGGACGGGCGTTCCTGCTGGGAGACGCGGCGCACCTGATGCCGCCCTTCCTGGGGCAGGGGCTGTGCGCGGGCCTGCGCGACGCGGCGAACCTCACGTGGAAGCTGGCCCTGGTGCTGGGGGACGCGGCGGATGCGTCGCTGCTGGACACCTACGAGCAGGAGCGCCGCGAGCACGTGTCGGAGGTCATCCGCAGCTCGGACGCCATGGGCCGGGTGATGATGACGGGCGGGCGGGTGCTGGCCCGGGTGCGCAACGCGCTCATCCAGCTCCTGTACCGCATGCCCGTCTCGGGCGACTTCATCCGGCAGTACAAGGTGAAGCCGGTGATGCCGCTGGTCCAGGGCTTCTTCGCCCGGGCCCGTCGCGAGAAGAAGGACTCCGCGCAGGGCACCTACTTCCCGCAGCCACGCGTGGAGCTGCCGGACGGAAATACCGCGCTGCTGGACGACGTGCTGGGGGACGGC
Organism: Pyxidicoccus xibeiensis; assembly: GCF_024198175.1. Taxonomy (NCBI): domain Bacteria; kingdom Pseudomonadati; phylum Myxococcota; class Myxococcia; order Myxococcales; family Myxococcaceae; genus Pyxidicoccus; species Pyxidicoccus xibeiensis. Next base: position 237,596 of record NZ_JAJVKV010000008.1, read on the forward strand.
TTCGTGGTGCTGACGCGGCCGGGCGCTTCACTGGAGGCGCAGCGCGAGGCCCGCTCGCTGGCGACGGAGATCGGCGCGCACTGGCTGACGGTGTCTCCTGCGGAGCGCACGGGCTCCGGCAGGCAGGAAGCCGTGGTGGACGTGGAGGGCCGGCTGGGCGCGTGGTTCACGCAGTATGCGGCGGACCTCGTGGTGCTCCGCCCGGACCGGTACGTCTACGGGACGGCGGGGGGCAAGGACCTGGGCGCCCTTCGCGGCTCGCTCCAGGGGCGCGTGCGGCCGCTGTCCCGCCGCGGCCACGGCACGGTGCGGCGCGCGGGCTGAGCCGGCGCAGGCCTCCGGGCAGGGCAGGGGAGTGGAAGAAGTACAACGGGCGCCTCGGGCGGAGCTCTGCCCATGGCGCCCGGCGTGTTTCAGGGCTGCGCGGCCAGGCGCGGCGCTCAGGCGGCGGCGGACTTCAGCATCTGCTCGGCGCGCTCGACGCAGTCGGCCATGAAGTTCAGGTAGATCTCCAGGGCGCGGGCACCCGTCTTGCCGATGATGGCCGCCTTCTCGGGGACCTGGGTCAGCAGCTTGCCCAGCATGACCTCGTTGAGGGCGGTGTGGCCCACGTCGATCTCCGCGTGCTCCTTCACGAAGGACATCGCCTCCATGATGTCCTCGCCCAGCACGCGCCTGGCCTGGTCCATCAGGCCGGGCGCGAAGACGACGGACAGGTTCTCGATCTCGTACTCGATGGCGACCTGCGAGGCCGGCATCGGACCGACAATCGTGTCCTCGTGGATGGCGCGGTAGTCCTTCATCGACTGGGTGGGGGCCTGGTTGAGCAGCGCCTCCGCATCCAGCTTGGGCGTGCGGTGCTTGTTCCACCGGGCGACGAGGCTCTTGGTGTCCTCGATCATCATCAGGTGGTGACCGGCCTCGTGCTTGGCGTGGGTGATGAGCTTGTTGCCCACATCCTCCAGGCCCATCTTCACGGTGGCCTCACCGGCGCGGCGGATCCACCCGTCCACGGGCTCCGTCATGTACACGCCCAGGGAGTTGAGCTGGATGAGGAAGCCCTCCACCAGCGCCGGCTCCACCTTCGGATCCAGCAGGGCCTTCAGCGCGGGCGCCGTCTTGAGCCGCTCACGGGCTTCCCGGACGTGCGGCTCATACAGCTCCTCAACGAGTTTCTTGCTCATCTTGCGTTACCCCTGGCGAGTCGTGTTGTGGGCACCGCGGCGCCCGATGGTCAGCTCACTGATGTGCTCGAGGAAGTCCGGGATCAGCTTCGAGGAGATGATCCACATGTACGGATCAGGCCCCGCGTGGATACCGGCCTCCTGCACGTACTCCCCCCCTTCGTCCTCACAGAGATAGTGGAACGAAGTGCGACGGCGAGCGGCGTACCAGCGGCGGGCCGCGTCGACCAAGGCGACATAGGCGGACGGACCGGCGTCCGTCAGCGAGAACAGCCGGGCCATGTCCAGCAGGCTGTAGAGGTTGGTGCCCTTCTCACCCATCTCCAGGACGGCCGCGGCGACGGGCACGCCACCCCGGCGAGCCACCAGGACCTCGCGCTCACGCTCCAGGCCGAACTCCCGCCAGCGGGACTGGACGGGGCGCATGTCGATGCGGTCCCGGGTGAAGTCGAGCGCCTCCGCGTAGCAGTTGGGGCGCGTGCGGGCGATGGAGTCCGTCAGCACCGTCAGCTCGCTCGGCGTGGCGGGACCCACGGAGATGCCGTCGAAGGTGCGGCCCGTCTGCTCGTGGGTGAAGACGTCCAGCATGTGGACCTTGCGGGTGAAGGCCAGGCCGGCGCCCGTCTCCATCTGCCGCTCGGCGTAGCGCACGTGCGCCTTGTGGATCCAGGGGTTGAGGGCCTCCACGTAGGCCACCACCCAGCGGAAGTCCGGGTCGCTCTGCGGGTGCTCGAACGTGCGCAGGTACAGGTCGCGCATGATCTGCCCGGGCTCGGACACGTTGGAGGGCGGCTTGCCGGGGCGCTTGGCGACCTGGTGCCCCATCCACGCGTGGCGGTAGGGCTTCATGAAGGACAGCGTCGCCTCCAGCCCGCGCTCGGACGGCCACACCGCCTGGCAGAACAGCTGGGGCACCTCGGCGGCGCGCTTCGCCATGCCGCGGAAGGCCAGCCGCAGCTGCTCGAACTCCTCGGCGGACTTGCCCGCGAGGCTGAAGAAGCCCGAGCGGGTGAACAAGTCCCACAGCCCGTCCTCCAGGTCCTCGCTGGTGCGCGTGGCCGGGGACATCGTCTGCGACACGAAGCGCACCCAGCGCGCCTCGTCGGACGAGTAGGGCTGCACGCTCAGGCCGCACAGCACGGTGCCGTCGGCGCGGGCGCTGCTGACGTAGCGGATCTCCCCGCGCAGGCTGATGACCTGGTCGGTGTCCGTGTGCAGCTCGAGCAGGGGCGGCAGCAGGCCCGGGAACACCAGGTCCTCGGGGCGGCAGCGCACGCACAGGCCGGCGAAGGACAGGTCCACCACCTCGCGCTGCATCTCCCCCAGCTCCCGCCACAGCGGGTGGTGGAAGCGCACGCTCACCCCGGCGGAGGCAGGCACGCGCCGGTGCCAGCGGTGGCGGATGCGGAAGAGCACCTCGGGCAGCGTCGTGAGGAGCCGGTCGCCATCCGCCGTCCCCACGTCCAGCTTCATGCGGTACGCGCTGTTGTAGCCGATGACGTCGATGTCGTAGGGCGCGTCGCCCCAGTCCGCCACCGGCTCCTCGGCGCGCCACTCGAGCTGCGAGGTGGCGGCGTTGAAGCGCTCCAGCACCATGCGCACCGTGCGGCCCATGCGGCGCAGCACGCACTTGTTACCGGACGCGCAGATGGCCACCAGGATGGAGCGGATGCGCTCGACGTGGCTGATGGTGTCCTGCACCGGCATCGCCGACGCGGCCGGCTCCGCCACGCCGCGCTTCAGCGCGTCCGCCAGCAGCGAGAGGATCTGCCGGCCCTGGTCCAGCGTCACCCCGACCAGCTGCAGCCCCACCGGCGCGCTCTGCGTCTCCGCATCCGTCCGGATGAAGGCGCCGTGGATGGGACCGATGGTGAGCCCGCAGCCGGACAGGTACACCGGCAGGGTCCGCGCCTCGGACACATCCACGTTGCCCCGCGGCATCACCCACACCACCGTGGGGCTCAGCCGCGTCACTTCACCGATGGACGCGCCCGGCGTGCCCAGGGAGCAGGTGATGGCGTCCGGCCCCGTCCCGTGCAGCGAGTAACCCGAGTCATCCAGTGCAGCTTCGGCCGGAGGAAGTGGAATCACATTGAAGAGTGCATCACGACTGTCGAACTCGAACGTCCGCCTGGTGGAGAGCGGATTTCCCCCTTCCATGAGGAGCCCCCTTCTCCGCTGCTGAGGAACGCTTGATGCGGATGTCGAAGTTGCAAGCACAACAGTCCCTCCCTGCTCCAGCGGTGCTGCGGTCGGCGGCGAATCGCTATAGGTCCGTATCATACGGATTCAGGAGGAACAGTCAAACCGAATTTATTCAGCCAGGCTGTTTTCTGGCTGGCGGGAATGTAGGTCCATGGGTCGGGGGTGACAGAGGCTTTTCCGAGTTCCACGAATTTCAATGCCCGGGAGTGAACAACATCACGGCCAAGATGTCGCGCAACTGTAATGTCACAAGTCGGGCACGCTGTGCGTACTTTCTCGTAGTGAAATAGAGATCGTCAGACGTCGCGATTAGAGTGTGTGGGGCAGGTCAGCGGGAGGTGAGTGGGATGAGTGCGGCAGTGAGCACCAGGGATGGGGCGCCATCGCAGCAGGGCGCGCAGGAGCAGGGCAAGTCGGGTCGCGTCGCGGCGCTCGCCTCGGTGGACGTGCCGGATGTCCACCAGGTGGATGTGGCGGAGGTGGCACGTTACGGCGTGGAGCTGCTGGGCGCCACGCGCCGCCTCCACGGAATCGAGGTGGCGCTGGAGCTGCCCGAGGACCCCGTCCTCGCGCGCCTGAGCGGCCGCCGCATGCAGCAGGTGATGCTGCTGCTGCTCGCGCACGCCGCGGACACCGCGAACGGGCAGGGCGTCCGGCTGGCGGTGGACCCTCCAGATGACTTCGGGGACGTGGGCCCGCGCTTCCAGGTGCTGGTGCCCGGGGCCTCGCTGTCGGACCGCGAGCTGCAGGCCGTCGTCCTGTCGCCCATGCTGGTGGGGCCGGTGCACCGCCGCCTCGCCCGGGCCCGTGAGCTGGTGGAGTCCATGGGCGGCACGCTGGAGGTGGCGCGCGGCGCCGCGTCCGGCCTCACCGTCACGGTGGAGCTCCCCGCGCCCGGCCTCGCGTGCTGGTAGTCGCGTCGGAGTCGCGGCCGGGCCGCTGGCTCCGATAAGTCCTTCACCCTGGAGGGGTGGCCAAACTCCTTGACGGGAGGGGGCGGGTTTTCGACTATCCCGCGCCGCTTCTTACACGGCCACACCTTCCAGGAGTAAGCCAATGGCGCCCCCGTCTTCCGGCGAGAAGATCTCCCTTCAGAACGGCAAGCTGACCGTCCCGGATCAGCCGATCATCCCCTACATCGAGGGCGATGGCACCGGTCGCGACATCTGGCGCGCGTCCCAGGCCGTGTTCGATGCGGCGGTGGAGAAGGCCTACAAGGGCAAGAAGAAGATCGCCTGGTACGAGGTCCTCGCCGGCGAGAAGTCCTTCAAGGCGGTCAACAACTGGCTGCCGGACGAGACTGTCGAGGCGTTCCGCACGTACCTCGTCGGCATCAAGGGCCCGCTGACGACGCCGGTGGGCGGGGGCATCCGCTCGCTGAACGTGGCGCTGCGCCAGATGCTGGACCTCTACGTCTGCCTGCGTCCCGTGCGCTACTTCAAGGGCGTTCCCAGCCCGGTGAAGACGCCCGAGAAGGTCGACATGGTCATCTTCCGTGAGAACACGGAGGACATCTATGCGGGCATCGAGTTCGAGGCCGGCTCCGCGGCGGCGGAGAAGTTCGCGGCGCTGCTGAAGCAGGAGTTCCCGAAGGAGTTCGGGAAGATCCGCTTCCCGGCGAACGTGGGCCTGGGCGTGAAGCCCGTGTCGAAGGAGGGCAGCGAGCGGCTCATCCGCGCGGCCATCCAGTTCGCGGTGGACCACAAGCGCAAGAGCGTCACGCTGGTCCACAAGGGCAACATCATGAAGTACACCGAGGGCGCCTTCCGCAAGTGGGGCTACGAGCTGGCCGCGCGCGAGTTCGGCGACAAGGTGTACACGTGGGACCAGTGGGAGGCGACCAAGGCCGCCAAGGGTGAGGACGCCGCCAACGCCGAGCAGAAGGCGGCGGTGGGCTCCGGGAAGATCCTCATCAAGGACTCCATCGCGGACATCACCCTGCAGCAGGTGCTCACGCGTCCGGACGAGTTCGACGTCATCGCCACGCTGAACCTCAACGGCGACTACCTGTCGGACGCGCTGGCGGCGCAGGTGGGCGGCATCGGCATCGCCCCGGGCGGCAACATCAACTACGTCACGGGCCACGCGGTGTTCGAGGCCACGCACGGCACGGCGCCCAAGTACGCGGACCAGGACAAGGTGAACCCGGGCTCCGTCATCCTCTCCGGTGAGATGATGTTCCGGCACCTGGGCTGGCACGAGGCCGCGGACCTGATGATCAAGGGCATGGACCGCGCCATCGCCAACAAGACGGTGACCTACGACTTCGCCCGCCTGATGAAGCAGGAGGGCCAGGGCACGGTCACCGAGGTCAAGTGCTCCGAGTTCGGCCAGGCCATCATCAAGAACATGTAGCGCCCTCGGGGGCCGGCCGGAGTCACGGTCGGCCCCTTTCGGTCGTGCGTCCTTCCCGGGCGCGTCCGGCCCGCCGGAAGCACTGGTGGGCCTCGTGCCTGATGCCGCGAATGACGGGGGCTAATCGTCCTCGTTTCCGTCGTTGCGGCGCGTTTTCACCAAGTTAACTAGCCTGTAGTGCTCGCACGGGATGTCCGGCCCTGGCACGCCTCGCGGCGGGTCGGCCCACGGAAGCAGCGTCCGGAGCCCGGCAGTCAAGGAGACGATGATGGCAGCAGCAGCGCGGTTCACGGTGGTGGGCGGCGGTCTCGCCGGGCTGATGACGACGATCAAGCTCGCGGAGGCGGGCCACCAGGTGGATGTGCTCTCGCTCGTCCCGGTGAAGCGTTCGCACTCCGTCTGTGCCCAGGGTGGCATCAACGGAGCGGTGAACACGAAGGGTGAGGGTGACCACCCGGACATCCACGTGAAGGACACGCTGCGCGGCGGCGACTTCCTCGCGGAGCAGACCTCCGTGAAGGGCATGTGCTACGCGGCGCCCGGCATCATCTACCTGCTGGACCGCATGGGGGTGACGTTCAACCGCACCCCCGAGGGCCTGCTCGACTTCCGTCGCTTCGGCGGCACGCTCCACCACCGCACGGCCTTCGCCGGCGCCACCACCGGCCAGCAGCTGCTGTACGCGCTGGACGAGCAGGTGCGCCGCTACGAGGCCGAGGGCAAGGTCACCAAGTACGAGTACTGGGAGTGGCTCGGCACGGTGAAGGACGAGGGCGGGCGCTGCATCGGCAGCGTGGCCGTCGACCTGCGCACCATGGAGATCCGCACCTTCCCTGCGGAGGCCGTGTGCCTGGCCACCGGCGGCCCGGGCATCGTCTTCGGGCGCTCCACCAACTCCATCATCAACACCGGCACGGCGGCGGGCCGCGCCTACATGGAGGGCGCCGCCTACGCCAACGGCGAGTTCATCCAGGTGCACCCCACCTCCATCCCGGGTGAGGACAAGCTGCGCCTGATGAGCGAGTCCGTCCGCGGCGAGGGCGGCCGCGTCTGGGTGCCCCGCAAGAAGGGCGACCCGCGCAACCCCCGGGACATCCCGGAGAGCGAGCGCTGGTACTTCCTCGAGGAGAAGTACCCCAAGTACAAGAACCTGGTGCCGCGCGACGTGGCCACCCGCGAGATCTTCATGGTCTGCCGCGAGCTGGGCATGGGCATCGGCGGCAGGGACGGCGTGTACCTGGACGTGACGCACATCCCGGCCAAGACGCTCGACGCGAAGATCAAGGGCGTGATGGAGATCTACGAGAAGTTCGTCGGCGACGACCCGCGCGTCACGCCGATGGTCATCTTCCCGGGCATGCACTACTCCATGGGCGGCCTGTACGTGCAGTTCGAGCCGGACTCGAAGACGCAGACCCCGGTGGAGGGCAGCCCGAAGAACCAGTCCACCCACGTCCCGGGCCTGTACGCCACGGGCGAGGCGGACTACGCGTTCCACGGCGCGAACCGCCTGGGCGCCAACTCGCTCTTGTCCTGCATCTACTCCGGGATGATTGGCGGCCCGGCGATGGCGTCCTTCGCCAAGAGCCAGACGACCAGCGCGGCGGCCATGCCGGAGAAGTACTTCCAGGACGCGAAGCGCTATTGGGAGGACCGGTTCGGCACCATCCGGAAGATGAACGGCACGGAGAACCCGTACGGTCTCGCCAAGGAGCTGGGCGACATCATGACGGAGAACTGCACCGTCGTCCGGTACAACGACCGGCTGAAGAAGACGGTGGAGAAGATCCGCGAGCTGAAGGCGCGGTGGGCGAACGTCAACGTGCTGGACACCGGCATGGTGGCCAACCGGGCGCTGTCGTACACCAACCAGCTCTGGAACATGTTCGAGCTGGGCGAGGTCATCGCCACCAGCGCGCTGCTGCGCGACGAGAGCCGCGGCGCCCACTACAAGCCGGAGTTCTCCCTGCCGGAGCCGAAGTCGAAGGACCCGCGCGAGGACCCCGAGTGGATGGCCCTCTGGCGCAAGCGCCACGAGAAGTGGGCCAAGACGACCGTCGCGACGTACGCGAAGCAGGGGCCGCAGATCACCTACGAGGAGATCCCCACGCCGGTGCTGGACCCCGAGCCCCGCTGGTACGCCTGAGCCGGAAACCTCATCTGGTGGGCCCGCACGGGTTGCGCGGGCCGCCTCAACTGATCTGGAAGTGAAGGGTCGAGCCACATGGACACTGCACAGGCAAGCGCCGTCACCACGAAGACCGTCACCTTCCGCATCTGGCGGCAGGAGGACCCGAGCAAGCCGGGCTACTTCGACGAGTTCAAGGTCCCCTACGGCAAGGGCTCCAACGTCATCTCCTGTCTGATGGAGATCCAGCGCAACCCCGTCACCGTGGAGGGCAAGAAGGTCGCCCCGGTCATCTGGGACGCCGCCTGCCTCGAGGAGGTCTGCGGCAGCTGCGCGATGAACATCAACGGCCGCGTCCGCATGGCCTGCTCGGCGCTCATCGACAAGCTGGAGCACCCCATCACCCTGGAGCCGATGAGCAAGTTCCCGGTGGTGCGCGACCTCAGCGTGGACCGTGAGCGCATGTTCAACGCGCTCAAGCGCGTGAAGGGCTGGATTCCGGTCGACGGCACCCACAACCTGGGGCCAGGCCCGCGTCAGTCGCCGAAGGACCAGTCGGTGATGTACGTGCTGTCCACGTGCATTACTTGCGGAAGCTGCCTGGAGGCGTGCCCGCAGGTGACGCAGGACAACGACTTCATCGGCGCCGCGGCCATCAGCCAGGCCCGCCTGTTCAACATGAACCCGACGGGCAAGATGAACTCCGAGGAGCGCACCCGCGCCCTGATGGGGCCGGGCGGCATCCAGGACTGCGGCAAGGCGCAGAACTGCGTGAAGGTCTGCCCGAAGGAGATTCCGCTCACCACGTCCATCGCGGTGATGAACCGCGAGGTGACGAAGCTGATGATCAAGGACATCTTCTTCAAGGAAGAGGAGCAGAAGAGCCACGGCGGTCCGGGGTAGCGCTCACCCGTTCCACCGTCGTCGCGAAGCGGCCCCGTGCTGGCGTCCCTCTCGAGGCGCCGGGCGGGGCCGCCGCCGTTTCGGGGGGCTCCCGGGACTTGAAGCCCGCGGAAGGCCTCCTGCTGCTTCCGGGCTTCCGCTCAGGGCTTCGTACTGGCGCCGAGCGCCTCGAGCGCCGCCTGGAGCTCCTCCTGCTGCTCCGCCTCCGTCGCGCGCTTCACCAGCGCGGTGAGCGCCGCCACGTGCGCGGTGCGCAGCGCGTCCTCGGCCGCCACCGGCACATCCGGCTTCACGCCCACGCCCTCCCAGCTCGTCTTCGTCACCGCGTGCACCGTCTGCCCCATGGGCACGCCGACGACGAAGTGCTCGTCCACGGGCAGGGCAACGCCGGGATTGGCTCCGCCCCGCGTCCGCTCGCCCACCACCCGCGCGCGCTTGCGGGCCTGCAGGTCATACGCGAGCGACTCCGCCGCGGAGAACGTGTGCCCGTCCGTGAGGACGTAGACCTCCTTGTCCCCGTACCGGCCCGCGGGGAGGTACGCGGGCGTGTGGAGCTGCTCCGTCCCCCGGCCCTTCCACACCGTGTCGAGCACGTGGGTGGGCTCCGGCAACAGCCAGCCCAGGTACATCGCCACCAGCTCCCCATCGCCTCCGCCATTCCCGCGCAGGTCGATGATGAGCGCGTCCGTCCCGGACAGCAGCCGCATGGCGGCCGTCGCGGCGTCTCCGCCGAACTCCACCTCTGGGAAGCTCGTCAGCCGCAGGTAGCCCACGTTGCCGTCCAGCCGCTCCACCCGGTTGACGCCATACGCGTCGCGGTGGGCCAGCTTCCGCCTTCGCTCCTTGCGCTGGGCACGGAAGGCCTGCACCTCCGGCGGGGCGGGCTCCCACGGCAGGCCCAGGTTCTTCGGAACGGGCTGGGGGCTGAAGATGACGATGAAGTGCGCGTCCTGGCCGTCCCGCACGAGGTGCTCGGTGAGGACGTCCGCCAGCTGCCGGCCCCCGGTGATGGCGTCGTAGTCCCCGCGCTTGACCCGCGAGCGCAGCAGCCGCTCCGCGAGTGCGGCCTTCTCGGTCGAGTAGTGGCGCGTGCGCACCTGGGTGATGACCGCCTCCAGGATGCGACCGCGCGCCTTCGCGTCCAGCACCACGTCAGCCGGTGCGTCTGCCCCCGCGGCGAGGCCAGGGACGACGAGCAGGCAGAGCAACAGCAGGTGCCACGGTCGCAAGGACATGAGGGCTCCAGGGGAGGGCAACTGGACGCACGCGCCACCCGGGGAATGAAACGTCAGGAGCTCCACGCCATACCGGCGCCCGGGGGCGAGCCCCGAGGGGAGTGGGTTCCGGGCGGTACGGGTCCTCGTCGGCGGGCCGCCTCACGGCCGTGAAGGCGGGCTCATTCTGGCGGACAATCCTGGTTATCTGCTGTGCACAGGACCGCATGGGGCGGTTCCGCCGGGGTCAAACGGCCTTGCCATCCGTCGGTTTCTGCGCAATGAGGGCCCCGCGCTGACGCCTGTCTGTAAAGGCCGTCTCCCTCGTCCCAATCGGAGCCTCGATGAAGATCCACGAGTACCAGGGCAAGGAAATCTTCCGGAAGTATGGCGTGCCCACGCCGAAGGGCATCCTCGCGCTCTCGCCCAACGAGGCGGAAGCCGCTGCCAAGCAGCTCGGCACGCCCGTGGTCGTCGTGAAGGCCCAGATCCACGCGGGCGGTCGCGGCAAGGGCGGTGGCGTGAAGCTCGCCAAGAGCCCCGCCGAGGCGAAGGACCTCGCCAAGCAGATGCTGGGCATGAAGCTGAAGACCATCCAGACCGGGCCGGAAGGCCAGACGGTCCACAAGGTCTACATCGAGGAAGGCCTCGCCATCGGCCAGGAGCTGTACCTCGGCGTGACGCTGGACCGCGCCACCAGCCGCGTCACCTTCATGGCCTCCCGCGAGGGCGGCGTGGAGATCGAGGAAGTGGCGGAGAAGCACCCCGAGAAGATCCTCCGCGAGGCGGTGGACCCGGCGGTGGGCTTCACCGACTTCCAGGGCCGCAAGCTGGCCTTCGGCCTGGGCCTCACCGGCCCCACGGTGAACAAGTTCGTCCAGTTCTGCTCCTCGCTCTACCGGATGTTCATGGAGACGGACGCCTCCATCGTGGAGGTCAACCCGCTCGTCATCCTGAAGGACGGCGGCGTGGTGGCGCTCGACGCGAAGGTGAACTTCGACGAGAACGCGCTCTACCGGCACAAGGAGCTGCTGGAGTACCGCGACCTCGCCGAGGAGGAGCCCCGTGAGACGCAGGCCAAGGAGTGGGACCTGGCCTACATCGCGCTCGACGGCAACATCGGCTGCATGGTGAACGGCGCCGGCCTGGCCATGGCCACCATGGACACCATCAAGCTGGTGGGCGGTGCGCCGGCCAACTTCCTGGACGTGGGCGGCGGCGCGAGCAAGGAGAAGGTCACCGCGGCCTTCAAGCTCATCCTCGCCGACCCGGCCGTGAAGGCCGTGCTCGTGAACATCTTCGGCGGCATCATGAAGTGCGACGTCATCGCCGAGGGCATCATCGCCGCGGCGAAGGAGGTCAAGCTCCAGGTCCCGCTCGTGGTCCGGCTGGAAGGCACCAACGTGGAGAAGGGCAAGGAGCTGCTGCGCAACTCCGGCCTTGCCATCACCCCGGCGGACAACCTGCGACAGGCGGCCGAGAAGGCCGTCGCGGCCATCAAGTAGTCCGGCGCACTCCGTCGCCAACAACTTCCTGAAGGAGCGCCATGAGCATCCTCGTCAACGAAAACACGAAGGTGGTCTGTCAGGGCATCACCGGCTCTGCGGGCTCGTTCCATTCGAAGCAGATGATGGAGTACGGCACCAAGCTCGTGGCCGGCGTGACGCCGGGCAAGGGCGGCACCGACTTCGAGGGCAAGGTCCCCGTGTTCAACACGGTGGCTGACGCCGTGAAGCAGGCGGGCGCCAACACCTCCGTCATCTTCGTCCCGCCTCCCTTCGCCGCCGACTCCATCATGGAGGCCGCCGACGCGGGCATCTCCCTCATCATCACCATCACCGAGGGCATCCCCGTCAACGACATGGTGCGCGCCAAGCGCTACCTGCAGGGCAAGCCGGGCGTGCGCCTCATCGGCCCCAACTGCCCGGGCGTGATTACGCCGGGCGCCAAGTGCAAGATCGGCATCATGCCGGGCCACATCCACAAGCCGGGCCGCATCGGCGTGGTGTCCCGCTCCGGCACGCTGACCTACGAGGCCGTGCACCAGCTCACCCAGCTGGGCCTGGGCCAGTCCACCGCCGTGGGCATCGGCGGGGACCCGGTCAACGGCACGGACTTCGTGGACGTGCTGAAGCTCTTCAACGCGGACCCGGAGACGGACGCGGTCATCATGATTGGTGAGATCGGCGGCAGCGCCGAGGAGGCGGGTGCGGAGTACGTCGCTCGCGAGTTCACCAAGCCCATCGCCGGCTTCATCGCCGGCCAGTCGGCGCCCCCGGGCAAGCGCATGGGCCACGCCGGCGCCATCATCTCCGGTGGCAAGGGCACGGCGACCGAGAAGATGAAGGCCATGGAGGCCGCCGGCTTCCTGATGGCCGCCAGCCCCGCCGAGCTGGGCACCACCCTCCAGGAGGCCCTCAAGCGGGGCGCTCCCAAGAAGCGCTGATTCGCAGCGCCAAACCCCAACGAGAACAAGGAGCCAGTCACATGGCCATCGAGCGCACGCTGTCCATCATCAAGCCGGACGGTCTGGAGAAGGGCGTCATCGGGAAGATCATCAGCCGCTTCGAGGAGAAGGGTCTGAAGCCGGTCGCCATCCGGCTGCAGCAGCTCTCCCAGAAGGAGGCCGAGGGCTTCTACGCGGTCCACAAGGCCCGGCCCTTCTTCAAGGACCTGGTGCAGTTCATGATCTCCGGCCCGGTCGTCCTGATGGTGCTGGAGGGTGAGAACGCCGTCCTGGGCAACCGCGACATCATGGGCGCCACCAACCCGGCCCAGGCCGCCGCCGGCACCATCCGCAAGGACTTCGCCACCAGCATCGACAAGAACACGGTGCACGGCTCGGACAGCCTGGAGAACGCGAAGATCGAGATCGCGTACTTCTTCCGCGAGACGGAAATCCAGCCGTACCCGTACCAGAAGTAGGCAGCCGGGCCTCCTCCGAGGCCTCGCTCCGGCCCGGTGTCCACGCCCGTGAAGGTGTGGGCCCGGGCCGTTGTTCTTCCAGGGAAGGGCCTGGAAGCGTCCAACAGGCGGGTAGGGGAGCGTGCGCTCCTTTGACTTGCCGTGCCCAGGTGTGGGAAGGGACGCCCTTGGGCCCTCCGTTAACAGCCCAACGACGATGTCCGAGACCTCCGCCAATACCCTCCCAGTCACCGAGCCGCTGCCGGCTCCCGCGCCCGCGAAGCTGGTGGACGTGGCCAGCCTGTCGCTGGAAGGCCTCACGCGCTTCGTCACCGAGACGCTGGGGGAGCGCTCCTTCCGCGCGCCGCAGATCTACCGCTGGCTGCACCAGCGCGGCGTCACCTCGTTCGACGAGATGACGGACCTGTCCAAGGCCCTGCGCGAGAAGCTCAAGGCCCAGGCGGAGATCGTCCCGCTGGTGAAGGACACGGAGCTGCGCAGCACCGACGGCACCATCAAGTACCGGTGGAAGACGCGGGACGGGCGCTTCATCGAGTCCGTCTACATGCCCACCGAGGACCGCAAGACGCTGTGCGTGTCCACCCAGGTGGGCTGCGCCATGGCGTGCGGCTTCTGCATGACGGGCACCATGGGGCTCAAGCGCAACCTCACCCCCGGGGAGATCGTCGCCCAGGTCCACGCGGTGAACCGCGAAGTCCGGAAGAACGAGGGGCTGGAGACCTACCGCCCGCTCAGCAACCTGGTGTTCATGGGCATGGGCGAGCCCCTGCACAACTTCGAGAACCTCAAGACGGCGCTCTCCATCCTCCAGTCGCAGGACGGGCCCAACTTCAGCCACCGGCACATCACCGTCTCCACGGTGGGCCTGGTGCCGATGATCGAGCGCTTCGGCCAGGAGACGGACGTCAAGCTGGCCATCTCCCTCAACGCCAGCACCGACGAGCAGCGCAGCAAGACGATGCCCGTCAACCGCAAGTGGAACATCGCGGCGCTGCTGGACGCGTGCCGGAAGTTCCCGCTGCGCCAGGGGCGCCGCATCACCTTCGAGTACGTGCTCATCTCGGGCTTCAACGACGCCGATGAGGACGCGCACCGGCTCATCGAGCTGCTGAAGGGAATCCCGGTGAAGGTGAACCTGATTCCCTACAACGAGAACCCCGGGCTGGGGTTCCACACCACCGGGGAGGAGCGGGCGGAGCAGTTCCGCGCCATCCTCGCCGATGGGCACATCGCAGCCTACATCCGCAGGAACCGGGGTCGGGACATCGCCGGTGCCTGCGGACAGCTCGCCAACCAGGGCGAGGCCCCCGTAGAGGGCACGACATAACATCCCGAGCTTCCTTGACAATCTAGCGGGTGCGGCGGTAAGAGCGCCCCCCTTCTCACAGATGTAACCTGTTCGTTGGAGCACTCAATGGCCGTCGTCCTCCGTCTCGCCCGCGCGGGCGCCAAGAAGAAGCCGTACTACCACGTGGTCGCCACCGACTCCCGGAACCCCCGGGATGGCAAGTTCATCGAGGCCGTGGGCGCGTATGACCCCAACCTCGAGCCCCCCAAGGTGGAGTTCAACGAGGAGCGGCTGAACTACTGGCTGAAGACGGGCGCGACTCCCTCCGAGACGGTCGCGGACCTCATCAAGGTCGCCGCGAAGGCGAAGCCGGCCGCTCCCGCGGTCTGAAGCGCGCTTCGCTGAGCGGACGTGGAGCAGCTTCTTACCTATCTGGCGCGGGCCCTGGTCGACCAACCGGACCAGGTCAGCCTGCGTATCTCCGACGCGGAAGGCGCCCGGCTCTTCGAGCTGAAGGTCGCCCCCGAGGACGTCGGCAAGGTCATCGGCCGTGACGGGCGCACCGTGAATGCCCTCCGGACGCTGCTCAATGCCGCTGCGCAGAAGGCCGGGCAGAAGGTCCGCCTGGAGATTCTCGACGACCGGCGCAACGCGGCTGGCGCGCCTGGCGCCGCACCGCCGCCGGCCGCACCGGACGCCTCGCGGTGACGACCTCGCCGCACCTGGAGCTCGGCTACGTCGCACGCGCGCATGGGCTGCGTGGCGAGGTGGCCGTGCGCACGTTCGACCCGGCATCGGATGCGCTCGACGTGGTGGAGCGCCTCCTGCTGCGCACCCGCTCCGGTGAGGAGCGTGAGGTGTGGCTGGAGGGCGTGCGCCCCACGCCCAAGGAGAACATCGTCGTCATCGAGGGCGTGGAGACCCGCGAGGACGCCGAGGCGCTCGTCGGCTCCAAGGTGTTCGTCTTCCGCGAGGACCTGGAGCCCCCGGCCGAGGGCGAGTTCTTCCAGGGCGACCTGGTGGGCCTCACCGCCGTGGACGAGGCCGGCGCGGAACTGGGCCTCGTGGAGGAGATCTGGGCCACCGGCGAGGTGCCCAACCTCGTCATCCGCGCGCCCCAGCGCCCGGAGCTGGTGGTGCCCTTCGCGGACGAGTTCGTGCCCACGGTGGACCTCGCCGCCCGTCGCATCGTCATCCGTCCTCCCGAGTACGTGGAGGTGGGGCGCCACGAGAAGGGGCCCCGGGCTCCGGACTCCGAGGCGGCCGCCGCCGATGAGGCGGACTCCGTAGAGGGCGCCGGGGACGCCGGTGCTGACGACGGCTCCGGGGCCCCGGAATGAGCACGCCGTTCCGGGTGGAGCTGCTCACGCTGTTCCCCGGCATGGTGTCCGGATACCTGGGGGCGAGCATCCTCGGGAAGGCCCAGGAGAAGGGCCTGCTGTCCGCCACCGTCACCGACGTGCGCGAGTACGCGGAGGGCAAGCACCGCGTCACCGACGATGCGCCCTATGGCGGCGGCGCGGGCATGGTGATGAAGCCGGAGCCGCTGGTGGCGGCGATTGAAGCCGCCCGGACGCGGCTGCCTGGCGCCAGGGCGCTGCTGATGAGCCCGCGAGGGCCCGCCTTCACCCAGGCCACGGCCCGCGAGCTGGTGCGCCACGAGGCCGGGCTGATCCTGGTGTGCGGCCGCTACGAGGGCGTGGACGAGCGGGTGATGGCGCACCTGGACGGGGAGCTGTCCCTGGGGGACTTCGTCCTCACCGGGGGCGAGGTGGCCGCCATGGCGGTGGTGGACGCGGTGGCGCGGCTGGTGCCCGGCGTGCTGGGCAACGTGGACTCGTCCGTCACCGAGAGCTTCGAGGAGGGGCTGCTGGAGCACCCCCATTACACCCGCCCGCCCGTCTTCCGGGGGAGCGAGGTGCCCGCCGTCCTCCAGTCCGGGGACCATGCCCGCATCGCCCGCTGGCGCCGCTGGAAGTCGCTGATGCTCACCCGGGAGCGCCGTCCGGACCTGTTTGCCCGCCTGGAGCTATCAGCAGCCGACCAGAAACTGCTGGCCCGCCGGGAGGAAGACCTGTAACCCTGAGCGTTCCCAGCGGGTTGGCTCATCAGTGGGCTTGTCCGACACCGCTCTCTCTGGTAGTACGGCCCGCTCTTTCACGCGCCCAGCGCGTCAGTTTCCGATTTTCCGGAGTCCGTCATGCGTAACGCCGCCATTCAGTACGTCGAGGCCAAGTTCCTGCGCCAGGACGTCGCCGAGTTCCGTCCCGGTGACAACGTGCGCGTCCACTGGAAGGTGAAGGAGGGCGAGAAGGAGCGCGTGCAGGCCTTCGAGGGCGTCGTCATCCGCAAGAGCGGCGCTTCGCACCGCGCCACCTTCGCCGTGCGCAAGATGTCCTTCGGCGTCGGCGTGGAGCGCATCTTCCCCCTCCACAGCCCCCGCTACGAGAAGATCGAGGTCCTCTCCCGCGGTGACGTGAACCGCAGCCGCCTGTTCTACCTCCGCGACCGCAAGGGCAAGGCCGCCCGCGTGGACGTGCAGGAGGAGCCGACGGCCGCTGGCCTGGCCCAGTCCGCCGCCGCCAAGGCCGCGAAGGCTGCGAAGGCCCCCAAGAACGCCTAGTCGGCGTCTGGAACGCCTGCCTGCCCTCGCGGGCCGGCCGGGTGTCATGAAAAGGAGCGTCCGATCCCGGGCGCTCCTTTTTTCATTCGCGCTAACATGCGCGAGCCATGCAATTCGCCGAAGTCGCCGTCCAGAACGTCCGGGGCTTCTCGCCCGCGGGGCGGTTTGCCCTCAAGGCCGGGTACCTCGTCCTCAAGCCGCCCACGGCCGAGGCGAGTCCCCTGGCGGGCCTGTCCCTCGCGCTGCTCTTCGCCGACGGGCGCGGCGGTGACGCCAGCTTCCTGACGCCTGGCGCGAAGACGGGCAAGGCGGCCCTCACCTTCGTGGGCGTGGACGGGGTGACGTACCGCGTGCTGCGCGAGCTGGGGGGCTCCGGGACGCTGCACCGGATGAACAAGGCCACGCAGCAGGCGGAGCTGGTGTCCTCGGACTCGTCGGAGATCAGCCAGTTCCTCCGGGGCCAGGCGGGCCTTCCTCCGCGCACGACGTTCGAGCAGGTGTACTGCCTGCAGCCGGCGCAGCTGCCCTCGCGGAGGCCTCGCAAGCCGGCGGCCGGTGCGACGAAGGTCGACCCCAAGACGTCCGGGAAGTTCCCCTCGCTGGCCTCGGCGCCCGCGGTGATGCCCGCGGAGGACATCTCCGCCGCCGAGGCGAAGCTGCGCGCGCTCGAGCAGGAGCTGGTCGGCGCGAGCGAGGTGGATCAGCTCCAGTTCAAGGTGGACGGCCTGTCCTCACAGGTCTTCGATGCCGAGCAACGGCTGAAGGGCACCGACGGGCTGAAGGCGGCCATCTCCGACGCGGAGGCCGCGTGGCGTGCGGCGCCCACGCCGGAGTCGCTCGGGCTGCCGCAGGACATCCTCAGCCGCGTGCAGCGCTACCCCAAGGTGGTGGCGAAGCGGGATGACGCACTGGCCCGGCTGAACGCGGACCGCGACGCGGAGGCGGAGGCGGTGCCCGCGCAGGTGGAGTCCCTGAAGGAGAACCGCGTGTTCTGGGCGGGCATCGGGGCTGGCGTGCTCTTCCTGGGGCTGAGCCTGGGCCTGGGCTTCGGCGTGGACAGCACCTTCCGCTACCTGGCCCTGCTGAACATCCCGTCGTTCGGCGTGGCCGCCTTCATGGCGCTGCGCTACGTGGACGAAGTGCAGAAGGCGTCCCGGCACGGTGGCAAGGAGAACCGGTTCGACGCTCGCGAGAAGAAGATCCTCGACGAGTTCGAGGCCGAGGCCGCCCCGCTGCGCATGGCGCAGAAGGCGCTCGGCGTGGAGAGCCTGGAGGACATCGCGCCCACCCTGGAGCGCAAGGAATTGCTGGGCGCGCGCGTGGTGGAGCTGAAGGACCAGCTCCAGGCCATGGAGGCGGACCCCGACTTCGTGGCGGCGGTGACGCAGCGGCAGGCATTGAAGGAGCAACTGGACGCGCTGAACGCCGAGCTGACGCAGAAGGGCTCGTACGTGCGCGACATCCGCGAGGTGGAGCGGGAGATGGGCCGGGTGAAGGAGTCCATCGCCCTGGCCAAGGCGCCACCGGCCCCCGCGGCGCCGAGCGCGGATGGCACTCCGGCGCCGGTGGAGGCGCTGGAGGACCCGTCCCCCGTGCTGCTGTCCCAGGCCGCGGACGTCTTCACCACGGACGTGCTGTCGGTGCAGGGGATGCTGAAGGAGCGGTGCCTCCAGTACCTCACCGCGCTGACGGACCGGCGCTATCAGGGCATCGAGTGGGACAAGGAGGGTCGGGCCTTCGTGCTCGCGGCCGGCAAGCGCATCCCCGTGGGCGAGCTGCCGCCGAAGGACCTGGACCTGTACTACCTGGCCCTGCGGATGACGGTGGTGGAGAAGGCGAGCGCCCGCGTGAAGCGCCCCTTCGTGCTGGAGGACGTCTTCACCGGCGTGGAGGAGGTGAAGCTGCCCCTCATCGCCCGCATGCTCAAGCACCTGGGCACGCTGACGCAGGTGCTGCACGTGACGGGGCACCCCGGCTTCGCGCAGATGGCGGACGGCACCGTCAACGTGTAGGGCGAGCCGGCGGTGTGCCGCCCTTGAAGGGCGCCCTCGACGTAGGGTCTCCTCGGAAAGCACGCTTCCGGGGCGATCCGTCGGGTGGCGGGTGGCACCAGGCTGTCGGACAGTCCTACAGGTTGCCGCGGAGTCAGCGGGTGGCCGCAGGCTGTCGCGCCACCCGACGGGTTGCCTTGATGTCAGAGGGCGTCGCTAGGGTGTCAGGTAACCTGGCGGGTTGCCTCCACGGTGGAGGGCCGGCAGGGGCACAGGCATCGGGCGACGTGGCGGGAGCCTCCTCCTGGGAGGACCGCCGGGGAGGGTGGATGGGACGGATGGAGGCGGGGAAGCGGCGGGAGTACGGGGACGCGGCGGAGGCGGCGGCGGTGGCGCTCCTGGAGGCGGATGGGTGGCGCGTGCTGGCGCGCAACTGGACGTGCCGCTACGGGGAGCTGGACATCGTGGCGGAGCGGGGCGACACCGTGTGCTTCGTGGAGGTGCGGATGCGCTCCACCGCGGTGTGGGGAGACCCGTCGCACACCGTGTCCTTCGCCAAGCAGCGCAGGGTGGTGAAGGCGGCGCTGCACTATCTGTTCGCCAACGAGCTGGGCGAGCGGATGATGCGTTTCGACGTGATTTCGGTGGTGGGGCGCGGAGAGCGTGCCACCGTGGAGCACATCCCCGGCGCCTTCGACGCGGGCATGTGAGAGGACACCATGGCTGGAACGCTCTATCTGGTGGCCACGCCCATCGGAAACCTGGGGGATGTCACGTCGCGGGCGCTGGAGACGCTGCGCACAGTGCGCTTCATCGCCTGTGAGGACACGCGCCACTCGCGGGTGCTGCTGGACCACTTCGGCATCGGCGGGAAGGACCTGGTGAGCCTGCCGGCCTTCGCGGAGGGGCAGCGGGCCGGGCGCATCCTGGACCGCATCGTCGAGGGCGAGGACTGCGCGCTCGTGACGGACGCGGGCAGCCCCGCCATCAGCGACCCGGGAGAGCGTCTGGTGGCCGAGGCGCTGGAGCGCGGGGTGACGGTGGTGCCCATTCCGGGCCCCACGGCCCTGGTGGCGGCGCTGAGTGCGTCCGGGCTGCCCACGGGCCGCTTCCACTTCCTGGGCTTCCTGCCGCGCAAGGGGGCGGAGCGCCGGGCCATGCTGGAGGAGGTGGCGCAGCTGTCCGCCACGCTGGTCCTCTACGAGTCTCCGCGCCGGGTGGGTGAGACGCTGCCCGACCTGCTGGACGCCTGGGGCGACCGGCGCGCATGCGTGGCGCGCGAGCTGACGAAGCTGCACGAGGAGTTCGCGCGGGGCACGCTGTCGGAGCTTTCGGCCCGCTACGCGGCGGAGGAGCCCCGGGGCGAGGTTGTGGTGCTGGTGGAAGGCCGCACCGGCGAGCGCCGCTGGTCCGAGGAGGAGCTGAAGCGGGCCTTGGAGGAGGGGCTGTCGCGCGGCGAGAAGCTCAAGGCGCTGAGCACCGAGCTGGCCCGCCGCGCGGGCTGGGCCGGTCAGGACGTCTACCGGCTGGGCCTATCACTGAAGCGGTGAGGCGCGGAGGGAAGGCCCCTCACGCGCCCACGGCCGCTAGAAGTTGAACGTCGCGCTCAGGTCGAAGCGGAACGACGTGCTCTCCACGGCGCGGAAGCGGCGGGAGACCAGGTCATAGCGCCAGTCGAAGCTGGGGTTGAGCTCCGGCGAGCCGGGATCTGCGTCCACATCGCCGTCGCCGCTCACGTCCTTGCCGATGTCCTCGGACGTGAGCGTGTGGTCGGTGTTGTAGAGGAAGGTGCCGGCGGCGCGGATGGTGAAGGACTCGGCCGCGCGCGCGTTGACGCCGAGCATGCCGCCCACCTGGAAGTAGTCCTCGGAGGTGAGCAGCTTGCGCAGCGCCGAGCTGAGCTCGTTGTAGTACCGGCCCCGGCCCACGTAGTTGCCGATGGTGCGCAAGTCCAGGGCGAACCGCTGGCCCTTCTCCGGCTTGTCGAAGGGAACCAGCTCGATACCGAAGAGCATGCCGCCCTGCGACGGCGCCTTGATGCCCAGCTCCTTGCGCGTCCACGGGCCCGTGAAGCAGTTGCCTTGAGCGCCCAGGTTCTGAGCATCCGGGAGCAGTTCGGGGTCCGCCTGGTCGCAGTTGGAGTAGATGCCCGGGCCGCGCACGGGGATGGTGTAGTGGGCCTTGAAGTAGGGCTCGGCCACGCCCATGCGGCGCGAGAAGGACGTGTAGAGCTGGTACTTGTGGACGCGGTCACCGACGTTGCCCCGGTTGTCCGGGTTCGTGGTGTCCACGCTCGGGTCGCGCTGCTTCGCGGTGGGGGCCTCGTAGTCCAGGCCGACAATCCACGTGGGCTTGGTGACGTCCTTCTCCTGGCTGAAGAAGGCGTAGGCCAGGCCGAAGTGCACGTTGCCCAGGCCTCCGCGGAAGCTCTCCTGCGGCATGCCGAACAGGGCCCTTCCGGCGGCGCCGCCCTCGAGTGAGCACCCACCGATGGGCGTGCCGTCCGCGTTGACGCAGGTGCCGTTGACCGACGGTGAGAAATTGGACGTGTAGTCCCAACGCTCGTTCTGCTGGAAGACCAGCGGCAGCTTGAAGGAGAACTCGAGGTCCCGGTACAGGCCGAAGGACAGCTCCAGGTTGAGCCGTGCGTCCACGCCCTTGTACCAGAGCCCCGCGACGTCCCGGCTGGTGCTGCCTTCCGCCACGGGACCGACCTGCTCACGGATGATCTTCGCGCGCGTCTGGGTGCGCTCGAAGCCGACGTCGATGAAGAGGTCGAACGGGTCGTCATCCTCGAAAGAGGACGCGATCCGGGTGATGTCCGCCGCGCTGGCGGCGAACGGCGCGCCCAGTGTCAGCGCGGTGAGTACGGCGCGAAGCCTGTGCATCCGACCTCCGACGACGAATCACCCGGGCCTTCCGGCAAGGCCCGGGGGCTCCCAGCTAGCCGCGCCGTCGGAGGAGTGTCAAGAAACGGGTGGCGATTACTTGCCGGCCAGGGAGGTCCCGAGCAGCCCATCCAGGCGCCGGACCTCGCTCTCGAAGAGGGACTTCTGGCTCGTGGAGAGTGCGCGGCGGTAGGTCTTGTGCTGGTCGAAGGGGTCCAGCACGCGGTCATCCTGCGTCATGAGCTGATAGTGCAGGTGGGGCGCGAAGGAGCGGCCCGTGTTGCCGCTGGACGCAATCACCTGGCCCACCGTGAAGCGCGTGCCGGGCTTGATGTTCTTGTCCACCGCGTCCAGGTGCAGGAAGAGGGCGCGCCGGCCGCGGCCACCGCTCTCCACCAGCTCCAGGCAGTTGCCGTTGCTGCCGAAGTTCCAGTTCTTGCGCTTCACCACGCCGTTGAAGGGCGCCTTGATGGGCGTGCCCACCGGGGTGCGGAAGTCCACGCCCTTGTGGCGGCGGCCGTCGCGCAGCAGGGACGTCACCTGCTCGTAGCTGTCGATGGGCGACTTCTCCAGCCGCAGCTCCAGCTCGTCACCGCTGGACAGGTAGTAGCGGGCGTTGGCCTCGCCCTCGGGCTGGTGACGGTAGGCGCTCATCGTCTTCCCCAGCTTGCCGCTGGTGAAGCGCACGGCGTGCACCAGGGGCTCCTCGTTCTCGCGGCGCTGGTAGAGCACGTCCAGCGTGTCGCCACGGAGGATCTCCCCCGGCACCTCCACCCACCACACCAGGGTGCGCGTCACCACCTGCGCCAGGGCAGGGCCGATGTCCGCGCCGACCGCGCCGTTGAGCGCCGTCTCCAGCGGTCCGTCGATGCGCACCGAGGCGCGCTCGAGGCCGGCGGCCTTCACCGGGTCCACGGGCGCGGGAGGGGCGGCGGGCGCCGCGGCGATGGCTCCGGCGTCAGCGGCCACCGGAGCGGCCTGCGCGGCGCCTTCCGTGGCATGGGCCATGCGCTGCTTCCACCACCACACGCCGCCGGCGGCTCCGCCGAGGATGAGTGACACGGCGACCACCGGTCCGAAGGAACTGCGCTTCGGTGGGGCACCGAGGGTGGGAAGGTTCGGCCGCATACAAGCTCCCTGAGTTTGTGAAGAGTGGGCGGGCCCGGAACCGACGCGCGCGCGGGGGAATTCCGCCTCCCCGGCGTCTACTCGTCGGTCCCGTCTTCCTGCCCGTCGGGTGTGGTGTCGCGCAGGCCGAATTCCTTCATCTTGGTCTGCAGCGATTTCCGGCTGATCTGCAGCAGGCGGGCGGCCCGCGTGACGTTGCCGCCCGTCTCCTCCAGCTTCTTCATGATGAGGTCGCGCTCCAGCTCCGCGGCCTTCATCCGGACGATGTCCTTCAGGCCCACCTCGCCCACCGGGACTTCCATGCCCGGCGTGGAGGGGGACTGGGTGGCGCCCGCCTGGGCGCCTGCTCCCTGACGGACCTGCTCCGGCAGGTCCTTCACGGTGATGAGCGGGCCATCCGCGAAGAGCAGCACGCGCTCGATGAGGTTCTCCAGCTCGCGGATGTTGCCCGGCCACGCGTAGCCCTGGAGGATGACCATGGCATCGTCGGCGATGCCTTCGATCTTCTTGTTGAGGCGCTTGTTGTACTTCTCCAGGAAGTGCCGCGCGAGCATGGGCACGTCGCTGCGGCGCTCGCGCAGGGCGGGCAGGGTGATGGGCACCACCGCCAGCCGGTAGTACAGGTCCTTGCGGAAGCGGCCCGCCTCGATTTCCGCCTGCAGGTCGCGGTTGGTGGCGGCCACCAGGCGCACGTCCACGCGGGTGGTCTTGATGCCGCCCACGCGCTCGAACTCGCCCTCCTGGAGCGCGCGCAGCAGCTTCACCTGCATGTCCACCGGAATCTCCCCGAGCTCGTCCAGGAAGAGGGTGCCCTCGTCGGCCAGCTCGAAGCGGCCGGGCTTGGAGGTGACGGCGCCGGTGAAGGCCCCGCGCTCGTAGCCGAACAGCTCGCTCTCCAGCAGCGTGGAGGGGATGGCCGCGCAGTTGATCTTGATGAACGGCTTGTCGCGGCGGCTGGACGCGCCGTGCAGCGCGGTGGCGATGAGCTCCTTGCCGGTGCCGCTCTCCCCGGTGATGAGCACCGTGGAGGGCGTGTCCGCCACCTTGTCGATGATCTTGTAGACCTCTTGGATCTGCGGCGAGTCGCCGATGATGGCGGCCCGCGCCTTGAGGTCCGGGCGGACGGAGCGGCGCGCGCTCTCGTTCGTCTTGGCGGCCTTGGCGACGACGGCGGACAGCTCCGCCTGGTCGAAGGGCTTGGTGATGTAGTCGAACGCGCCCGCCTTGATGGCGTCCACCGCGGAGTCCACCGTGCCGTGCGCGGTGATGATGATGACGGGCACGTCCGGGTTGGCGGCGCGGACGGTGCCCAGCACCTCCATGCCACCCACCTTGGGCATCACCAGGTCCGTCACCACGATGTCCGCGCCGTTCTTGTGGAACTCGGCGAGCCCCTGCTCACCATTCTCCGCGACGGTGACGTCGAACCCGTCGCGGCGCAGCATGGCGGCCAGCACCTTGCGAAGGTTGACCTCGTCGTCGATGACCAGGACCTTTGTCATGAGCGGTGCTGGCGCGGTCCGGAGCTAGCGGCGGCCAGGGGGAGTGACCGGTGGCGCGGAGGTGGGGCCCTCGAGCGTGCAGATGGCGTCCGGGTGCTTGATGCGCAGCAGCAGCGCCTCCAGCACGCGGAACGGGTGGTTCATCCGCGAGGCGCCCAGGTACGCGGCCACCATGTCCATGGCCACCGCCAGGTCCATGTTCTCGCGGCCGGTGGACACCACCACGCCCGAGTCCCCGCGCAGGCGGTTGGACTGGTAGACGCCGTCCGACGCCAGCTGGCGGATGGTCTCGATCTCCAGCACGCCCGTCTTCTCGTAGATGCGGTGCAGCTGCGAGTACAGCCGCGGCGACAGCACCACGGCGTAGGGACCGAAGTGGCCGTGCTCGTTGAGCTTGCGCGTGGAGTCGACGATGGCCTGGAAGCCGCCGCCCGCGAGGTTCCAGTCGCCCAGCGGCACGGTGAGCCGGCCGTTGGCCGTCATCAGCCCCTCGTAGCCCAGCTTCGCGTCACCGTAGAAGATGAGCTCGTCCTCCTGCTGCGCGCACAGCGCGGCGGCGCCCGCGGCGGCGGAGACGTCCAGCGGCATGTTGTGCGTGCGCGCGGCCTCGATGTCGCGCCAGTGCAGCAGGAAGTCCTTGTAGAGGATGGGGATGGTCTTGAACTTGCGCGCGTCGGTGAAGACCATCGCGGTCTCCTGCTCACCGACGATGTCCACCGCGCCAGGGGACACGCCCTGGAACTCGTCGTAGGGCACCGTCTGCACGCCCGCACCCAGCGGACCGTAGATGTCCAGGATGCGGCGGCCCACCAGCGAGCGCCGCGCGACCTGGATGACGGTCTCGTTCAGTCGCGCCCACTCCTCTTCACGGAGGGGGTTCTCGGCATGTCCAAGGAAGTCAGGCATCGAATGTTCTCCAGAAGACTCAACAAGGAGACGGGGGAAATGTCAGCGACCGCTGCTACCGCCGCCACCACCCCGGCGGAGCGAGCCCACCGTGAGTGGATGCGACTCCACCGCGGGCGGCGGGGCGGGCAGCCCGTACATCAGGCGCTGCGGGGGAACGGAGGTCGGAGGCTCCGACGGCAGACGGCCATTGCGGCCGATGACGGAGGCGGGGGAAGGGGCCGGCGGGGAGACCGCGGGCGGGGTGGGGATGGGCGCGCCCTGGGCGGCCGTCCCTTCGAAGTGCCCCGCGACGAAGGGCTTCGTGAAGTGTGCGTCCTGTCCGTTATCGAGCAGGCGCAGCATGTGGACGGCCTCGGAGACGTGCTCCTTCTCCTCGGAGGCCAGGTGGAGGAAGAAGGCGCGGACCTCGGGGGCGGAGGAAGCCCGGGCGAACGCCTCGTACTCGTTGATGGTCTCCAGCTCGCGGGCCAGGACGCGGCGGATGCGTGCCACGTCGTCCAGGTCGCTGTCGGGGGTGCCGGCCATTGGCCCGGACCCTCGCAACCCCCAGCGGTACCGTCAAGTGAAACGGCGAGGAAGGGTTTCGCGCTTCATGCCACTGGACGCCCCGCGTACAGTCCCGCCCCTGGTGACCTCCTCCACGCCCGAGCCTCCCCCGACGACCGGCACGCCTCCCGTCGCTCCCCCTCCGTCCGTGAAACCGGCGGGGAAGGCGGGGAAGGGGGCCGTGCTGGTGGCCACCGGCATCCTGGCCTCGCGGCTGATGGGACTGGTGCGCGAGCGCGTCTTCGCGCACTACCTGGGCAACGAGGTGGAGGCCGCCGTCTTCAAGGCGGCGATGCGCATCCCCAACTTCCTGCAGAACCTGTTCGGCGAGGGCGTCCTCTCCGGCTCGTTCATCCCCGTCTACGCGGGCCTGCTGGGCAAGGAGGACCCGAAGGCGGCGGACCGCGTGGCCGGCGCGGTGTTCGGCCTGCTGTCGCTGGTCACCGCGGTGGCGGTGGCCCTGGGCATGCTCGCCACGCCGCTGCTGGTGGACCTCATCGCCCCGGGCTTCGAAGGCGCGTCGCGGGAGCTGACCATCTCGGTGGTCCGCATCCTCTTCCCGGGCACGGGGATGCTGGTGTTGAGCGCGTGGTGCCTGGGCATCCTCAACAGCCACCGCCGCTTCCTGCTGTCGTACCTGGCGCCGGTGGTCTGGAACCTCGTCATCATCCTCACACTGGTGGTCGCGGGCGGGCGCTACCCCAAGGACCAGCTGGTGGAGGTGCTCGCCTACGGCGTGGTGGTGGGCTGCTTCCTCCAGTTCGCGGTGCAGGTGCCGTCGGTCTTGAAGCTGCTGGGCGGCTTCCGCCCGACACTGTCGCTGGCGAGTGAGCCGGTGCGCCAGGTGCTGAAGAACTTCGGCCCGGTGGTGGTGGGGCGCGGCGTGGTGCAGTTCAGCGCGTGGGTGGACACTGCCTTCGCGTCGCTCATCTCCAACCGCGCGCTGTCCTCGCTGGTGTATGCGCAGACCCTCTACCTCATCCCGGTGAGCCTCTTCGGCATGGCGGTGTCCGCCGCGGAGCTGCCGGAGATGTCCCGCGCCACCGGCACGGGTGAGGACGTCGCCGCGAAGCTGCGCACGCGCATCGACGCCGGCTCGCGCCGCATCTGCTTCTGGGTGGTGCCCTCGGCGGCGGCCTTCCTCTTCCTGGGGGACATGGTGGCCGCGGCCCTGCTTCAGACGGGCCGCTTCGACGCGGCCGACTCGCGCTACCTCTGGTACCTGCTGATGGGCGCGGCCGTGGGCCTGGTGGCATCCACCGTGGGCCGCCTCTATGCCTCTGCCTTCTATGCGCTGAAGGACACGAAGACGCCCCTGCGCTTCGCCATCGTGCGGGTGGCGGCGGGCACGCTGGGCGCGTGGCTTCTCGGCCTGCACCTGCCGGGCTGGCTGGGGCTCCCCGAGCACCTGGGCGCAGTGGGCCTCACGCTGGCCAGCGGCCTGGTCGCCTGGCTGGAGTCCAGCCTGCTGCGGCGAAAGCTGGTGAAGCAGGTGGGCCCGGTGGGGGTTCCGGCGGGGCTGCTGCCCCGGCTGTGGGGCTCGGCCATCGTCGCCGGGCTCGTGGCGCTGGGGGTCCGGTGGGGCCTCGTCTCCCTGCTCGGCCCCATGCCGGGCGTGGTGGCGGAGTCGGGCGGCGAATGGCTGCCGCCACCCCAACTGCACCCGGCCTTGGGCTTCCTGGCGGTGGCGATTCCGTTCGGCGTCGTCTATTTCGCACTGGCCGGTGCCCTGGGCGTTCCCGAGGCCGGCGCGGTCCTCCGCAAGGTCGGCCGCAAGCTCCGGCTGGTCCGCTAACCGCCCGGAAGTGCTTGGTTCCTGACGGGCCGGGCGGGGCTTGCTTGGAGCAGCAAGTAGTCTCAGGGGATGGCCTGACGCGCTGCCTTCGTTATGGACGATGCACCGGCTCACACGGCGTGCGCGTCATCTGGCTTCCTCCGGAGTTGTCGCGCGTGTAGAGTGCGCCGCCTTTTTCACCGGGGCCCGGCTTCTCGGCAAGTCAGGGTCTGAATTCGTCTCAGGAAGGTCTCCGCAGTGAGCGACGAGAAGAGCGGTTCCAATTCAGGCGGTCCGGGCGGGATGGGTGGTCCCAAGAAGCCGAAGGCGACCTTCGGCGACGTGATGCTCGGCATCCCCTCCGGGGGCAGTGGCCGCGGCGAGGGGGACCGAGGTGGGCGCGGAGGTGGCCGCGGGGGTGAGCAGCGTGGTGATCGTGGCGGCCCTGGCCGCGGCGACCGCGAGGCCCAGCCGCGTCCCGAGGGTGGGGCGCCGCGTGGCGACCGTCCCCCTCGGGGCGGTGGCGACAGGGGAGGTGAGCGCCGCGGTGGCGGCGAGCGCCGCCCGTCCGGCCCCATGGTCGTCGTGAAGCGGGCCTCGGGTGCCATCGAGACGCGCGGCCCGGTGGGTGACAAGCCCGCTGACGCCACCGCGACGTCCGAGGAGACGACCGCCGCCGCCGAGGCCTCGGCCGCGACGCCGGCTCCGGCTCCCACGCCCCGTCCGGTGACTCCGACGCCCGCGCCCTCCAGCGCGCTGTTCGAGGAGGTTCCCGAGTCCCAGTCCTTCGCCGAGATGTTCGAGGCCCAGGCCAAGGAGGGGGGCACTCCCACCCGCCGCGGCCTGCGCGTGGGCGAGAAGGTCAAGGGCACCATCTTCCAGCTCGGCGCGGACACCGCGTTCGTGTCGGTGGAAGGCGCCGCCAAGAGCGAGGCGATGATCGAGCTTCGCGAGCTGAAGGACGACGAGGGCATCCTCCGCTTCGGCGTGGGTGACAGCCTCGAGGCCCACGTGGTCGAGGTGGGTGCCAAGGGCATCCTGCTCAGCCGCGCGCTCGCCAAGGGCAGCGCGTCCATGGCCATGCTGGCCGAGGCCCGCGCCTCCGGCATGCCGGTGGAGGGCATGGTCCTCAGCGTGAACAAGGGCGGGGTGGAGGTCGCCATCGGCGACATCCGCGCCTTCTGCCCCATCAGCCAGCTGGACCTGCGCTTCGTGGAGAAGCCGGACCAGTTCATCGGCGAGAAGCTCCAGTTCCGCGTCACCGAGGTGCGTGACCGGAACGTGGTGCTGTCGCGCCGGGCCCTGCTCGAGGAGGAGCAGCGGCGGCTGGCCACGGAGACCCGCAAGAACCTGGCCGAGGGCAAGGTCGTCAAGGGCAAGGTCTCCGGCGTGCGCGACTTCGGCGTGTTCGTGGACCTGGGCGGCGTGGAGGGAATGATTCCCGTCTCCGAGCTCTCGTACACGCGCGTGGGCCACCCCAGCGAGGTGGTCAACACGGGTGACGAGGTCGAGGTGGAGATCCTCCGCATGGAGGCCGCGGAGCCCAACTCGTCCGACAAGAACAAGCGCAAGGAGCGCATCACCCTGTCCATGCGCGCGCGCATGGAGGACCCCTTCAAGAAGGCGCTGTCGGAGCTCAAGGAAGGCGACCGGCTCCAGGGCAAGGTCGTCCGCCTGCAGCCCTTCGGTGCCTTCGTGGAGCTGCGCCCGGGCGTGGATGGCCTGGTGCATATCTCCGCGCTGAGCGACCGCCGCATCGCGCACCCGCGCGACGTGGTGAAGGAGGGTGAGGTCATCTGGGTGGCCATCGAGAAGATCGACCCCAACGACAAGCGCATCGGCCTGCGCCGCATCTCCGAGGAGGAGGCGCAGCGTCCCGCCGAGGAGCGCCCCGCGCCCTCCGCCGCCGCCGCGAGCACCGCCACCCCCAAGGCGCCCGCCGCGCCCCGTCCCCAGGTGGGCCAGGTCGTCATCGGCAAGGTGGACCGCATCGAGCCCTACGGCGTGTTCCTCGCCTTCCCCG
Source organism: Pyxidicoccus xibeiensis (assembly GCF_024198175.1). Taxonomy (NCBI): domain Bacteria; kingdom Pseudomonadati; phylum Myxococcota; class Myxococcia; order Myxococcales; family Myxococcaceae; genus Pyxidicoccus; species Pyxidicoccus xibeiensis. Next base: position 267,182 of record NZ_JAJVKV010000008.1, read on the forward strand.
GTGGCAAGGGCCTGCTGCCCGCCAGCGAGACGGGCACGGAGCGCGGCACCGACCTGCGCAAGCACTACGCGCTCGGCCAGGAGGTGAAGGTGGCCATCCTGGACATCGACGCGTCCGGGAAGATTCGCCTGTCCGTCACCGCCGCGGTGCGCGCCGAGGAGCGCGCCGAGGTCGAGGCCTGGCAGAAGACCCAGCAGCCCCAGGGTGCTGGCAAGAAGGGCTTCGGCACGTTCGCCGACCTGCTCTCCAAGATGCGCAAGTAGCGCTCCTTTCTCCGGCGCTGATCACCTCGAAGTGATCAGCGTCGAGAAAGGTGTTGACGCTCCAGGCGGGGGACGGTACTTACCGCCTCGCCTCTCTCTGCCGCGGGGTGGAGCAGCCTGGTAGCTCGTCGGGCTCATAACCCGAAGGTCGCAGGTTCAAATCCTGCCCCCGCAACTCGTAGCACCTGAAGCCCGATCGGAATGAAGACCGGCGCTTCATGGGTTGAAGACGGACAACATGACGCGGGGTGGAGCAGCCTGGTAGCTCGTCGGGCTCATAACCCGAAGGTCGCAGGTTCAAATCCTGCCCCCGCAACTCGGATCGGCCCGGTCATCCTCTCGGATGGCCGGGCCGATTTTTTTCCTACACCGGCAAATATGACCTGAGCTCCTCTTCGATGTCTCGGAGGCAGCCCTCCGGATTTGCGCGGCAGCGCCGGCCCATGATGCGAGGGACGCGCCGCTGCATCCAAACCGGGCTCGTTGTTGAGGATGCCCGCGGTGCGCTCCACCCACCGGTAGGCGCGCGCAAGGGCGGGCCAGATGGAGGCCGTCGCCCTCCGGGCGTTGCTCAGCACCGCATGCAAGCGGCTCAACTCCGGTGCGCGGGCCCCCTTTTTACTACCCGCCCCAGACTCTTCTCGATGGCGCCCAGGCGTCGGCGCAGCAGCAGTCCGGAGGGGTTGAGGGGCGGGCGGTGGTCGTTGGTGAGGGCGCTCCTGACGGCCGCCGCATAGTCGCGCGCGGCACGGGCACTCGCGTCCTGACGGCCTTCCACGGCCCGTTCGACCTGGCGCACCTGGCGCACCCGCTTCTTCAACTCCTTCTTCGCGTGCCGGTCCGCTTCGTAGCGAGGCCGAGCCGCCTCACGCAGGTAGTGGAAGTAGCAGTGTTGGTGAGGCACCTGGGGCAATGCGTGGGCCAGGTCGTTGCGGATGCTCCGCTGCCCATCGGACACCACGCCGACAACCTCACCGACCTGAGCGAGCCAGGGTGGCCGTGAAGGGCCGAACGGAAGTGAGCCTGCCGGGGCAAGCGCATCGCCACCTGGTGGCGGAAGAAGAGCTAGCAGCGCTACCCCGAGGTGAAGCAGTTGCTTGTGACGGCCGACTCGGGCGGCAGCAGCAGCGCGAGAAGTCGGGTCTGGAAGGCCGAGTTGCAGCGGTTGGCGGACGCGACGGGGCTCTCCGTCAGCGTCTGCCACTTCCCGCTCGGCACGAGCAAGTGGAACAGGGTGGAGCACCGCCGCTTCAGTCACATCTGCATGAATTGGAGAGGGCGCCCCTGGGGGGCTATGTGACGGTGGTGAACCTCATCGGCTCGACGACGACCACCGCGGGCTTGAAGGTGAAAGCACACTTGGACTGACGGCGCTACCGCACGGGAGTCAGCGTCTCTCAAAAGGCCATGCACCAACTCCACCTCGTCCGCTCAAAGTTCCATGGCGACTGGAACTATATCATCAAGCCGAGCGTGGCTACGCAATCTCTGATCGGACGCTTGCGAAATATGTTGTAGCCGAGCTTCTCTCATGCAAGAGGCGGCAGGGTTGGATGTGATTGGCTTTGAAGTACATCAGGGAGAGTTCCGGTGAATGTGAGTCGATGGGGGGCCGTGCTGCTGGCGACGTGCGTGACGCTGGTGGCGAGGGCGGAAGGAGGTGCGTCGGAGTGGCGATACAGAGCGGCATCTCAGGGAGAGGCTGTCGCGGAGGAGGTCTTCGGCCAACTGCGGCAGAAGACTTCTGTAGAGGCCGCCGACCGGACTCAAGCCTTTGAGGCGGCGCGTGCCCGCTGGGATCGGTTCAGCGACGCAACGGCTGTCGCATGCGCGCAGAATCACGCAAGAGGAGAAGTTCCTTCGCTCTCTCGTGAAGGCGCTTGAGAACAGACGATGATCGATGACGAGGTCGCTGAGATCTTGGCAGATCGAACGGACGACGGGGAACGTCTCAATCAGCTCGCCGATGAATTCCGATGCGGTCGAGAAGTCAGCCAGCTTGCGGTGCTTTTGGATTCAAAGAATCCGGAATTCGTTTCTGTCGGAGCGTGGATCCTTGGTGAGCTGTCGTTCGAGCTCTACCGATCTGACGATCTCATCTCTCGACTGCGTAGCCTCACTGGCCACGTCGATCCGGCGGTTCGTTTCCATGCCCTTGTAGCACTGTTCCCAGCGCTCGACTCGATGGATGCCAGTGCTCGCGAGCTATTGCGGAGATTGCTTTGTGACCCGAACGATGGCGTTCGTAGGGCGGCCCAAGCGGCGGCGAGTCGTCTGTCTCTGAAGTAGTCCTGACAGCACACCGGCGTACCGTGGCGAGGTCGCGTCAATGCAACTTTCGGGGCAACGTGGTGGTCGAGAGCTTCTTCAGCAGCCTGAAGATGGAACGGTCGCGGTAGAGACGGCCCTTCGCCGTTTCCGGCTGAAGGAGCATCGATAGATCGGCGATTGGCGGCGGAGAAGTCGTCACGGTGAACGAGGTGGCGCGCGTCTACAAGGAGCTGATGGGCCGCCCCTCGAGCGCGTCTACTGGGGCACGACGGAGGACCTGCGCCGCCACCTCTCACATCTGGCGCCCACGCCGGACCCCGTCGTCCAGCGCGGCCTCCTCATACAGCTCGCGGGGAAGGGGAGACTCACGCAGCCGGCCAACATGGCGGACTCCCGGCCGCGCTCCCTGACGCTCCGTGGGTTTCTCGAGGCGCGCCTGCTGCCTCCCACGCCGCCGCACGTGGAGCCCACCGCCTTCGTGCATTCGTAGCGCCAGCCCTCGATTCGCACCGTCCTGGGTGGGGTTGAGGGCAGCGGATACCCGGTCATTCTGGACCCGCCGGGGTTGCGCAGGTCCGTACTCACAGAATTTTTCCTCTATTCTGAGCGGATAACCTGCCGGAACCACGGAATTCTGCGCTGCGTTGGGAAAAATATGACTCTGTCGCCTTTCAACCTACATCAATAAGGGCACTAATCTCTCCGACAGGTGACAGTTCGTCACTTGGGGGCTACCGCGGTGTGACCTGACGTTCCGGCGCTGGTGCCGGGACACCTTGGCAGGTCGCAAGTAGCTCCCACCCCGCGTAGTGAACAGGGAGCTCCCCCACGTGAGAAGGTTGGTTGCCACGCTGTCTGGCCTGGCGCTGGTGTTGTCCGGTACCAGCGCAGTCGCCCGGACGTTGCCGAACTACGATGCAAACCTGGACGCAAAGCCCGCGGGTCGAGCTTCCGCTGGCTTCAAGTCCGTGAACGCCGTCAAGGGTGCGCGCGTTGCGCATCGGGACTCGCTGACCGACACGCCCACGTTCGTCTGGGCCAAGAAGACGCAGGACAATGCGAAGCTGCGCGCGCAGGTCGCGAGCATGCCGCCCGACCAGGCCGCGCTCTCGCAGCTCGCGGCGCATGCGCCTCTGTATGGCGTGAGCTCCTTCGAGGCCGCTGGCGCGAAGGTGGTCTCCGTCTCCCAGAACCGCCAGGGCGTCAAGGTGGTGAAGCTGGCGCAGGAGTCCGGTGGCATCGAGGTCTTCCGCCAGTCGCTGAACGTGCTGCTCAACCGTGACAACGAGGTGGTTGCCATCTCCGGCAACTTCTCACGTCACGTCACCCCCGAGACGGTGACGGTGGAGCGCGCGCGCTTCAAGGTGTCGGCGGCCTCGGCCGTCTCAAAGGCCTACCAGGACCTGACCGGCACCACGCTGGACGCCAGCCTCCTGCGCCCGCTGAACGCGAACGCGAAGAAGGCCGGCCCCGGCGAGTACACGCACTACGAGCTGGCCACCTACGCCCGTCCCCTGGCGGAAGGCCTGCTCATCCCCGCGCGCGTGCGCGCCGTGTACTACCCGATGCCCAACACGCTGGTGCCCGCGTACTACGTGGAGCTCAACACCGGCACCGCGGACAGCAAGGACTCGGACTACTACTCGTTCGTCGTGTCCGCCCTCGACGGTTCGTTGCTGATGCGCAACAACCTGACGGCGCACGCGGACTTCAGCTACCGCGTCTACGCGGAGACCACGCCTCCGTACACCCCGCACGACGGCCCCGGCGGCACCACCGCCTCGCCGCACCCCACGGGCAACCCGGACGGCTACCGCGCGCCGTACATCGCGCCCGCGCTCATCACCCTGCAGAACGTCCCGTTCAGCCAGAACGACCCCTGGCTGCCGGACGGCGCCACGGTGACCACCGGTAACAACGTGGACGCGTACGCGGACCTCGTGGCCCCGGACAACTACAACCCGGGCGACCTGCGTCCCACCGTCACCGCCCCGGGCGTGTTCGACCGCACGCTGCTGTTCGACATCGAGCCGAACGCGAACCCCGAGCAGATCGCCGCGGCCACCACGAGCCTGTTCTACATGAACAACTGGCTCCACGACTGGTTCTACGACGCCGGCTTCGACGAGCGCTCCGGCAACGCGCAGACCGACAACTTCAATCGTGGCGGCCTGGGCAACGATGCCATCCGCGCGCAGGCGCAGGACTACACCGGCATCGACAACGCCAACATGCAGACGCCGTCGGACGGTGCGTCCCCGCGCATGCAGATGTACCGCTTCACCGGTCCGCGCAACTCGCGCCTGACGGTGAACGCGCCCGCGGCCATCGCGGGCAACTACCGTGCGGGTGTCACCACCGTTGCATCACTCGGCCCGGCGCTCTTCGACGTCACCGGTGACGCGGTCGCCGCCATTGACCCCGCCGAGCCGCCTCCCGCGGGCAGCACCGTGCCGGGAACCACCCTGGACGGATGCAGCCCGTTCACCAATGCGGCTGAGGTTACGGGGAAGATCGCCATCGTCGACCGTGGCTTCTGCAGCTTCAACTTCAAGATCGAGAACGCGCAGGCGGCGGGCGCCATCGGCGTCATCATCGTCGACAACGCGAACGGCTTCCTCCAGGACGTCGGTGGCGCTTCCACCGCCACCATCACCATCCCCACGCTCCGCCTCACCCTGGCGGACGGCACCTCGCTGCGCAACAACCTGACGGGGCTCAACGTCCGGCTGTGGCGCGGGCCGACCACCGGCCTCGACGGCACCGTCGACAACGCCATCGTCGCCCACGAGTGGGGGCACTACATCAGCAACCGCCTCATCGGTAACGCCAACGGCCTCATCAACAACCAGGGCCGCGCGATGGGCGAGGGCTGGGGCGACTTCACCGCCCTGCTGATGATGGTCCGCGCCGAGGACATCAACGTCCCGTCCAACGCGAACTGGAGTGGCGTCTACGCCATGGCCGAGTACGCGACGCGCGGCTCGTCTCCGGACTCGTCGTTCTTCGGCATCCGCCGTGGCGCCTACTCGGTGGACCCCACCAAGAACGCGCTGCGCTTCCGTCACATCATGGACGGCGTGCCCCTGCCCACGACGACCCCGTTCGCTCCGGCCGGCGTCAACTCGCAGGTCCACAACTCCGGTGAGGTCTGGGCCAGCATGCTGTGGGAGGGCTACGTCGCGCTCCTCCGCGCCCACCCCTTCCAGGAGGCGCAGGACCGGATGAAGAGCTACGTCGTCAACGGGTACAAGATGACGCCCGTGTCGCCGACGTACACCGAGGCGCGTGATGGCGTCCTCGCGGCGGCCTTCGCCAACGACCCGGCCGACCACCTGCGCCTCTGGGCGGCCTTCGCCCGCCGCGGCATGGGCGTCGGCGCCATCGCTCCGGTCCGGACCTCCGTCAACCACGCCGGTCTGGTGGAGAGCTACGGCCTCGGCGCGGACGTCGAGCTCGTCAGCGCCCGGTACGCCGACTCGGCCGCCACCCCTGGCGACGCGGACGGCATCCTCGACAACGGCGAGACGGGCACCATCGTCGTCACCATCGCCAACCGTGGCGCGGAGCCGGCCCGGGCGACCAGCATCACCGTCTTCTCGCCCACCCCGGGCGTGACGGTGGGCAACCGCGGCTCGGTGAACGCGCCGGAGATCCCCGTGAGCGGCTCCGTCGACGTGGCCGTGCCCGTGTCCCTGCGTGGCGCGACGCAGGCCCAGCGGCTCGACTTCTTCCTCGCCACCCGTGACGACGGCCAGTCCGTCCCCGGCGACAAGTCGGGCGAGCTGTCCTTCAAGGCCAACTACGACGAGCTCCCCGAGGCCACCGCCACGGAGACCGTCGAGGCGTCCGAGGCGAACCTGCCCTGGGACATCGAGTCCGACGAGACGCTGACCCCCGACGAGTGGACCGTCGTGGAGCTCGACGCCACCCTGAACCGGGCCTACTACGGCCCGAACCTGGGCTCCCCGAGCGACCTGCGCCTCATCACCCCCGCGCTCAACGTGAGCGCCACGGTGCCGTTCTCCATCACCTTCAGCCATGCCCACGACTTCGAGTGGGACTCCGCCGCCAACTACGACGGCGCCGTCATCGAGCTGTCCGAGGACGGGGGCGAGAACTGGGTGGACGTGGGTGAGTCGCTGTACAACGGTGAGATCACCACCGGTGACGGCGTCATCAACCCGCTGCAGGGCCGCCGCGCCTTCACGGGCACCACCCCGGGCTTCCCGGCGCTCATCCCCACCACGCTGAACCTGGGGACGGCGTACGCGGGCAAGACGGTGCAGGTGCGCTTCCGCATCGGCTCCGACAACTTCGTCGCCGCCACGGGCTGGGTGCTGGACAACATCTCCTTCTCCGGCATCACCAACACCCCGTTCACCAAGATCTGCGCGGACACCGGCACATGCGTCAACAGCGCGCCGGTCATCTCCGCGGGTCCGGACGTGACGGTCGACGAGCGCGCGCAGGTGTCCCTCACCGGTACTGCGTACGACGTGGATGGCCAGGCGCTCCAGTACCTCTGGGCGAGCGTGTCCAACCCGGCGGTGACCATCACCGGCGCCAACACGCTCAACCCGACGTTCACCGCTCCCAACGTGACCGCAGACACCAACCTGGTGCTGCGGCTGTCCACCACGGACGGCGTGGTCGTCGTCACCGACACGGTCACCGTGCGCATCCTCAACGTCAACCGCGCGCCCACCGTGAACGCGGGCGTGAATGGCGTCGCCGACGAGCGCAGCAGCTTCACGCTCTCCGGCTCCGCCAGCGACGCGGACAGCGACACGCTGACGTACTCCTGGACGCAGGTGTCCGGAACGCGGGTGGGCATCAACAACCCCACCTCCGCGACGGCCACCTTCTCCACCCCGGAGGTCTCCGCGGCCGGTGAGACGCTCACCTTCCAGCTGGCGGTCAGCGACGGGCGCATCACCACCACCGACACCGTCGACGTGAACATCAACAACGTGAACCGCGCTCCCGCTGTGACTGCCTCGTCGGTCACCGCGGACGAGCGGAGCACCATCACCCTGTCGGCCACCGGCTCCGACCCGGATGGCGACACCGTGAGCTACGCCTGGATGCAGGTGGGCGAGCCCGCGGTGGTGCTGACGGGCGCCGACACGGCGACCCCGTCGTTCTCCGCCGGCGACATCGCGGCTGACACGGTCCTCACCTTCCGCGTGACGGTGAGCGACGGCACGGCCACGACCTCGCAGGACGTGGTGGTGAACGTGCGCAACATCAACCGTGCCCCCACCGTGAACGCCGGTGTGGACGGTGCCGTGGCCGAGCGTGCCGCCGCCACCCTGAGCGGCAGCGCGAGCGACGCGGACAGCGACACGCTGAGCTACGCGTGGACCCAGGTGTCCGGCACGCCGGTCGCGCTGAGCGGCGCGACCTCGCTGACGGCCACCTTCACCGCGCCGGAGACGGCGAACGGTGAGACGCTCACCTTCCGTCTGACGGTGAGCGACGGCCAGGCCACCAACTCCGACGAGGTGAGTGTTCAGGTCAGCAACGAGAACCGCGGGCCTGCGGTGACGGCGTCCGCGGTGACGGTGGACGAGCGCACCACCGCCACGCTCACGGCCTCCGGGACGGACCCGGACGGCGACACCGTGAGCTACACCTGGACCCAGGTGGGCGGCGAGCCCACCGTGACGCTGACGGGCGCCGACACGGCGACGGCCAGCTTCACGGCTCCCGAGGTGACGGCGAACACGGAGCTCACCTTCCGCGTGACGGTGAGCGACGGTGCGGCCTCGGCCAGCAGCGACGTGACGGTGACGGTGCGCCAGGTCAACCGGGCGCCCGTGGCCAACGCGGGTGCGGACGCGGCGGTCGCGGCCCGTGCGACGGCGACCCTCAACGGTAGCGCGAGCACGGACGCCGATGGCCAGACGCTGACGTTCCAGTGGACGCAGGTGGGTGGCCCGTGGGTGACGCTGACGGGTGCCGACACGGCCTCCGCGACGTTCACCGCGCCGAAGGTGAAGGAGAACACGGACCTCACCTTCCGCCTCGTGGTGAGCGACGGCGAGCTGACCAGCAACGCCGACACGGTCACCATCACCGTCACCAAGGCCAACCAGGCCCCGGTGGCCAAGGCCCGCATCATCCTCTCTGGCGACCAGACGTCGATGACCCTCGACGGCTCGGGCTCCACGGACCCGGATGAGGAAGGCCTGACGTACAAGTGGGAGCAGACGACGGGTCCGGCCGTGCAACTGGGCAACGCCAACCAGGCGGTGCTCAGTGTGGACGTGCCCGAGCTCGACGACGACAGCGCCTCGTTCAGCTTCAAGCTGACCGTGACGGACGCCAGCGGCGCGACGCACAGCGCCACTGTCGAGGCCACTGCCACGCCTGACGGCGGTGGTGGCTGCTCCTCCACGGGCGCGGGCGCCCCGGCCGGCATGCTCGGCCTGGCGCTCCTCTCCCTGCTGCGCCGTCGTCGCCAGCAGAACTGAGTCGTGCCCGCGGGCCCGGACGGCTGAACGGTCCGGGCCTGGGGGTGCGAGCCTGAGCGCTTGAAATTCCCGGCGGCCGGTTCCCTGACTCGAGGGGGCCGGCCGCTGGTCTTTTGTCGGTCGTGGACAAGGTGGAGGCTGGAGGGGATGCTCGGCGCCAGGAGGTGTCGATGGCCGTCCTCGAGCTGGCCCAGGCCGTCCCATTGCTGCGCAAGGAGTACGGGGAAGGGCGGCTCATCCCCTTCCTGGGCGCGGGCTTCTCCAAGCCGCTGAACCTGCCGGACTGGGGTGAGCTCATCGCGGACATGGCGCGGAGGCTGGGCTTCGAGCCGGACCTGTTCACCCTGCACGGCGACTTCGACCAGCTCGCGGGCTACTTCGAGGAGGTGGGGGACTTCGAGTACCTCGTCCACGAGATGACGCGGGGCTTCAACTCGCTCGAGTCGGAGAAGAGCCGCAAGGCCTCCCGCACGCACCAGGCGCTCGCGGCGCTCCGGTGGCACACGCTCTACACGACGAACTTCGACTTCCACGTGGAGGGGGCGCTGAAGGACGCGGGCCGGCCCGTCAACGTGCTGGCGTCGTTCGCGGACTTCCAGGGGCCCCGGCTCGTGGGCGGCTGTGACGTCATCAAGTTCCACGGCACGCTGGAGAAGCGCAACACCATCGTCCTCACGGAGAAGGCGTTCTTCGACCGGATGACGCTGGAGGCGCCCGCGGACCAGCGGTTGCGCGCGGACCTGCTGAGCCACAGCTTCCTGTTCATCGGCTACAGCTTCAGCGACACCAACATCCGGTACATCTGGCACCGGATGCACCAGCTCCGGAAGGGCAGTGGGGCGGCGGCCTCGCCGCGCAAGTGCTTCTTCGCCACCCATGGCGCGGGGCCCGTGCAGCCCACCCTGCTGGAGAAGTGGAACATCGACATCATCCAGCTGGACCCGTCCGACAAGTCGGCGAGCGTGGCGGACCTCCTGCAACGCATCGGTGTCTGAGCCGGGGCCACGAGATGAAGACCGCCTACTTCTACACTGCGAACCCGAACAAGGCCGTGGAGGCCCGGCACGTCTTCGAGCCTGCCGGGCGGGTGGAGGTCCTGAAGGTCCGCACGGGCATCACCGAGATTCTCGAGGTGGACCTGGACCGGGTCATCCGCGCCAAGGCCGCGGCGGCGTACGCGGCGGCCCGCTATCCGGTCGTCGTCGAGCACGGCGCGTTCTGCATCGACTTCCTCCAGGGCCTCCCGGGCGCGCTCATCCGTCCCTTCTGGGACGGGTTGGGGGCTGCCGGGCTGTGCGGGTTGATTCCACCCGGCCAGCCGAGGGTGGTGCGAGCCTCCAGCGCGGTCTGCTACTGCGACGGGAAGCGGCGCCACGTGGTCACCCGCGAGGTGAAGGGCGAGCTGGCCCTGAGCGAGCGCGGCACCGGGGGCTATCACTGGGACCCCGTCTTCATCCCCGAGAGCGACAAGGCGGGGCGGACGTTCGCCGAGCTGCCGCTGGACGAGAAGCTGCGGCTTTCTCCCGCGGGGCTCGCCTACGCGGACATGCGTGACTGGATGGAGAGACACCTGGGTGGCCCATGAACGCCTCTGGCGGGCGCGGTCCGGGCCACCCCGCGCTCACAGCGGCCGCACGTGCTCGGCGATGCGCCCGGTGGCGATGAGCTCCAGCAGCTCGTCGCCCATCCGCTCGCTCTCGGCCACCACCTGGTTCCAGGCGCGGATGCGCTCGGTGTCCGTGCGCTGCTCGAAGTCGACGCGGTCCGGAATCCTCCCTCCGGGCAGCCGCGCCACCAGCTCCGGGGAGGGCGCAATCAGCAGCGCCCTGCGGAAGTTGGCCGGCCGCGCCCGCCGCCACCGCAGGGACTTGTCGAACCAGCCGGGCACCACGTGCGGGTAGAAGTGCGGGTAGAGCACCAGCCCCTCACCCGGGCCGAAGTCCAGGTCCAGGTGGTAGTCGAGCAGCCCTCCATCCCGGTATACGCCCGGCCTCGCGCCTGGAATCTTCACGCCGCTGAGCACCAGCGGAATGGAGCCCGAGGCCAGCAGCGCCGGCCGCAGGTTCTCCCGCGTCAGCGGCAGGTGCACGGAGGGCAGGTCTCTCAGGCCCACGAAGGGGCTCGCGTCGCCCGCCGTGTGGAAGATGACGCGCTCCATGTGGAACCCCAGCGTCCTCCGGCTCACCAGGTTCCCCATCGCGCACAGCGCCAGCCCCAGCAACTGGATGCGCGAGTGCTCCACGCCCACCGCCCCTCGGCACAGCGCGGTGACGACGTGCAGCCGCGCCCACGGGTGGTTGAGGATGTCCGCCTCGCCGCTCTCGCCCAGCAGCGCATCGAGGATGCCCGCGCTCGTCTCGCTCACCAGGGACGGCGAAGGCCGGGCAGGGTAGCGCTGGTCGATGTAGGCCGCCTCGAACCGGTGCAGCGCCGCCACCGGGTCCGCCTGCGCCACGCACGCCAGCCGCCAGCTCCCGATGGAGGAGCCAATCAGGTGCAGCGGCCGCGTCCGGCCCTTGAAGAGCCCCGCGAAGAGGGCCCGGTCCAGCCCCGCGAGCACCAGCCACTTCGGCCCCCCGGAGGCCCCGGGAACGACATCCACGTCATCGCCGCGCAGGCCCCGCTCGCGGACGAGTCTCAGCGCATCGGGGCCGGCCAGGAGGGTGAGGTTCGACGCCATATGGGCGCGGGACGGTAGCAGGCTTGCGACGCTCCCCGCGCCGCTGCTGTAGTCCCCACCCCATGAAGAAGCCCCACCTCCCCGGTACTCCCTCCGCGGCCCTGAGCCGTCGCGCCTTCCTCGGTGGCACGGCCGCGGCCACGGCGCTCGTCACGTTGGACTCCCACGCCCAGGCCGCCGCGACGCCTCCGGCGGCAAGGGCCCCGGCCGCCCAGCCCTTCGAGCTGGAGGAGGCCACCGTCGCGGACCTCCAGGCCGCGATGAAGTCCGGCAAGCACACCGCGCACGGGCTCGCGGAGCGCTACCTCGCGCGCATCAAGGAGCTGGACCGCAAGGGAGACCTCCCGCTGCTGTCCGTCATCGAGCTGAACCCGGACGCGCTCGCCCTCGCCGCGGCGCTCGACAAGGAGCGCAAGGAGAAGGGGCCTCGCGGGCCGATGCACGGCATCCCCGTCCTCCTCAAGGACAACATCGCCACGGCGGACCGGATGCAGACCACCGCGGGCTCGCTCGCGCTCGTGGGCGCCGTGCCCTCGCGGGACGCGTTCATCGTGGAGCGCCTGCGCGCGGCGGGCGCGGTCATCCTCGGCAAGACGAACCTCAGCGAGTGGGCCAACTTCCGCTCCACCAGGTCCTCCAGCGGCTGGAGCGCGCGCGGCGGCCAGTGCCGCAACCCGTATGCCCTGGACCGGACGCCCTCGGGCTCCAGCTCCGGCTCGGGCGCCGCCACCGCCGCCAACTTCTGCGCGGTGGCCGTGGGCACGGAGACGGACGGCTCCATCGTGTCGCCCGCGGCGGCCGGCTCGCTCGTCGGGCTCAAGCCCACGGTGGGCCTGGTGAGCCGCAGCGGCATCCTCCCCATCTCGCACACCCAGGACACCGCCGGCCCCATGACGCGCACGGTGGCGGACGCGGCGGCGCTGCTCTCCGCGCTGGTGGGCATCGACCCGTCGGACGCGGCCACCGCCGCGAGCCAGGGCAAGGCGCACGCGGACTACACGAAGTTCCTCGACGCGGACGGGCTCAAGGGCGCGCGCATCGGCGTGCCGCGCGAGCGCTTCTTCGGCTACCACGCCCCCACCGACGCGCTGGTGGAGCAGGCGCTCGAGGTACTGAAATCGCGGGGCGCCATCCTCGTCGACCCGGCCCCCATCCCCACGGCCGCGAAGCTTGACGAGCCCGAGTTCGAGGTCCTGCTCTACGAGTTCAAGGCGGGCCTGGAGGCGTACCTCGCGGGGCTGGGGGAGGGGACCAGGCTGCGCACGCTGGCGGACCTCATCCGCTACAACGACGAGCACCGCGCCACGGAGCTGCCGTACTTCGGCCAGGAGATCCTCCACATGGCCCAGCAGAAGGGGCCGCTCACGGACCGGAAGTACCGCAAGGCGCTCCAGGACTGCCGCAAGCTGTCGCGGGAGCAGGGGCTGGACGCGGTGATGGCGAAGCACAAGCTGGATGCGCTCGTCGCCCCCACCCAGGCGCCTCCGGGCCTCGTCGACCTGGTGAACGGCGACCACTGGCTGGGCAGCAGCTCCACCCCGGCCGCCGTCGCCGGCTACGCCACGCTCACCGTGCCCGCCGGCTACGTCTTCGGGCTCCCGGTGGGGCTGTCCTTCATCGGCCGCGCGTGGAGCGAGCCCACGCTGCTGAAGCTCGCCTACGCCTACGAGCAGGCGACGAAGCACCGCCGCCCGCCCGCGTTCGCCCCCACCGCGGACCTGCGCCCGGGCGCAAGGACCTGAGGGCCACGCGGCGCTGGGAGGGCACGTCCCCAGCGCCGCGCTTCAGCTCAGCGGCTCAGCTCACTGGTAGTAGGGCGAGAGCGCCGCCTGGATGCGGGCCAGCAGGTCCTCGGCCTGGGCGCGCTCGCTGCCGCTCAGCGTCCCCAGCGAGGCGGTGATGGTGTCACGCCCCTCGCGCAGGGTGAGGTACGCCGGCAGCGACTGCATGGACTTGAGGATGTCCACCATGGTGCGGCGGGCGCGGAAGCTGCGCACGCCGTCCACGTTGATGAGGATGCCGTGGATGTCCGCGAGCACCGCCGGGGTGACGGCGCTGCTCTCGTCCGGCGTGAAGGTGATGTCGTCACGCGCGCTTACGGGGTCCAGGTAGAGCCGCGCCAGGAGGCGGCGCGCCAGGTCGTCCGCGGCCGCGCCGTAGCCCGGGCCGGCATCCGGAGGCACCGCCAGCGGAGGCCGCACCTGGCCGATGGCCACGTCGTACGCGAACGTCTGGTCCGCCGGCACGCCCGCGCGCACCCAGCCGAGCACCGAGTTGCCGTAGTAGTCGAACGCCCCCGCCAGCGCCTCGAACGGGAGGATCTCGTACAGCACCAGCTCCTGCACCAGCTGGTGCGTGGGGCCGAAGAAGTTGCCCAGCGGGTCCGAGTACCGGTCATACCGCACGCAGTACGGCTCCACCCGCGTGTCCGGGTCCGTGCAGAACAGGCCGGTGGGCAGCGCCGTCGACAGGCCGTACAGGTAGCGCACCGCCTGCACGTCGTACGAGGCCGGCTTGTCCACGAAGATGGCGTCCGGGTCGTACACGTACTCCATCACCGACGTGGAGCGCTCGGAGGCCGGGTCCCCGTCGAACACCAGCGAGCCCGCGAAGTTGTGGCGCAGGCCCAGCGTGTGGCCGACCTCGTGGAGGATGACGTGCGTGAGGTACTGCTCCACCTTCTGCTTCTTGGTGAGCTGCGCCTCCAGGGCCGGCCGGGGCAGCTTCTGGTTGCGCGCGTCGCCGTCCTCGCGCAGCGGGGGCAGCGGCATCTCGCACAGGGGCTCCGCGTCGAACCCGCTCCACGACATGCGCAGCGGCTTGTGCGCGTTCTTCACCTTCGCCTTCAGCTGGGCGGCCACGTCATCGCCGAACTCGCCGTCCGCGTACTCCAGCCACAGCGCGTTGACGTAGACGGTGGCGCCGCGAATCTCACCCGTGTTGGGGTTGGTGCGCCAGTCCGCGAAGGCGAAGCTCGCCGAGGACTCCGGGTCGAAGATGATGACGTTCTTGTCGTCGTCCGCGAACCCCTCCGAGTCACCCACCGTGGCCTCGAAGACCTTGAAGCCGAACGCCTCGTTCCAGTTCTCGACGCCCTTCTTCACCGCGCCCACCACGTCGTAGCCCTTGAAGCGCGGGTCGGCCTGCACGGCCTTCACCGTGTCGGTGATGTGCCACTTGATGGGCTTCATGCCCGGCCGGATGTTCCACTTCGCGGCCGTCTGCACCACCTGACCGGTGTTGGGAATCAGGCGCGGCTCGCTGCGGAAGTAGTGCTCGCGCGGGGGCAGCGGCGTGGGGGTGTAGCCCTGGCCCTCCTGGTAGCGGCGCAGGGCGATGCCCAGCGTGCCCGAGTTCTTCAGCAGGTTGTTCTCCAGGTAGTCCGGCGCGTCCGGGTCCGCGACGTCCGCGTAGCCGGTGAACACCTGCTCGAAGGTGACGCCGTCGGAGATGCGGCGGAAGCGCTGCGCGAAGCTCAGCTCCACCTCGAAGCGCACGCCGCCCTCGCCGAACGCGTCGCCAATCAGGCCGAAGCGATTCAGCCCCGCCGTCGGGTCCACCAGGATGTAGCTGTCCGCGCCGCGCAGGTTGTTGAACGCGCCGTAGTCGTTGACGATGGGCCACGCCTCCACCAGCACCTGCGGGTCGAAGATGTCACTGGTCGTCTTGCGGTCGTCCGCGTCGAAGACGAACAGCTTGCCGTTCTGCACCTTGAACGACACCACGCGCGTGCCCAGCGAGTTCGCCGCGCCGTAGATGACCGCGCCGGGGAACAGCTGCTTCAGGTACGCGGACATGAACCAGCGCTGGCCCAGCTCGCTCTTGCGGATGGCCAGGTAGAAGCTCTCGCCGGTGTTGGACACCGCGCCGTCCAGACGCTGCCGGACTTCCGCCTGCTTCTCGGCGCTCACCTGCCGGGGAACGGCGACGAACGCGTCGTCCAGCTCCACCTGCAGGCTCTCCGCGGGCGTCTCGGGGGTGGGTTGGGGAGCCGGGGTCTCGGCAGGACTGCAGCCGAAGCTCAGGACCATAACGGTGGTCACAGCGCCAAGAACCGAGCGCCGCAGCGGGGAATGCCACCTCATCGTTGCCTCCAGATCGTGATGAGCGGTGACTTCCCGGAACGGGAAGGCCGCATCTCAATGGTCGTGAGCTAACGGTGAAAGTTGCTTCCCATACTGTTTCTTGAACTGTAGTAATGTGATTACTGTTCCAACGTACCTGCGGTGCTGCCGCCGTCGGTCCGCTCGCGCTGCGAGTCCAGGTATGCGGCGAAGCCGGCCTTGGACTGGATGCGGAAGTCAGGGAGGCGCGCGAGCGCCTCGGGAGGAAAGCAGTACTGCTCGCAGACGAGGCTCGCGCGCCGGGTGCCGGGCGCGCCGCCGGTGAAGGGTTGGACTTCATGCTGGAGGTCGCCGCGGAAGTGCACCAGCAGCCCCGGACGCGGGCGAACCCGGCCCACGGGCGCGTCGTCGCGCAGCAGGTGCAGCGCGCCGCCCTTCGCGCCCTCGGGGACCTCGAGGTACAGCACGCTCACGTGCCGGGGCGTCGCGCCGGGCACGCCGGCGGGCTCCTGCAGCGTCGCGTCGATGTGCCGGCCCACCGCCGTGCCCGCGTCCAGCAGCAGCAGGTTCAGGTAGAAGGCGTTCGGGACAGGAAGTGCCTTCCGCTTGCCGAACAGGCGCTCCCGCCATGGCAGCAGCCCGCGCGCGCTCGAAGGCTCCAACACCGTCGCCAGGTAGCAACGCAGGAAGGGGAAGCGCGCCTCCAGGGTGGCACGGCCCTGGTTCGTGAAGATGAACGCGAAACCCCGGCTGGCCTGGAACGTCCCCATCAACGGGCTGCGCGCGACGAAGCGCGAGCCGAGCAGTGCCTCCCGGAGCGCCTGCAGCTCCGGTGCGGGAAGGGCTTCACGCTGGGTGATGTAGGCGCGCACAGGGTGACAGTTTCGGTGGGGTGAATTGAGACCCCCGTAGCAGTTTTACAGCCTACCTTCTAGGTTCCAACCTTGCCGTTCCTTCAGCCCCCGGAAGGACTTGATGAGCCAGCAACGCAGAGCCCCCAACACGCCTCCTCCCGCCGCCCAGATGATGCAACAGATGGTGTACGGCTTCTGGGTGTCCCGCTGCCTGCAGATCATGGCGCAGCTGGGCATCGCCGACATCATTGGTGACACCCCGCGCACCGTGGAGGAGCTGGCGCAGGCCAGCGGGACACACGCGCCCTCGCTGCGCCGCATGCTGCGCCTGCTGAGCGGCCTGGGGGTCATGCGCAAGGACGAGCAGTCGGAGTGCTGGAGCCTCACGGAGCTCGGGGGGATGCTCCGCAAGGACAACCCGGGCTCGGTGTACGGCTCGCTGATGGCGCATGGCCACCTGCTGTCCTGGCAGGCGTGGGGAGACCTGGTGTCGTCGCTGAAGACGGGGCAGCCCTCCGTCGAGAAGTTCATGGGCGACACGTTCTTCGGCTACATGTCCACGCACCCGGAGGATGCCGCCATCTTCAACGGGAGCATGGCCGCGTACCAGACGCTCAATGCGCCAGCGGTGGTGAGCGCGTACGACTTCTCGTCCGCGAAGCGCATCATGGACGTCGGCGGTGGCACGGGCACGCTGATGGCGCACATCCTCAATGCCCACCCTGCCGCCGCGGGCGCCATCTTCGAGATGCCCCATGTGGCGAAGGAGGCGCGCGCGCGCCTGTCCGGCCTGGGCCTCGCCGAGCGCTGCGAGGTGTTCGAGGGCGACTTCTTCCAGCGCATCCCGCCTGGCCAGGACGTCTACATCCTGTCGCAGATCCTCCACGACTGGGACGACGAGAAGAGCCTGCGCATCCTCACCAACATCCGCGAGGCCATGCACGCCGACTCGCGGCTGCTCATCGTGGAGACGGTGCTCCCCGGCGACAACGCGATGCACTTCGGCAACCTCTACGACGTGGCGATGCTCGTCCTCGTGGGCGGCCAGGAGCGCACGGAGGCCGAGTACTCGGCGCTGGTGTCGAAGGCGGGCCTGAAGGTCTCCCGCATCCTTCCCACCTCCATGCCTCCGAGCGTGGTGGAAGTCGTCCCGGCCTGAGCCTGGCGCCACCGGGTGGGCCCGTCAGGTCCACCCGGCTTTCAGTGCTTCGCCGTGTCGAGCATGTCGAGCAGGGCCTTCTCCGAGCAGTGCAGGCTGGCGCCGTCGACCGCCGCCAGCTCGTCGACGGAGTGGAAGTACCGGTCCACCACCTGCCCGCGCTCGAACATGGCCAGCACGGACGGGTAGATGTACGACGAGCGGGCCACCGCGGGCGTGTTGCCCAGGTGCTCGGCGGCCTCCTTCACGGCGGCCACCATCGACTTCTTGAGGACGGTCTTCTTCACCGGGACTTCGTCCCCCAACTCGTGCTTCACGCGCTCGCGGGCCCGGGCCAGCGCGCAGGCGCAGATGAGCGTGCCCGCCCAGGTGCGGAAGTCCTTGGCGCTGAACTGGGCGCCCATGACCTCCTGGATGTACTCGTTGAGGTGGCGCCGCCGCACGTCCACCACCGCGCCGTCGTCCAGGACGAACTTGAAGACGTCCCGCCCGGGGACCTTGAGGAGCTGCCGGACGACGCTCGCCACCCGCCTGTCCTCGAGCTGGCGGAACTGCTGCTTGCCGCTCTTGCCCGGGAAGTCGAACGTCACCGTGTCACCCGACACGCGCACGTGCCGGCGCCGCAGGGTGGCCAGGCCGAAGCTGCCATTCTCTTCCGCGTACTGCTGGCTGCCGGGGCGGATGAAGCACGAGCCCAGGATGCGGAGCATGGTGGCCATCACCTTGTCCCGGCCCAGCCCCTTGCGCCGCAGGTCCACGCTCACCCGGTGCCGCATCTTCGGAAGCGCCCGCGCGAAGCCCACGATGCGCTCGAACTTCCGCTCCTCCTGCCGGCGCCGATGGGACACGTGGTAGCGGTACTGCCACCGGCCCGCCGCGTCCCGGCCCACCGCCTGCAACCGCGCCGTGGGAGAAGGGGAGATGGCCACGTCCGTCCAGGCCGGAGGCAGCCGCATCGCCTCGATGCGCTCGCGGTCCGCCTTCGACACGGCCTTCCCGTCCGCCCGCACATAGCGGAAGCCGCGCTTCGCGCTCCCCATCCGGCGGTGTCCCGTGCGCTGGAGCCGCTCCAGCGCAGTCTCCCCGCGGCTCTGGCGCCCCCGTCTCTTCGGAGGCGCTGACTGCGTGGCTGGCTCGGCGTGCGTCATCAGAGGGGCCTGGGGTGGGTCATTCCAGCCAGGCACTCCATGTGCCCGCGTCCCCCTTTTGTGTGCAGCGACCGAGCGCTCGGCAAGGCAGGCTCCGCCTGGACGTCTGCTCAGGAAACGGCCAGAAAAGCGCCTGGCCGCGTTTTCTCCGGGAATGCGGCTCGATTAGAGTCCTCGCCGAGCCGAATGACGCCCTTTCTCGATTCCATCCTCGCGTTTCCGACCGCCATCTTCACCATCGTCCTGGGCGTGGTGATGACGTACTGGCTGTTCGTGATCATCGGTGCCATCGGCATCGACGTGCTGGATGGCGACATCAACCTGGAGGCGGGCGGCAAGGCGCTGGGCGGCGCGCTCGAAGGCGGCGGCAAGGCGCTGGGCGGCGCGCTCGAGGGCGGCGGCAAGGCGCTCGGCGGCGCCATCGAAGGTGGTGGCAAGGCGCTGGGTGGGGCGATGGAGGGCGGCGGCAAGGCGCTGGGCGCGCATGACCATGACGCCCATGTGGACGGGGGCATCCTGTCCGCGCTGGGCTTCGCGGGAATCCCGCTGACGGTGTCCGTCAGCCTGGTGGCCTTCATCTCGTGGTTCCTGTCGGTGATGAGCGCGCAGCCGGTGCACGCGGCGCTGGGGCCGGTGCTGCCCTCGTGGCTCATCAGCGGCGTGCTGGGCCTGCTGTGCTTCATGGTGGGGACGGCGGCCGCGGGCTTCGCCGTCCGTCCGCTGCGGCCGGTCTTCGTCGCGAAGAAGGCGCCTGGACGCGACTCGCTGATGGGCCGCGTGTGCACCATCTCCAGCGGTGACGTGACGGGCCGCTTCGGCCACGCGACCTTCGAAGACGGCGAGGCGGGCTTCATCCTCAACGTCGTCTGCGCAAAGCAGAACACGCTCAAGCGCGGAGACCCGGCGCTCATCCTCGGCTACGACCCGGAGCGGGGCGTCTACGACGTGGAGCCGGTGGATTTCCTGGCGCCGGAGGAGCTCGACCAGCTCCGTGATCCGGCAAAGGCAGCAGCCATCGCGCGAGCGAGGGCACGAGGCTGAGATTCGGGCCGCCCGAGGGGAGGCGGCGCAACAGATTCGACGCCGGGGGACTTTTGCGGGGGACCTCCGGCGCCTGATACAAGGCCCGCTGTCTTCAATTTTCAGGAATGGCCATGGATCCGATTACTGCGATCGCCGCCGGCATTGGCGGCATCATCCTTCTGGGCGGCATCCTCCTCACCATCGTCCGGCTCTACCGCCAGGTGGACCAGGGCAAGGTGCTCATCGTCAACACGCTGAAGACCGAGCCGCTCGTCACCTTCACCGGCACGGTGGTGTTTCCCATCATCAACCGGGCCGAGGTGATGGACATCTCCCTGAAGACGGTGGAGATCGACCGCCGCGGCAAGGAAGGCCTCATCTGCAAGGACAACATCCGCGCGGACATCAAGGTCACCTTCTTCGTGCGCGTGAACAAGACGCGCGAGGACGTGCTCAAGGTGGCGCAGTCCATCGGCTGCGCGCGCGCCTCCGACCAGGAGACACTGGAGAACCTCTTCGAGGCCAAGTTCTCCGAGGCGCTCAAGACGGTGGGCAAGAGCTTCGACTTCGAGGAGCTCTACACCAAGCGTGAGGAGATCAAGGACCAGGTGGTCCGCGTCATCGGCCGCGACCTCAACGGCTACATGCTGGAGGACTGCGCCATCGACACCCTGGAGCAGACCCAGGTGGAGATGCTGGACAAGGACAACATCCTCGACGCGCAGGGCATCCGGAAGATCACCGAGCTGACGACGAAGCAGAACGTCTTCACCAACGAGCTGCGCCAGGACGAGCGCATGGCCGTCACCAAGCGCAACGTCGAGGCGGATGAGGCCATCTTCGCCCTCGAGCGCCAGCGCGAGGAGGCCGCAGCCAAGCAGAAGCGCGAAATCGAGAGCATCCAGGCCCGCGAGACGTCCGAGGCGGAGCGCGTGAAGCAGGAGGAGCACGCCAAGTCGGAGCTGGCGCGCATCAAGGCGGAAGAAGAGATCCTCATCAGCGAGCAGAACAAGTCCCGCCAGGTCGAGGTGGCCCAGAAGAACCGCGAGCGCGTGGTCGGCGTGGAGACCGAGCGCGTGGAGAAGGACCGCGCCCTGGAGGCCATCAGCCGCGAGCGCGAGACGGAGCTGAAGCGCATCGACAAGGAGAAGGCGCTGGAAGGCGAGAAGAAGATCATCGCCGACGTGGTGCGCGCCCGCATCGCCGTGGAGAAGACGGTGGCCGAGGAGGAGGAGCGCATCAAGGACCTGCGCGTGAAGGCCGAGGCCACCCGCCGCAAGGACGCGCTCATCATCACCGCCGAGGCGCACGCCCAGGAGAAGACGGTCAAGGACGTGAACGCCGCCAAGGCCAACAGCGAGATGGCGACGTACATGGCCAAGGAGAAGCTCATCCTGGCCGAGGCCGACCTGGAGGCCGCGGACAAGACGGCCAAGGCGAAGATGCGGCTGGCCGAGGGCATCCAGGCCGAGTCGGCGGCGCAGGGCCTGGCCGAGGTGCGCGTGAAGGAGGCGGACGCGGCGGCCACCGAGAAGGTCGGCATGGCGGCGGTGCGCGTGAAGGAGGCCGAGGCCGGCGTCATCGAGAAGCAGGGCCAGGCGCAGGCGAACATCGTCCGCGAGCGGCTGCTGGCGGAGGCCGCGGGTGAGCAGGAGAAGGGCCTGTCCCACGCGCGCGTCCTGGAGGCCGAGGCGGTGGCCATCCAGAAGCGCGGCGAGGCGGAGGCCATTGCCACGCGCGAGAAGCAGCTGGCGGAGGCCGCGGCCATCCAGGAGAAGCTGTTCGCCGAGGCCCGGGGCCTGGCGGAGAAGGCGGCTTCCATGAAGCTGATGGACGGCGTCGGCCGCGAGCACGAGGAGTTCCGCCTCAAGCTCCACAAGGATCGCGACGTGGAGCTGGAGACCATCCGCGTGCGCAAGGACATTGCCCACGCCCAGGCCGAGGTGCTGGCCAAGGCGCTCTCCAACGCGAAGTTCCAGATTGTCGGCGGCGACGGCCAGTTCTTCGAGCGCTTCGTCAAGGCGGTGTCCTTCGGCAACGCGGTGGACGGCGCGATGGAGCACGGCGAGTCCCTGAAGAAGGCGCTCGGCGGCTACCTCAATGGCGAGAAGGACCTGCCGGCGGACCTGAAGGAGATCCTCTCCAAGCCGGGACTGAGCGGTGACGCGCAGAACCTGGCGGTGGCCGCGCTGCTGCACAAGATGGCGTCCAGCCCCGTGGCCGCCGCCGGCGCCGGCATCAAGGCGCTGGTGGGCGACGAGCAGCAGGGCTGACCTGAGGAGCGCTGGGGCCGCCATCGCGCGTGAAGCGATGGCGGCGGGGTTGGTACGACGACCCTCGCCCCGGCCTCCCTGACGGGGGCCTCCTCTCCCTTCCGGGAGAGGGAGGGCGGGGGTCTACGCATTCTGGTGGACATCCATGGCGACTGACGGTGGCAAGGGCGCGGCGCCCACGGGCGAGGCGGCGCTGGAAGGTGGCAGCTACGAGGTCATCCGGACGCGGCTGCTGGCGCAGGCGGATGCGCTCGGCGCGAAGGCGACGGACCTCAACACGCGGCGCAAGGCGCTCTTCGGGGGCACCGAGCTCTCCGTCATCGGCAACGAGCGGGTGCGCACGGAGAACAACTGCGTCCCGCGCGACATCGCCGCCGTCGGGAAGTACCTCCTCTTCGGCTACAACGTCTTCATCGGGCTGAAGAAGGAGACGTCCGTCTCCGACGTCTTCTCGCTGCACCGCTTCGAGAAGACGGGGGAGGGCTTCGACTTCTCCACCGTGCCCAACACGGAGGCCGGCGGGTTCCTGGCGGACCCGCGCTTCGTGAAGGACTTCGGCGAGCTGTACAAGTACTACAAGGACGCGAAGCTCCTGCAGATCCGCCGGCTGGACTCGCGCCTGCTGGCCATCTTCCAGACGGGCCAGTCGCTGCGCGACATCAAGGTCTTCCGCTTCAACGTGGACCTGGAGGGGCGCGCGACCTACATCGACAACCAGGGCGAGCGCGACCACGTCTTCCCCCCGTCCCATGACTTCGAGTGGACGGTGGCCACGCGCGACAACTACGTCACCGGCCAGCACCCGCACGTCAACGTGCTGGACCAGGTGTTCGTGGAGACGGTGAAGGGTGACCTCACCATCAAGGTGGAGGACAACACCTCCACCGGCATGGGCATCTACAGCGAGCCGGTGGAGGACCCGGACCAGTCGCTGGACGACGCGGAGTTCGCCTGGGCGCAGGTGGGCACCCTCATCCTGCTGCGCGTGCTGCCCTTCCGCGAGAAGGCGCACCGCTACCTCATCTTCAACTCGCGCACGCAGCACGTGGTGCGCATCGACGCCATCGGCCAGGCGTGCGTGCGGCTGCCGGAGGACCAGGGCATCGTCTTCCCCGGCGGCTACTACCTCCAGACGGGCGACTACAAGGTCTTCGACGGCGCGGCGGCCAGCGAGGGCATGGAGTTCAAGAGGGCCATCCGCTCGCCCAACGGTGAGGACGTGCTGTACGTCTTCCACCGCCGGGACGAGGGCTCCTATGTGCTCTTCCCGTACAACCTGGTGCGCAAGGAGGTGCAGAACCCCCTCGTCGGCCACGGCATGAGCCTCTTCGCGGACGGGCAGCTGGTCATCTTCCGCTCCACGTCCAGCGAGCCCACCCGCGTCCACCCCATGCAGGTGTGGCAGACGCCCTTCGTCTCCGCGGAGCACGCGGCGGCCACGCCCCCGGCGCCCGGCTACCTGGGCAAGGTGGGCAACGCGGAGCTGGTGCGCGGCATCTCCGACGCGCTGACGCTCCAGCGCATCGCCAAGTCGGACAAGCCCACGCGGCGCACCTACGAGGACCTGGTCACCGCCGCCACCCGCGCGCTCGACGCGTACTACTGGCTGGGCAACGCGGAGACGGCGCTGCAGGAGCCGGTGGAGGCGCTGCGGCGCACCTCCGAGCTCATCATCGACGAGTTCGAGAAGGTTCTCACGCTCCAGAAGCGCGCGTCGGACGCGCTGGCGGACGCGGTGAAGGTGCAGGACACGCTGCTGCTGCGCGTGCAGCCGGAGGGGCTGACCACCGCCGAGGACTACATGCAGGCCCTGGCGGACCTGCGCAAGCAGCGCGGCCACCTCATCACCCTGAAGGACGTCCGCTACATGGACCTGGGGCGGGTGGACGTCCTGGAGAAGGCGGTGATGGAGGCGTCCGACCGGACCAGCTCCGCCTGCGTGGACTTCCTCCAGAAGGGCGAGGCGCTCCTGCCGCTGGGCGCGCGCCTGGACGAGCTGCTGGCGAAGCTGGAGCCCGTGCAGACGACGTCCGAGCTGGCGCCGCTGGGCGAGGACGCGGAGAAGACGGCCCACGGCCTCGAGGTGCTGGGCGAGGTGGTGGGTGGGCTCCAGGTGGGCGACCCGCTGGCCCGCGCCCGCATCCTGGAAGGCATCTCCGAGCTGTTCAGCCGCCTCAACCGGGTGCGCGCCAGCCTGCAGGCCAAGCGCAAGGAGCTGTCCGGCCGCGAGAAGCGCGCGGAGTTCGGCGCCCAGTTCAAGCTGCTGGGGCAGAGCATCGAGAGCGCGCTGTCGCAGGCGGACTCGCCCGAGCGCTGTGACGAGGCGCTGTCGCGCCTCACCGTGCTGCTGGAGGAGCTGGAGGGCCGCTTCGGCGAGTTCGACGAGTTCCTGGGGCAGATCACCACCAAGCGCGAGGAGCTGCTGGAGGCCTTCGGCGCCCGGAAGCAGTCGCTGGTGGACGAGCGCCAGCGCCGCGCGCAGAGCCTCTTCGGCGCCGCGGAGCGCATCCTCCAGGGCGTGCAGCGCCGGGCGAAGTCCTTCAAGACGGACGACGAGCTCAACGGCTACTTCGCGTCCGACGCGATGATCCAGAAGCTGCGGCAGCTGGCCGAGCAGCTGATGGAGCTGCAGGACAGCGTGCGCTCGGACGAGGTGCAGTCGCGCATCAAGTCCGCGAAGCAGGACGCGCTGCGGGCGCTGAGGGACAGGCAGGACCTGTTCGCGGACGGCGACGCGCTCATCAAGCTGGGCAGCTACCGCTTCAACGTCAACACCCAGCCGCTGGAGCTGACGCTGGTGCCGCGCGACGGCGAGCTGTACCTCCAGCTCACCGGCAGCGACTACGCGCAGAAGCTGGAGGACGCGGAGCTGGCGAAGTACCGCGAGCTGTGGGACCAGCACCTCGTGTCCGAGTCGCGCGAGGTGTACCGGGCGGAGTACCTGGCCGCCTGCGTCCTGGCCGACGCGGAGGACGGCAAGGGCGGCCTGTCGCTGACGGCCCTGCACGAGGCCGTGGTGGGCGGCACGCTGCTGGAGAAGGTGCGCGCGTACGCGGCGGACCGCTTCGACGAGGGCTACGAGCGCGGCGTGCACGACGCGGACGCGGCGGCCCTCCTGGAGAAGCTGCTGAACCTGCACCAGGGCGCGGGCCTGCTGCGCTTCGCTCCGGTGCCGCGCGCCTGGGCGGCGCTGTTCTGGGCCTTCGACACCGACGAGGCGGGCCGCGGCCTGTTCCACCGACGTGCGCGCAGCCTCGCGCGGCTGCGGACGGTGTTCGCCTCCACGGGGGAGCTGGCCGGGCTGGGCGCCGAGCTGGGGGACCGCGTGGCCGCGTTCCTCACCTCGCACGGGGTGACGCACTCGCCGGCGGAGGCGCGGCAGGCGGGCCGCTACCTGGTGGAGGAGCTGGGCGTGGAGCGCCCGCGCTTCACCACCAGCGGCGAGGCCCTGGCGCTGAAGGACCTGTTCCTGGGGCAGCTGGACAGGCAGGGGACGCGCACCGCGTTCGAGGACGACCTGCGCGGGCTGGAGAAGGAGCTGTCCTCGCGGCTGGCCATTGCCCGCGCGTGGGTGGACGCGTACCTGACGAAGCGCGAGGAGGGCCCCGGCGCCTGGACGCACGTGGCGCTGGAGACCGCGGTGCTGCTGCTCACCGAGCGCAAGCTGGACCGCGAGCCCGCGGGGGCGCTGACGGCCACCGAGGTGACGGCGCTGCTGGGCAACCACCCGCGCGTCCATGACCGGAAGCTGCCCTTGCGCCTGGACGAGTTCCTGTCTCGCCTGGGCGAGTTCCGGCAGGTGCGGGTGCCCCGGTACCAGGCCTACCGCGCGCTGCTGCGGGACATCCTGGAGCGCGAGCGCCGCAAGCTGCGGCTGGAGGAGCTGACGCCGAAGGTGCTCAGCTCGTTCGTGCGCAACCGCCTCATCGACGAGGTGTACCTGCCGCTCATCGGCGCCAACCTGGCCAAGCAGCTGGGCGCGGCGGGCGAGGGCAAGCGCACGGACCGCATGGGCATGCTGCTGCTCATGTCGCCTCCGGGCTACGGCAAGACGACGTTGATGGAGTACGTGGCCAGCCGGCTGGGCCTCACCTTCGTGAAGGTGAACGGCCCCGCCCTGGGGCACGCCGTGAAGTCGTTGGACCCCGCCGAGGCGCCCAACGCGACGTCCCGCCAGGAGGTGGAGCGCATCAACCTGTCCTTCGAGATGGGCAACAACGTGATGCTCTACCTCGACGACATCCAGCACACGGACCCGGAGCTGCTGCAGAAGTTCATCTCCCTGTGCGACGGCCAGCGCCGCATCGAAGGCGTGTGGAACGGCCGCACGCGCACGTATGACCTGCGCGGCAAGAAGTTCTGCGTCGTCATGGCGGGCAACCCGTACACGGAGACGGGGGAGCGCTTCCGGATTCCAGACATGCTCGCCAACCGCGCGGACACCTACAACCTGGGTGACATCCTCGACGGGAAGGAGCACCTGTTCGCGCTCAGCTACATCGAGAACGCGCTGACCTCCAACCTCGTGACGGCGCCGCTGGCCACGAGAGATCCGGCCGACACGCACCGCCTCATCCGGATGGCGCAGGGCGAGGAGGTGCCCGCGGGCGAGCTGAAGCACGGCTACGCGGCGGCGGAGCTGCAGGAAGTCGTGTCCATCTTCCAGCGCATGTTCAAGGTGCAGTCGGTGCTGCTGAAGGTGAACATGCAGTACATCGCCTCGGCGGCGCAGGACGAGCGGTTCCGCTCGGAGCCCGCGTTCAAGTTGCAGGGCAGCTACCGCAACATGAACAAGCTGTCCGAGAAGGTCGTGGCGGCGATGACGGACGAGGAGCTGGAGCGGCTCATCGACGACCACTACCAGGGCGAGTCGCAGACGCTGACCACGGCGGCGGAGCAGAACCTGCTCAAGCTGGCGGAGATGCGCGGGCGGCTGACGAAGGAGAAGGCGAAGCGCTGGGAGGAGATCAAGCAGGGCTTCGCGCGGGTGAAGCGCATGGGGGGCAAGGAGGACGACCCCGTGGCGCGCGTCACCGGCCAGCTCAGCGGCATCGAGGAGCAGCTCGGCGCGGTGCGGGACGCGGTGATGCAGGCGGCGTCCCAGGTGGCCAGCGGCGGCGAGCAGGACACGAACCCGGCGGGGGAGGTGGTGCCCCACCTGGAGTCCCTGCGCGACGCCGTGCTGGAGGTGGCGAAGGTGGGCCGCGAGGTGCGGGACACGCCGCCGCCCGCTCCGCCCGCGGCCGCCACGGACCTGACGCCGTACCTCAAGCACATGGCGCAGCTGCTCAAGGCGCTCACGGAGCGCGTGGCGCTCCAGGCCCAGCAGCCGGCGGCGGCGGTGGTTGCGCCGGCCTCGGCGAGCGCGCCGGACTTCGGGCCCTACATGGAGCAGCTCTCGCGAGCCATCGCCGCCCTGGCGGACCGGCCCGTGAACGTCTCCGCCAGCGTGCCCGCGGAGGCGCTACAGCGCACGGCCGCCGCAGGGCCTTCTCCGGCGGAGCTGAGCCGGCAGATCGAGCTGGTGGAGGGCGTGCTCCTCCCTCTGGAGCGGGCCTCGCGGCGCGCCGTCCAGGGGGAAGGGGAGGGCGTCAAGTCGCTCCAGGTCTGGCAGAACGTGACGGAGGCCCTGGAGCTGCTGCGCAGCATGCTGCGGCGGTAGGGCTCGACTCCTGAAGCAGCGAAGGCCCCCGGGCGCGTGCTCCGCGCCTTCCGGGGGCCTTCTCGTTTCCACGCGCGGGCGCGCGGGTCAGCGGAACTGGCTGGCGCCGTCCGCGGAGTCGTCGTCGAGCACGGCGGGGAAGGTGTCCTCCACCTGCTGCCCGTCGGTGGCGGTGACGCGCAGGGAGAAGCTGCCCTGGCCCATGCCGCTCTCGTTGAGGAAGTAGTTGTAGTCCTGGCGGGGCATGTCCTTCCACCCGCTGCTGCCGCTCTTCCACTCCATCTTCTTGATGGGCAGCCGGTGGTTGCGGACCTGGACGGCGGTCCACCACGCGTTGCTGCCGTCCTTGAAGTGGTACTCGAGGTTGCCGGCCACGTCGCAGGACACCGGCGTCCAGGTGATGTCCACGCGGCCGTCCTTCATCTCGGCAATCTTCGCGAAGGCCTCGCGGCTGAGGTCCAGGTGGCCGGACTCGCACTCGGGGCAGCGGTCGACGATGCGGACGCGGACGGAGCCCTTGGGGCCGATGATGTCCACGCACTGCCCGCACGCCGCGCTGCCGGCGTACTGCGGCGTGTTCATGGCGGCGACCATCAGGTCGCCGGTGGGCTCGAAGCTGCAGTTCCCCGCGCCGGTGGCGTCATAGAAGGTCGCGATGCCCTTCTGCTCCTCACCCAGGGGCGTGCCACCGCCTGACGGGTCGTCACTGCAGCCGCCACAGGCGAGGAAGGCGGCGGCCAGGGGGAGGAGGAGGAAACGGGACTGGGAGCGGAGTGGGTGCATGCACGCGGGATTATACCCGCCAGGGCGGAGCCGTGCTCCAACTGGAACGTCGCCGGATTCCCATCTCGTCCAGGACACGGTAACCAGGGCGCGGCGCGCTCATGCGCTCTTCTCCTCGGAGGGTTCAATGGGACAACCTGCTCGACTGACGGTCAGGCCTCAACCGGTGCTTGCGGTGCGGGACGTGAAGGCCAGCAGCGCGTGGTACCAGACCTTGCTGGGCGTCCGCTCGGGGTGCGATCCGGACCATCCCCATCGCCTCGTCTATGACCGGCTCCTGGGTGGGGACACCCTCATCCTCCAGCTGCACAGGTGGGATGCCGACGACCACCCCAACCTGGTTGAGCCCGACCGGGCCCCCCATGGACATGGCGTCCTCCTCTGGTTCGAGGTCGATGACTTCGATGCTGCGGTGGACCGCGCCAGACGCCTGGGCGCTCACGTCCTCGAAGAGCCGCACGTCAACCCGGCTCCGCAGCACCGGGAGGTGTGGCTCCAGGACGCGGATGGCTATGTCGTCGTCCTCGCCAGCCCAGACGGAGAGGCAGCCAGGGCATGAGTCCTCTGGCGCATTCGAGGCCGTGTGTCCGGTCTCCTGCGCCGAGGAGGACTTGCCTGTGGTAGGGTCTGCGCCGATGAACACTGCGGTCGCGGGTAGCATGCCGTGGGCGTGTGTCGGGGAATCGGACCGCATTCTCCAGAACGAGGTCTGACTCGCCATGCGTGCGATGGCTCCGGCCCAGGCTGCTCCCGTTGCGGCACAGGAGGTGCGCGCAGCCGAGCCGCGCCGCGCGCAGCGCCCCGGCCCCGCGGAGAAGGCTCCAGCCCCCGCTGGCGACCTCGGCTGGGACTTCAGTCGCATCTCCGTCAACGCGCCCCCTCCGCCGCCCCCCGAGCCGCGCCGTGGCACCGCCCCGGAGGCCCGCGCCGCCACCGCCGCGCTCGCCTGGGATTTGAGCCGCATCTCCGTCCACGCGCCCCCTCCGACGTTGCCACGTGCGGTCGCCCGGCCTGACCACCCCTCCGAGGCGCGCGCGGACGCCGAGGCCGGGTGGATGCGCGCCCGCTCGAAGGGACAGGGCGCCCCGCTCCCCGAGCGCAGCGCCCTGATGGCCGCCGTGGCCGCTCCCGCGCGTCCAGGCACCATCATCCACGAGGGGGCCGCGGTCGACCGGATCGGCGCGGCGCTAGGGGCGCGCGGGTTCAGCTTCGGTGGGCATGTGTTCCTCACCGGCGCGGCGCGCGCGAGCGCCGACCTGCCGCGCATCCTGGGCCACGAGTTCGCGCACGCGCGCCACGACGATCCGGGGCTGCTCCACACCGACACCCAGGTCCCGACGATCGACGAGTTCCTCGCGAACCCGCCGCCCTCGCGAATGTTCGCGAGCATCGGGGAGCTGACGTTCTACCCGGTGACGTCGGCGGAGTTCGTCTACCCGCCCGATCCTCGAGTCCTCTACGCCATCGTCGCGTTTCGACTGACCGGCGAGCGCTACGACCCCGACATGGTGCGGGCCCTCCAGTCCGCGGCCAGCGCGGCAGGCGGCCGCGTCACCGGGCTCCCCCCACAGCGCTCCGAGCGGGCCGTTGTCCAAGCGAGGATTGCCCGGGTCTACCTCACCACGCTGCGCACGTGGCTCCGCGAGCATGGCCGGGACGAGGCGCTCGACATCTCGCCCGCGCAGGAGCGCCTGCTCGTGGCGAGCCGGGCGTTTCCCCCGCCGGAGCCCATCCGGATGGCCGCGCTGCGCGCGATGGTGCGCCGCCGCCTCGAGCTCCCGTTCGACCTGCTCCAGGACGCCGTGGTTCACATCGTTCCTCAGTACGGGCGCGAGCTCTGGCCGTATGTCGACGCGGTGGTCGCGTGGGAGACGCGGCAGGACGCGCCGCACGCGAACGCCGCGGGCGAGCGCCTCGTGGACCTGCTCAGCGCGTTCGCCCCCATCACCCGCCTGCTGGACCAGGTGCACAGGGACACCGCCCTCCAGAGTCACGCGGCCTACGAGCTGCTCTTCCCGCAGAACGACGACGGCACCCGCCGCGTGGATAGCCGCCGGGTCGCCGCGTTCCATACGTACGTGCCTACCCAGCCCCGCGCGCTGCTCGACCGGGCGCGGACGAGCTTCGAGGGGCGGAGCGAGCTCCTCACCGGGTTCCTCTCGTACCTCGGCCGCACGCCGTCCGGACAGCCGGGGAACACCGTCGTCACGGACGCGCCGAGCCGGGTGAATGCGCCCCCGCTGCCGAGCCGGATGAGCGTCCATCCCGCGCTGGAGCCGCCCCACTTCGACGCGGCGCTCGGCGCCGTGCACCACTTCACGATGAGCATCCAGTGGCCCGACGTCTACGAGGCGCTCGGGAACGCCTTCGGCGGGTGGCGGTACGAGTGGGACCTCATCCGCGTGCGCGAGAGCGACATCGCCAACCTGCCCGAAGCCGCCGAGGCCGAGGGCCGCGCGCCCAGCTTCTGGGATCCGCTCGCGACAGAGCTCGCGCGCGACGTCCGGTACGCGGGCGAGGACATGGCGCGGGTGCGCAGGGACCTGGGCGCGCTCGAGCTCCTGCTGGGCCCCCCGGGCATGGGGGCGCAGACCCTGGTGGCCGCGAGCGCCATGGTCGGCATGATTGGCACGGTGGTCCGCAACGTCATCAGCGAGATGACGAAGCCGCGGAACGAGGAGCGGTTCTCGCTGAACGAGGGCGGGCTCCACATCGTGCGCTGCCGCGCGACCCCGAAGTTCGACGAGGACCGCGACTCGTCGAGCTTCCGCCGGGCCACGAGCGTGGCGTGGCTGCCGTTCTGGGCCCGCACCCCGCAGTCGATGGCGGAGCTGCGCACCTCCGCCGAGACGCGCAACCTCACCCAGAGCGAAGCGCGCCTCGTGGAGCTGGAGAGCCTCCTCTCGAACCCCGACGAGTCGCTCCCGAACCGCACGGAGCTGGTGGCGGAGCGGGACGCGCTCCGGCGTGGGCTCCACGGCAGCATCGCGGACATCCTCCAGGCGCGGCTGCGTGACCTCCGGGCGCAGAAGGCGCGCATCGACGCCCGCACCCCCGGCCCCGGTGAGGAGGGGCTCACCTCCGCGGGGCTCGCCACGCAGATAACGTCCGTGGAGCGCCTGCTCGAGATGCGGAGCGCCCGCGCGACGGTGGCCGGAAATCACCCCATCCGCCTCGTCGCCACGCTGGTGACGGACGTGGGCAGCCCCATCCACCTGCTGCTGGAGGCCGCGCGCCTCGACGACAGGCGCGACCCCGCGCGTGCGCACTGGGCGGTCTCCGACCTGACCACCGACCGGAGCGGCACCGAGGACGCCTGGTCCAACGGCACCCACGTTCGCGACAACCCCGACCACGACGCCATCCTCAACGCCATCCTCGAGATCCTCGAGGGCCAGAGCGGCTACGGGGCCGGCTACCTCTCCGTGTTCCTTCCCACGGGCACGCCGCGCGCCGTCGCCACGCCGACGTCGGGCGGGGTGGCGCGCACGGTCCGCGTCGCGCGCAGCCTCGCCACGATTGCCGTCAACGCGGTCGAGAACGTCACCCAGCTCATCACCCTCGCGGCCATCGTCGCCGCGCCGTTCACCGGCGGTGCCTCGCTGGTGCTGCTCGTGCCCGTCGGCATCGTCGGCGCGATGCCGTCCGCCTACCGCCTCTACCACCGCGGCGAGATGGGCACCCTCCGAGTCGACGCGCAGACGGCCATGGAGATCGTCGACATCGCGGGCGCCTTGGTGGGGCTCTCGCAGATCGGCGCGGGCATGCGCGCGGCCTCGCAGGCGGGGCGCGGCGCCACCCGCTCGGCGCTGAGCTGGGCGCGGGTGCAGGGCGCCCTGTGGATTGTCGGGCTCGGCACCGATGGCCTCGGCATGGTGATGATGGGCGCTGGCATCCTCGACCAGCTCGCGGCGCTCGAGGGACTCCCCGCCGGCATGCGCGCCGCGCGCGCGGCGGAGATTCTCGGCAATGCGCTGCTTCAGGTGGGAATCCAGGCGGGTGGGGCGCTCGCGTCCCGGCGGCATGCGGAAGCGCTGCAGGGCACGCTCGCGGACCGGGAGGGGAATGCACGCACTCCCATCGCGGACCGGGCGCGCGGGGCCACGATCGGCATGTCCGCCGACATCCCGAGGTCGCTGCAGTCCCTGGTGAGCGAGAGC